>JBKQUU010000115.1:0-46884 GCA_052325485.1 Acidimicrobiales bacterium | reverse complement strand
GTCATTACCAAGCGGGCACTGGACCTGGCCGAGCAGGCCGTACGCAGCGGGGCACCCTGGGCCAAGGTCTTCGGGCCCACCACCCCCCGGCCCGGCCGTTGCCCAGGCCTGGTGGGACCCCGTGGTCGTCATCGCCGCCTACCGCGACCGCTGGCATATCAGCACCTTGAGCACCCTCGGCGAGGCGAGGGATATCGGTTCGCTCGCCCAAGCGGCCCATCGCGCCCGGGCGCAACGGGCGGGACAGGAGGCTGCTCGCTTGGCCGGCCTGGCTCCGCAAACGGCAATCGCGGCACAAGGCGGGGTGAGCGCACAGACCGAAGCCGGGGTGCGGATCATCGATGATGGCAGTGGACTACCAGAACAACCACACCTGTGTGTCCCCGCGCCGTACATACCGGGCATCTGGGACAGGTCCGGCCTCCCTGGCGTCTCTGCACCGCTGGAGTTGGCGCCACAAGGGCGTTCAGATCAGGAGGACGCACGGAGGCTCACGCCGGTCACCATCGACCCCCAGAAGCTCTTGTCGGAGGTGGCGTCTATGAACTCGATGGTGGAAGTGGGCGAGCTTGCCGTCACCGTCAGCTTGAGTGCTTTCCAGCCCATGTCCGTGAAGGAGCGGCCGGTCGTGTCGAACGTAGGCGCCGCCACCAGCTTGCCGTCCCAAAAGACATGCATGGTCTTGACGGCCTGACCGCCACCGGGCTCGCCCGCCCCGTACCATTGCAGGACATAGGTTTTGCCCGGTGTCGTGGCGATCGTCTGACTTATGCTGCCCGGGCCGCTACCGAACAGGCGGACCTCAGAAGTAGTCCCGGCTGGGTGCTGCATGAAACTACTGGCGTACACCTCCACGCCGTCGCCGCCGATGGTCCAGCCCGGAATGGCCGTGCTGCCCGCCGCGTAACCCTGGTACATGAGCTCGGCACTCACAACGGGCTGAGAGAAACCGCCGTTGGTCACGGTCCCGTCAGGAGAAACGGCCTCTGGCGGGGTCGGACTTGACGCAAGGCTCGTATCAAGGTTGTGCTGGTTCAGCTTTTCGTCCACCCCCATCTGGCTTGCGACCCAGATCGGGGCGTCGTAGTAAATGCTGCAGGTGGGGGAGCCCAATTGGCTAATGTAAATGCACAAGTCCGTGCGTATGTCGGGGCTGTGCAAAGACCCGTAGCCGGGCCCACAGTGCGCCCCAACCTGGCAGTACGAAGTCTCGTACACCGACAAGTTGATTGGTTCTGGCTTGAAGAGGCCCCCTGTGCGCCACGCGCCGTTCCCGTACTTCTCGGACCATTGTTTAGCCAGCTCCCAAAGCCAGCCGGACGAATAAGTGAGGACCGTGCCGGACTTCAGGACTCGCTCCCGGAAGTACACTTCGTCGAACCAGCCCAATTTCTTCTTGAACGCGCTGCTTTGGTAACCGACCCCGAGGCCGGCTTCCGACAACCCGGTGGCGGTGAAGAACGCGCCCTGTAGCCCCGCGTCCTCGATGAGCTCGCTGGTCGCGTGGGCGAGGTCGATGATAAGGAAGGCGACCGCGAACCCGATCGGGCCCAGCGCCAGCTCGACGGCATGCGACTCCACCCCGAGTAGCTCCATCCACCCCTCGGCGCTGGCCTCCAGGCCCTTCTCGGCGGCGTGGGAGGCGATGTCGAAGTACTGCTCGGTCTGGACCATCTGCACGAGGTCCCGGACCTCCTCGGGCGGGAGCTCTCCCTGGGAGTGGAAAATCCGGTACGGGTAAACCGTGATCTTGGACTTCGTTCGTTTGAGGGAGCACGAAGAGGGTGTGCAGACCTGCGCGTAGAGCTCAACGTGGGCCGTGACCAGTTCGCCAGGCGCCCAGTACAGGAGGCGGATCTGGCCGTTGTCGTCGGTCTTCAGGCGGTCCAAACTGGTGCCGCAGTCCTGTGCCGCGCTGTCGGTCTGCAGGCAGAGGAACTGGCGGCCTTGCTGGTGCAGGCTGGGGGACTCAGCGGTATCGATCGTCCCGAGCTGCACGTCTACCTCAGCGTTGGCAGCGGGCTCGTGCGTCGCCTTGTTCACGACCGTGATCAAGATGTTGGCGCACCCCGACACGCACTGTTGGCCCACCTGATGTATGGCGACCAGGGGGGTGGCCTCGTGGGGGGCACCAGTGAGCCTGGTGAAGTTCACGGGCCCGTCGTCTGGCACATAGTTGTCCACCGACAGGCCGGAGCGGGTCCCGACGTTGGGGATCGGCCCGACGATCTTGATGAACACTTGCAAGCAGTCTGCTGGTGATGATGAAACCGCGGGGGTGAGGACGTCCGGCTGGCGCGAGCCGTTGATCTCCGTACTGGCCGGTTCGGCGGGAAGGGCGCCACAGGGGACGACGAAATCGACGTTGTACACGTTGCTTTCTACGTCGAACGACCTGCTCACAGGCGTCGCCTTGAGGCCATTTACAAGTTGCGGGGTGACGGTGCAGGGGCCTTTGTCCACGAGGAGCTCATACTCGCCCTGCGCGTTAGTAGTAGTCGTGCCTCCCCCGCCGTTGCAGTTACCCTCGACGGTGATCCCCGGGGCCGGCGCGCCGCTGCCCGCAACGGTGATGGTCCCGCTCACTGCCCGCTTATACGTGACCGCCCAGCCTTGAGCGACGCCCGTCTGCGGGTCGCAGTCCCCCGGCCCGCCGCCGGCGGCGACGAACCAGGCCCCGAAGCCGCTTGGGACCTGGTAGTTGACATTTACGCCGGTGTTGGCCGGGGTGAGCGCAGTAGTTGACCATTGCTCTTCCCCGTACGGCCCGCTCCCGCTACCATGCGGGCCACCCGTGGCTGTGAACGTCCACGGGTGGGCCCGGGCTTCGGGGGTGTCCCAACTCCACGAGACCACGTACTCGTCCACGTTGGGGTTGAGGGGCACCAGCATGAACAGGGCCTCGCTGCAGCCGCTTTCGGTCTGTTTAACCTGCGGGTAGAACGAGACGGGCCAGGGATCGCAGTGGGCGCCATCCAGGGCGGTGCCGAGGAACTCAGGGCAGCCGTCCGAGTTGAGCTGAACTTCCTGGGCTACTGCCACGGTGACCGGCGACCCGTCCAGCGCGGCTGCCGTCGCCAAGGGTAAGGCGGAAGCGACGACGGCCACGATCGCCGAGGATGCAAGAAGCTTCTTCATGATCCCAAGCCGTCCCATCGGTCTCCTCCCGGATATGGTCGCGTGCGGGGCAAAGCAACCGCGCAAAGCAGCTTTGCACACAGGCGTCACACCAGCGTCACACGGACCGGGGGGTCATCTTGCTCCTGCGACGCCGTCAACCAAGCCTCAAGCCAACCGTCCATGGCGTCGGCGGCGTCGCGCATGAGCGTCGGCAGAACATGCGTATATGTGTCCATGGTTAGAGCGAAAGAGGAGTGGCCAAGCACTTCCATGACGACGCGGGGGGCGACACCCTGGGCGAGCAGGAAGCTGGCGGCGGTGTGGCGGCAGTCGTAGAGCCGGTGGTGGGCCACGCCGGCCTGTTCCTGGAGCTTGGAGAAGGCGCCGGGAGACCTCGGTCCTGTCCAACGGCGTCCCGACGGGTGTGCAGAAGACCAGATCGTTTTTCTCGCACCCGTCGGTGCTGCGCCTCTCGAAAAGTTGCCGGTGGCGGTGCGCAGTCAACTGGTCGACGCACACCCGCGGCGGGGGGATTGTGCGGCGGCTGGTCCGGGACTTCTCCTTGCCACGTCGCTCGAGGACCCGCGGCACGCGGAGCAATCCCTCGGACAGGTCGACGTCGGCCCATTTCAGCCCCAACGCCTCGCTCGGGCGAAGGCCCACCGCGAGGGCGACGTGTAGAAGGTGCCGAGCCGGTCCGCGGCCGCCGCCTCCAAGATGGCGTTGAACTCTTCGGGCTCGAACGGTGCCACCGGAGTTCTGGTGACCGACACCGGCTCGACCAGCGTGGCGACGTTGCGGCTCACCAGGCCCCACCGGAGGGCCACGCCCAGGGGCGGCCCTGAGGGTGGCGTGGACGTAGGGCACCGTGCTCGGCGCCGGCCCCTCCCCGCGCTTGATGTTGATGAGCCCCTGCACGTCCGCGGGCGAGAGCTTGGCTAGCGTCCGGTTGCCGATCACGGGGACGATGTGGCGGCGCACGTTGACTTCGTAATTGCCGGTACGGACCGAGGGCACTCGGCCGTTGGCCACGAGGACATAGATGGTGGACCGGCTGAGGCCGAGAGCGTGCGCCGCCTCGACCGGCGTGTAGAGCAGCTTGTCGAAGTTCACAGGCTTGGTCATGTAGGGCTCCTTCTGGGGGTTTGACTTGCTCGTACTCCCAGGGGCCGAGGTGGCGAAGTTCGCGATGACCCGTTTCTGTGCTGGTCAGGGGCTGGCTTGAGCCCCTGTGTGCTTGCTGAGGCTCCTCTGCACCGCGAAGAGCGGGAGAGCCGGCTCGGTTGGACCGACGTCTTCGGTCCAGCTGCGCCAGCCCTGACCCCGGCCCGGAACCGGACGTCGGACGGCGCGGTTAAGACAGGCGAAGCTGCCTCCACCCGTGGGGGGCGACGTCAGGGGCGCGCTGTGGACCTGAGCAGAAGACGGTTCCTCGGGCTGGCGGGGGCCGCCGCCGTGGTGGGTGCCGGCGGGCTCCTCGGCCTAGACGAAGGCCTGCGTCACAAGCTTGAGCAGGCGTGGGGGTATACCGAGGGCCCGGACCTGGCATTGCCCGCCTCGGGCGCCCGCATGGTCACGGGAAGCTTTGACAGCCGGTTCATGCGCCGCGAGGTGGCCTGGGCTTACTCGCTGCCGGCCCAGGGCCGGCCTCGGGCGATGGTGGTCAGCCTTTACGGCAAAGACGCCAACTTGTTCGCCCCGTTCGACAGTTTGCACCTTCCGGATGCCGCCGCCTACGTCGGTGTGCCGCTGTCCATCGCCTCTGCCGACGGGGGCGGGGACAATTACTGGCACCGGCGAGCCAACGGCACCGACGCCCACGCGATGGTCGTCGACGAGCTCGTGCCCCTGCTTGCCCGCAGGCTAGGGCCCCTTCCCTTTGCGCTCCACGGGTACTCCATGGGCGGCTACGGCGCCCTGCTCACGGCCGAGCGGGCGGCGGCGGCGAACGGTGACAACTTCTTTAAGGGCGTTGCCGTTTCCAGCCCCGCCTTGTGGTCTGAGCCGGCGCAGACCGCGCCCGGTGCGTTCGACGACGCCCAGGATTTCTATGCCAACGACGTCTTCATCGGCGTGACCACCTTGAGGTCACTGCGGGCCCGCTTGGACTGTGGGGACGAAGACCCGTTCTACCCGGCCACACGCCGGCTCTCGGAACTCATGACGTGGCCGCACGTCGCCGTGTTCCGCCCATGGGCCGGTCACACCAGCGGCTTCTGGCGATCGGTGGCGCCGGCCCAGATGAAGTTCCTGGCCGCCGCCGCCGGCGCGCTCTGAGACCGGGTTTTCAGCCTTCCAGGTGCCTACCGGTCCGGAGCCAACCCAAACAAGACCTTCGACACCCGACGGGGACGGCACGTCCTGTCGACTGAGCTACGATTTCTCCGTCGACGGCAGAATGTGGGCCAGCGTCTACCGGGATATCACCTCCCGGGCACAGGTCTGCGTGAGAGAGGTGGCGCATGAGCTCGCGTAGCCTCGTCCGGCCGCTGCTTATGAGCATGCTCGCCTGGTGCCTGGTTGCCACCACCGTCGTGCCCTCGTCCCTTGGGGCCGTGCGAGTCTTCGGGTGGGGCTTTGACAACCCTGAAGCTGTCTCTTCCGACGGCACTCACGTATGGGTGGCGAACACCGGGAACAACTCGGTCGTCGAGCTGAGCGCCACGAACGGGGGGCGCCTCCGGGTCATGTGGGGCGCCACGTACGGCCTGGACGATCCCGAGGCCCTGGCGTCGGACGGCACCCACGTCTGGGTCGTCAACGGCGGCCCTGGGGATTCGGTTGCTGAGCTCAGCGCCGCCACCGGCCAGTTGGCCCAGGTGATAAGCGGGCCGAGCTCTGGCATCGACGGGCCGGTGGCGGTCGCCGCCGACGGCACCCACGTCTGGGTCGCCAACTACACCGGCAACTCGGTCACCGAGCTGGACGCCGTTACTGGCTCGGTGGTGCGGGTGATAAGCGGGCCGGGCTACGGGTTCGGAGGGCCCATTTCGATCGCTTCTGACGGCGCTCACGTGTGGGTGGCGAACCAGACCGCCAGTTCGGTGACCGAGCTCGACGCCAAGAGCGGTCAGCTCGTCCAGGCGATATCGGCCGCCCGCTATGCCCTCGACAAGCCCGTAGCCATCTCTTCCGACGGTAAGCACGTGTGGGTGGCCAACAGCGGCAACAATTCGGTCACCGACCTCAATGCCTCTAACGGTGCTCTCGTCAATGTCATCTCCGGGCCGAGTTACAACTTCTTTGACCTGGGAGCCCTCGTCTCTGACGGGTCCCACGTCTGGGTCGAAGGCGGGGCCTCGGTGGCGGAGCTGGATGCCTCCACCGGAGCCCTATTGCGCCTGGTGGGCGGGCTACGTCCCAACGGGGTCAATAACATGGCGGCCGACGGCACCCACCTCTGGGTGGGTGAGGACCCCGGCTCTCTCAGCGAGATCAGTACCTCCACGGGCGTCGTAGTGAAGGTTGTCCTAGGCTCGGTGGACCACCTGGACAACCCCCTAGCAGTAACCTCCGACGGCTTGCACGTCTGGGTGGCCAATGGCGACGGCTCGGTCACCGAGCTGGACGCCTCCACCGGGGCCCTTGTCAGGGTCATCCCAGTCTTGGCTAGGGGTACCTACAGCTCTGAGGCAATCGCCGCTGATGGCACCCACGTGTGGTTGGCGAGCGCCGGCGGCCGGTCGGGGGGCACCAACTTGGCGCCTTCCCTCACCGAGCTGAGTGCCACCACCGGCGCCGTGGTGCGGGTGTCCACGGGCCCAAAGCTCTTCTACCTGCCCTCGGCCGTCGCCTCCGATGGCCAGCGCGTATGGGTCGTCAACTCCGAGAGCATGGTCGGGCACGGCTCGCTCACGGAGCTCGACGCCTCGACGGGCGCGGTAGAGCGAGTGATCCAATCCTCCAGCCGCGGTTTTTACGTGCCCCAGGACCTGGCCCTGGACGGGACCATGATCTGGTTGACGAACCCGCACGTCAACTTGGTGTCGGAAGTGAACGCGTCCACGGGCCAGACCGTGAGGGTGATCTCGGCCGCCAAGTACGCCCTGCGCCAGCCCTTCGGGATCGCCGTCGACGGCGCCAACGTGTGGGTGACCAACTACGAGGGCGGCTCCCTCACCGAGATCAACGCCTCGACTGGTGCCCTGGTCCAGGTCATCTCTGGGCCGAATTATGGCTTCGATGAACCTGAGGCCCTCAGCGCCGACGGTCCTCACATCTGGGTGGCGGACACGGGTGACAACTCGGTTAGCGAGGTAGACGCCTCCACCGGTAGCCCTGTCCAGGTCTATTCCTCGGCTGCCGAGAGGCTGGCCGAGCCATCCGACCTGGTTGCGTTCGACAATAGCGTTTGGGTCGCGAGCGCGCTGCTCGACTCGGTCACAGAGATCGCGGGCGCGTAGCGCAGTCGGCCCGCGCAGCTTGCACCTGGCCCCTCAATTCCAAACCTAATGGTCAGTATTTCGTCAGCCCGGGATCGGCGGCATCGTTATGGCTGCTCAGCGGCTACTTTGAGCGAAGCAGAACAGGCTTACAGAAGGGGTCAATGATCGGTGCCCTGGCCCTGTTGTCTCAGTTATGGGTCGTTCCTGTCGCTGGTTGATAACGGCTTAAGACCCTGAGGACATGACTGCCGACGGTGCCTTTCATGGTGACGGTTTGAGCGGCCCCCAGCTTCGATGGGTGATGGTCGGGCCTGATCGTGCCAGCGTGGTGTGCTCATCGCAGTTCCGGTCGGAGTGCACTGGGCGAGCTCCTCGGACGGGGAGCAGCCGGTGGCGCGCTCACGGGACGCCCTTGCGATAGACCTTGGAGCATGAACGGGGAACTGAAGAAACTGCTGTTCGGTTGGCTAGTCGCGATCGAGGTCGTTTCCGCCGCGCTCGCTTGGCGCGACTTGAGCCGTCGGCGCGACGATCAGGTCCGTGGCCACAAGAAGGCCTGGCGGGCAGTCATGCTCTTGAACCCGGGCAACTCGGTCCTTTACTGGGCGTTCGGGCGGCGCTGATCCCCAAGAGGGTGCTAGAGGGTCATCCCGTGTATGAGCCGGCGTCTCCGAGTAGGACCAGCCCGGTCGTACGCCGCCAGGGTCAACGGTGGTGCACCCCAGAGCCCGGGCTCGTCCTGTTCGCTCACTATCACCAGCCTACGGCGGGGGACGAGGACGGCACGGGGAGTGGCCAGCGCCGGTCGACCGCAGACGTCCCCGCGGGCAGGGCAAAGGACGGGGCCATTACCGCGGCACCCGATGGCACCGGGCCCCAGAAGGCCCGGGCCAGGTGAAGTTGGCCGACCATTCTCTAACCATGCACCGATGAGCATGCCAGAGCGTCTAACCCGGGGTTAGAGGAACCTCGGGGCCTCGGGAGAAAGATCTAACCCCGGGGTGGATGTTCGATGGCGTCGCCCCGCTCATAGTTCGCTTAGGGCCGCGGTGGCCCTTTGCGAAAGGAGCCAGATGAGCAACAGCAAGATGAGCGCCCGAGCAGCCGGGGTGGTGGCCCTCCTCACCGCCGGGGCCGTGGCGGCAGGGGTCGGCGTCGCCCCCATGCCGGCGGGCGCCTCACCCCATGCCGCAGCCCACGTACGGCATGCCCCGACAGATGTAGATCTCGCCGACCTGACCCTGACTACCGCGTACGGCTGCGTAGGCCCTTGCGCGGCGGCCACCTACTTCTCCGGCTACGGTGTGGCGCGGTCCGGTGTCACGACCTATGGGTGGTCCGAAACCGGGGCGGTGACCAGCGTCGAAAAGAACGGTTGCCTGGTCTCATCGATAAATGAAGCGCTGACGGCGCAAAGCGGCCCGGACAACGGGGACGCGATTTATTTTTCAACCACGAAGGACCTGGAGTGCCCCACGGCTAATGCCAATGTTTACACGGAAACTTCCCCGTTGACCGTCTCAGGCGGCACCGGGGCGTTCAAGAGAGCGACTGGGCAGGCGTCACTTGCCTTGACGGTGCTTAATAGCCCCCAGATCGGCTGGGGCACGTTCACGGCATCAGTGACTTATTGATGCCGGGTGGCCCCCAGCGGACCGGACTGTCAGAGCTTGGCCCAGCTCTCCTGCACTTGAAAAGTCAAAGCAGACGGCGTCCCCGAGCGCCGGGGTAGGAGCTGCGCGACCCGACCGCTCCGGTGGCGCGCCCGGGACAACGGGTACAGGCTTACAGCTCGGGTGCGCCTCGATAGTAAGGCGCGGCGCGGAGCCGGAACCAGCGGTACTCCAGTCCACCCCGGCGGTTCTTGAACCAAGTGCCCCAGCCGTAGGTGAAGGTGAGGAAGCCGGGCCGTGACCGACGACGGGACGATCTCGTGATCGGTACGGGCGTGATGGTGGGTCGCGGAAGGCGGACCGGGACGAGACTTGGTGCCAACAACGCCGCCCGCCTCCCCACCTCGTCGCTATGGTGCCGGAGCAGCGAATAAAGCTGGTCGTCGTCGAGGCCGAGCTTGGAAGCGACCCGGAAGACGCTGGCTGACTCGAGCCGGGACAGCGCCCCCCAGTCAGACCGGTGGCGCAGACGTGCGAGCGGTAGGTGCTCATGGCGCCAGCGCAATGCCGCCCACGCTCTCGGGTCAAGCATCTCGACGCTCAGGGCAGGGCGGTCCATGGTGCCGGCCGGGGTAGGTCGGGGCACGCGGACTGGCGGGAGACCGGGGAGCTCCCCGATCGCTATAAGAACGGCCTCGCGGGCCGAAACGCGGTCTATCCCCGCCCGGCGCAAGGCCTCTAGGACCTCTGGCGTAGCCTGGTCCAATAGGGCGACGAGAAGGTGCTCGGCTCCGACCGGCTCTCCCCGGTCCTCGGCGAACATCCTGGCCGCCCCTTGAGCTTGCGCCTGGAGATATGTCTTTCCCTCGGTAAAAATGTCCTGGTTGTGCTCCACGACCATGCGGAGATGTTCACCACCTGTGCTCAGCGCGGCAGCGGCAGCGTCGTCTCCTTCGGCCACACCCACAAGCAGGTGCAGAGGGCTACAAGGCTGCCCTAGCTCGTGGGCGAAAGCGAAGCCTGCGCTCATGGCCCTCATCCAAGAGCCGCTCCGCTCACCGCCGGGCACCCCTATGAGCATAATGGCGGCAGTGCTGGACGTTGCGCTCGGGCCGGCCAAGCGCACAGCTGACTGGGTGCCCTGTGCGATAGACCTTGACCATGAACACGAAATCGAAGAGACTGCTGCTCGGAGGGCTGGTCGCGATCGAGGTCGTCTCCGCCGCGCTTTCTTGGCGGGACTTGGACCGTAGGCACGACGACCAGGTCCGTGGCAAGAAGAAGGCGTGGCGGGCATTAATGCTTTTGAACCCAGGCAACTCCCTTCTTTACTGGACGTTCGGGCGGCGCTGACCCCTGGGTGCCAGCGGGCCATCACCTCGGTAAGTGCTTTTTAGCCAACCGCTGCCCTTGGCATTGGCCGAACGGCCGGTGACACGGTGTGCCCAATTTGGGGAAGGCGGTTCGCGCTGGTCGTTTTCGGCGTACCTCAGACCGTAAGTACGGATATACCAATGTTCCTTACGGGATCAGGGGGATATGCGAAATAGGGACGTACTTTAGCCACGCAGACGCTCTTTTGTCCCACGAACAGCGGTGCGGGCCGGCGTGGAATGGTCCGCCCCGCCCTGGAGCGGTACCCATGTCTGGGGCGACACGGTTGGCACTTGTCGCCATAACCACCAGGAACGGAGCACGGCATGGCCCCTCGTCCGGTTCATCTGCGAGCGAAGGTCCGCAGGAGCGTCGTGAACATGTGGCCTGGCCGCTCGTGGCCCGCCCGTGGGGGGATGACTGCATTGGTCGCGTTCGTCGTCGCCGGTGCGCTTGGTGCCGCCGCTCCAGCGGCGGCGGTAGCCACTCCGGTGCCCGTGCCGGGGACGTACGTGTTCAATGGAGCGGCGTGCGCCAGCGCCGCATCGTGCTACGCGGTCGGCTATAACACGTCCTCCGTGGGCGTCGTCGTACTCATCACCGACGGCACACCAGGCACGGTCGAGGCGGTGACGGGGACCGTCGTCATTTCGGGCGTCGTGTGCCCGCCCGAGGCATCCTGTCTCGCAGTCGGCGAAAGCTCGTCCGGTGCCGGGGCGGTGGTGCCCATCGCCGCCGATGGGGCACCGGGCAGCCCCGTCACGGTGCCGGGGACGTCCCAGCTCCTCGGCATTGCCTGCACCACCACAACGTCCTGTTCGGCTGTGGGGTCCAACAGCTCCACTGGAGGCGTCGTCGTGCCGATCGCGGACGGAGTGCCGGGGACCCCCGAAGAGGTGCCCGGGACGGGCGGGCTGTCAGCCATTGCCTGTCCCACTGCGACGTATTGCTTGATGGTGGGCACCTATGACTCGTCGGGCGATGTGGGCGTGGTGGTGCCGTTGGCCAACGGGGCCGTCGGGACCGCGCAAACGGTGCCCAGGACCGTACAGCTCCAGGGCGTGGCCTGCGCGAGCGCGGTCACGTGCGTGGCGGTCGGCAATCCCGCTCCTGACGGCGGCTTGGTGGTGGCGCTCAGCGTCAGCGGTCCCGGAGCGGTCACCGTCGGCTCTGCCCAGGCCGTGGCCACCGTCGGGCTGTACGGCGTAGCCTGTCCCGACGTCAGCTCCTGTGACGCCGTCGGTGTCATCACTTCGGACGTCCAGCCCGGGGTGGACGATGAGGGAGCGGTCGTGGCCCTCGGGCTCGCCGGCTCAGGTGCCCTGACGGTAGTCCCGGAAGAGCCTGTGGCGGGGACCGTCGAAGTGTTCGGTGTGGCGTGCGCCACTGCCAGCTCGTGCGAGGCCGCTGGTGACGCCTACTCCAACAGCGAAGAGGGCGTTGTCGCCAGTCTGCCGGCTACCCAGACGATCAGCTTCACCGCCACGGCCTCCGGCGTGGTGGGCAGCTCGGCCACGTTGTCGGCGACGGGTGGTGCCTCGGGGAGCCCACTGGTCTTCTCCGTTGACGCCTCCAGCGGGCCCGGGGTGTGCAATGTGTCGGGGACCAGCGGCTCGACGGTGAACTACACCGCACCGGGGAACTGTGTCGTCGATGCCAACCAGGCCGGCGATGCCGACTACTCGGCTGCCCCCCAGGCCCAGCAGACGATCACCGTCAGCCCGCCGCCCCCGCCCTCTTTCGGCGGCTCGCCGCCCGCGCCCACCACCACGACCACGGTCCCTACCACGAGCACAACATTGCCGACCACGACGACGACCCGTCCGCCGTCCTCGCCCACCAGCGTCCCGGCGCCTCAGGTCGGCATCGTGTCGTCCAGGGCTAAGATAGTGAACGGTCGCCTACGGGTCGAGCTGTCCTGTCGGGTCGCTACCTGCTCAGGCACGGTCACGATTTTCATGGTCAAAAAACAGAGGACGGTCATATTGGCCATGGCCACGTACAAGTTCCTCGGCGCGGGGCGGACCGACCTTCTCCAGCTGCAGGTCACCGCCGCCGGCTCGGCTCGGTTCTCCCGTGGTAAGACGGTGGAAGACAGGTGCATGGCGACGGTCCACGGAGGGCGGACGGCAATCAAAATGGTCCGCATCTCCTGAGTTACCGCACATGGGCCGCTACGTGCCGGCGATATCAGGCGCCCTATAGATCCCTCTCCCAGACGCCTTGGCCGTGTACATGGCCCGGTCAGCGTGGCGCAGGATGTCATCGGGCGACCCGTGGGCGGCGCTGCCGCCGGCGACCCCGATGCTTGTCGTGATCGAGACGGTCTGGCCGGACAGGTCGTAGGGCTGGCCCAGGTGTTCCGACAACCGCTGGACGACCCGCTCGACCAGGGCGGGACCGCTGGCGTCTTGCAAGAGGACCACGAACTCGTCACCGCCAAAACGGGCCGCCGTGTCCGAGCCGCGCAGGTGCCCTCGGATGCGGTCGGCGACCTGCACGAGGAGGTTGTCCCCGGAGAGATGGCCCAGAGTGTCGTTCACGCTCTTGAAGTTGTCGAGGTCAAGCCACAACACGGTGTAGCAGTGGCCCGGCTGCCGGTGGGCGGTGACAATTGCCTGAGAAAGCCGGTCAAGGAAGAGCTCACGGTTGGGCAACCCGGTCAGGTTGTCGTAGAGGGCTTGTCGGCGTAACTTCTCTTCCAGCGACCGTCGTTCGGTCATGTCGGTGATGGAACCAACGATGCGTGTCGCCGGCGCCCCGGGACCAGGGACGGCCAGGCCCCGGCAGAGCACCCACAAGTAACGTCCGTCACTGGCTTGGGCCCGGTGCTCGTGGGTCATGGACGCGCTTTCGCCCGTTCTAAGCTCAGATATTTTGGCCAACAGACCGGGGCGGTCCTCGGGGTGCACACGTTCCAACCACCTGTCAGGGTTATCATCGCCATCGCAACCCTGGACGCCCAACATCTCTTGGAGGCGCGAGGAAAGGTAGATAGTCCCGGTGGCGAGGTCCCAGTCCCAAAGGCCGTCATTGGCGGCCTGGGCGGCCAGGGCGTAACGCTGTTCGCTCTCACGTACGGCCGCCGCCATTTCTTTCTCCCGTTGGTAGGAAATGGCGAGCTCTTCGCTTCGTTGGCTGAGCGAGCGCAACAGTTCTCTTTGGTACAGGGCTTCACTGAACAGCGCCGACCAGGTAAAGTACGCCTCTTGCTCCAAGCCCGCCACGAGCGGCTGGGCGATGGCCAGGAAACCCCAATCCGCTTTCGTGCTCTTCAACGGGAACAAGTAAACAACGTCCCGTTCCTCTCCCCCCGCGAACAGCTCGTCGGGGGGGAAGGACTCCGCGTCCATGCTGTAACGGCTGAGCCGGGGCGGCTCGCCCGAGGCGTCGAAGGTACCGGCGATGTCGAGGGTACGTGCCCCTCCCGGTAGGACGGTGGCGCTGCCCGCACTGGCGCTCCTGTCCCGCCACAGCCCGAGCACCCCGGCCCGGGCCTCGGTGTTGCGCAACCAGCCCAGCAACCGGGGGTCGCGGTCGTTGTAGAGCACGTCGACGGTGATGTTGTAGTCGTCGCGTACCATCTTGCGCAGCCCGTAGTACGAGTCGTCGCGCCTGGCCAGAAGGGACTGGGCGAGGCTCAGGCGTACCTGGTAGTTGCACAGGCCGAGCCGCTCGCCCAGACCGGTTGGTTGCCCGCCAGGGGCCCGTGCCATCTGGGTGGCCACTTTTAGCGCTAGGGACAAGACGGCGTCATGAGTGGAGCGGGAGACGCTGAGGGCGCACAAGTCTTGGCAGGCCTGGCCGAGCCTTTTCAGTTGGCGCTCTGTAGGTGCTCGTCGTGCGGCCTCTGAGTAGATCCCGCGTACCTCGGCGGCGAGGCGGGCGACCGCGGCCCGGTCGGCGCCGTCGATCAGGGCCGTCCCGTCCATGACCTGCACGAACCGGGCGACGGGCTCCTCATCGCCCCCGCCCTCTGGCTCAGCCGGGCCACTCTCGGCACTTTCGCACCCACAGCTGTCCCGGGCCAGGTAGGACGTCGGCACGATGTGGCGCCCGGGGTGCACAGGTCCACCGTCCACCTGGCGTAGCAACAACTCCGCGGCCAGCCGGCCCAGGCGGGCCAGGTCGTGGGTGACCGTCGACAGGCTCGGCGAGACCAGCGCGGCATCGGGGTCGTCGTCGAAGCCGACGACGGCCTGGTCCCGGGGCAGTTGCAGCCCGGCGGCTTTGAGGACGTTCATGGTCCCCACCGCGTTAAGGTCGGTGGCGGCGAAGACCGCGGTGGACGGCACCCCGGCCGCCAGTAGGGCCCTGCCGGCGGTGCCACCCCCGTCCTCCAGGCTGTTATCGGCCGGGAACAACAGATCAGGGTCGGGTTGCAGGCCGTGGTCCAACAGGGCCCCCCGGTAGGCCTCGTAGCGTTGCCTGATGTCGAACTCGCCCAGGTGGCCGATAAAGGCGATGCGGCGGTGGCCGTGCGCCAACAGGTGCTCCACAGCCTGGCGGGTGCCGCCGGCGTTGTCGGCGAGGACGGCGGGACAAACAAAGCCCGGTTCCTCGTTACCGACGCACACCACGGGCTTGCCGGCGGCGCGGATGGCTTCGAGGTAGTCCCGCGGGACGGCGTTGGCGATGGTTATAAAGCCGGCGATGCGTCGCCACCCGACGTGCGCCAGGTCCTGGAGGGTAACTTCCTCGTGGTAGTCGATGCCCGTGGCCACGGTTTGCATGGCCATGACCCGCCCGCCCGCCTCCGAGACCGCCTGCGCCACGGCCGGGATGATGAAGCCCGGGTACGAACCGGCCACAAGCCCCGACAGGACGCAGATGGTGGTGGGCAAGGTCCCCTAGCCTCCGGCCGCGGCCCGTGGGTTGTGCCCGGCGCCCACCGATCGGTGTGTTCCCATCGGGACTAGATCGTCGCTCTGCGGCCTCCGGTTGAGCCTGGGAGGCACCGCGACGGCGAAGAAGGCCGTCCGGGGCCCATTTCAGGCGGTCGTGGCTCCTTGGGCCAAGGGTTCGTAGCTCGACGCCGGGAGCACCGTCGGCCAGATGCCCCCGATGGCGGCACAGGACGCGGCGACAAGCATCGTTAGCGCCAGCGAGCGCGTGAGCAGCGCACCGGCGATCGCCGCGCCGATGGGGTTCCCCACGAAGTTGAGGTTCATGGAGACGGCGAACGCTCGGCCGAACCACTGCGGATCGGTGGCGCGTTGGCGAAGCGAGAACATGGCCACGCTAAGCGGGCCGTTGGCGATGCCGATAACTGCGATCAACGCCACGAGGACGACTTCGTGGTGGTCGAGGGCGAGGAGCGCGTAGGCGACCGCCGTCGTCATGCACGACATGGCCAGCAGGTGCTTCTCCCTGTTCTCGGTCCCGAAACGGCCCGTGAGCAGCCCAGCGAGGAACCCCGTGGCGCCCATGATGGCGAACAGTAGGCCAACCGTCGCTGACCCGCCGTGCAGCCGCCGCAGCACGATGAACGGGACAGCGACGGTCAAGATGCCGCCACAGGAGTTGAACACCGTCATGGTGCCGGCGAGCATGCGGAGCACCCGGTTGCGCCACACGTAACCGATCGCCGCCCGAGCGTCGCTGAGCACCGAGGCCGTGGTGGTGGACGGCGCAGGCGGGGCCACGAAGCGGACAAGCAGCACCGCGGCCAGCAGCATGACGATGGCCGGGAGGAAAAGCGCCACACGAGGGCCCACGAGGGCAACGGCGACGCCCGCCACCCCCGGGCCGAGCACGGTGGCCACGACGTTCGAGCCGGAGTCGGCGGCGTTCGAGCGGTCCCAAAGTTGCCTCGGCACCAGGACCGGGTAAAGCGACTTCCCGCCGACCCGGCTGAGGGGGGCCGTGACTGATGCCGCCGACACTACCAGCAGCAACAGGTAGGTCGGCAGGCTATGGAGCACCGACAGCACGCCGATCGTGGTTATGCACGTCGAGCCGACCAAGTAGTCGAGCCTCATCAGTGCGACACGCGACCCACGGTCCAACAAAGCGCCGGCGATCGGGCTGGCGATGATACCGGGCACCTGGCTGCACACGACAACAATGCCCGACAGGCTGGCCGAATGGTGGGTCTCGAGGACGAACAGCACAAGCAACACGGAGAACATCTGGGTCGCGATCCGGGCCGCAAGTGTAGAAACGAGCAACTGGGCAAGGCCGCGCACCTTGAACAAAGCACGGTAGCTCGTGTCCTCGATGGTCCCCGCCTTGGTCTCCACTACGTTCCCAGGCCGCAATCTCACAACGGACCTAAAAGCCTAAAGGAAGCAACACCGGCACCTGCGACACCGGTTGATCTTGGGCCGTAAGGCCCACACACAGGCATGGACCAGATCGCAGCTTCGCCGGGGGCCGCCGCACGCGTGCGCTGGGAAGTGGGCGGCCGGCAGGCGTTAGGTGCCGCTGGCCTACTCGTCTTAGGCCTGGTGGGAGCCGCGGGGCTGGCCGGTGCCCTGGCTACCCAGGGTGCCACGGCCACGCCGTCTGCACCCCGCGCCGCGGTCCTTTACGCCGTCGGTGCCGTGCCGGCAGGGCCTTGGTCACGGAGCACCGAGGCACCGGGGGCGGGTAGCTCCGCCGCCTCCCGTGGTGGCTCCGGGCTCGCCGTGAACGGCGGGGTCGAGGCGGCGGCTCCCCCGTCTACCCCGCCCGATGGGCGAGGCACCCTCATCGAGGAGACCGGCGCCATCACTGTGGTCATGCCCGGAGCGGAAATCCAATCAGGCACCACCGCGCTCATGAACTTGGCCACGGCTTACGGTGGTTTCGTCGCCAGCACGCTGACCCAGGCGGCGGCGCCCGGCTCGCCGGCCCAGGCAACGGTCACTTTACAGGTGCCCGAAGACCGCTTCGGCCAAGTCCTCAATGCGGTCAAGGGCTACGGCAAGGTTTCGTCGCTCACCACTCAAGCCACCGACGTCACCGGCCAGTACGTCGACCTCCAGGCCCAGATCACGGCTTTGCAGGACAGCCGCCAGCAGTACCTGACCATCATGACCAAGGCGACGACGATCGGCGGCATCCTGTCCGTGCAGTCCCAGCTCGACACCCTGCAGAGCCAGCTGGACCAGCTCCAAGGGCAGCTGCGGGCCCTCAACAGCGAAACAACGTACGCCACCTTGGCCGTCACCCTCACTCAGAAGCTCGTCGCTCCTCCGCCCCCCAAACCCCGGTCCGGCCTGGACAAGGCATGGAACGGGGCCGTGAACGGCTTCGTGGCCGGTTGCGAGGGCGTCGTGCGTTTGGCCGGGCCCATACTGTTCGCCCTGTTGCTCGGGGCCGCCCTGTTCGTTATGGGGCGCACGGCCTGGCGGCTCGGGCGGCGCTGAGCGGGCTCCCCGGGGAGGTCTACTAGCCGAGCCCGCGGGACGAAAAACGGTGGGCGAGGGTACGCCGCGCCCGCCATACTCGGGCCATGGGGGCAAGCCCGCACTCAACGGCACCCGTCGTGGTGCGCCCCGCGGTCGAGGCCGACCTCGACGCCGTCGTCGACCAGACGTGGGCCGTGGCCGCCGAGGGACGTTGGATCGGCACTGAGATCCCCTTCGACCGTGCCGGCCGGCGCCAGGGGCTCAGCGAGGCGTTGTCAGCTGGCCCCTCGACCTTGCTGGTGGCCGACAGTGCACCCGCGGGCGGTCCCGGGATAGTCGGTCACATATTCGTCTCGGTGGCGTCCTATGGCGTCGCCGACATCGGGATGCTCGTGAGGGACGGCTGGAGGGGAAGGGGCATCGGGACGGCCCTTCTTGAAGCGGCCATCTCGTGGGCGACCACCGCCGGGGCACACAAGATGGCGTTGGAAGTGTGGCCGGACAACACCGCCGCGCTGCACCTTTACCGCCGGGCCGGTTTCGTTGAGGAGGGGCGCAAACTTCGCCACTACCGGCGCCGCAACGGCGAGCTGTGGGACTCCGTGCTCATGGGCCTGCCCCTCATGCCTTGACCTGTCGCCTGCCGCGCCGGGCGGCCATCGCTCCCCGCTCAGGCGCCTTTAGGGTGCCAGCGACGCGTCGAGGGTTATTTCCGGCACGCTGGCCAATGCCCTGCTCACCGGGCACCCCGCTTTGGCCGCCTTGGCCTGCTCGACGAAGGCGGCTTCGTCCAGGCCCGGTACCTGCCCTACGGTCACCAGGGCGATCTTGGCGATGGTAGGGACGCCGTCAACGGGCCTCAGGGTGACGGTGGCGTCGGTACGCACCGAGACGGGCGGGTGGCCGGCCTTAGCCAGTGCATTGGACAGCGCCATCGAGAAACACGCAGCATGAGCGGCGGCGATGAGCTGCTCCGGGTTGGGCCCGGGACCGTCCTCGAAGCGGGACTTGAACGTGTACCCGCCGCTGATCGTGTCACCGGCGGTAAACGTGCCTGTGCCCGTGGGCAGGTCGCCTCTCCATTCCGCACTTCCCTTGGCTGGCATGGTGCCTCCTCGCTCTTGTCCCGTGGGTGGTCCCACCTTCGCACGACCACTTTGGCCGAGGCAGAACGCTATTCAGGGCCCGCCCACGGTCGCAAGCGGAAAAATAGAAAGCGCGGCTCGGTGCGTACCCGCTGATAGGCCTCGGGGTCACGGCGGGCGAGATCGGGCGATGGCTCCGGCTCGACCAGTCGTTCGATCACGAAACCGGCCGAGGCGATGGCCTGGCACATGGCCGTCAGGGGCCGGCGCCAGAACGTGACTTCGAACTCCCGCCCTCCCACCGACCAGCTCTCGGTCACCTGCTTAACGGCGAAATAATCGTCGGGGGAGCTGAGCTGCCAGTCCATTGTCGGGTGGTGAGTCGAGAAAACCACCATGCCCTGTGGGCCTAATATGCGCCGGAACTCGCTGAGCGGCGCCTCCCAGTCGCCGACGTAGTGCATGACCAGCGACGCCACGACCACGTCGAACTCCCCGGTCTGGGCAAAGTGAAGGCGCTGAGCGATGTCGGCGACCAGCACGGTGGCCCCGTCACCGGTCCGCTGGCGGGCGAGCCCGGCCATGGCCGGGCTTACGTCCACCGCCGTCACGATGGCCCCGTGGTCGACCAGCCAAGCGGTCAGCTCGCCACCACCACAGCCGGCATCGAGCACGCGCAGGCCCTGCACGTCCCCGAGCAGAGCTATCGTGGCCGGCCTTTCGTAGAAGGCGTTGTACGCACCCACGGCATTGTGCGCCGCGTACTCGTCGGCCATGGCATCGTACTGGCGAGCGGTACGTTGGGCGTCGCTCATGGTCCCTGCCGAGACCATACCCGAGAGTCGGGTATCCTGCGCCGTGTGGTCGTCCCCCGGACCGCCGGCCCGGCGCACCAGCCGGCGGTGGCAGTGGTAGGCGGTTACGGGACGGCCGTCACCTTTGGGGCCCGGCGGGTACCCAATGCCGGGGAGACCCTTCTGGCCGACTCGCTCCAGGTGGGCCCGGGGGGGAAGGGCTCTAACCAGGCCATCGCCGCCAGTAGGCTCGGTGCCCGGGTGGCGCTGCTGACGGCGGTCGGTCCCGACGCTTTCGGTGCTGCCGCCTACCGGCTGTGGCAGGAAGAGGGGGTCGACGCCGCCCACGTACGGACGGCAGACCTCCCCACCATGCTCGGCGTGATCGTGCTGGAACCGGACGGTGAGAACAGGATCATCGTCGGGGCCGGAGCGCTGGGCCGCCTGGGGCCAGGCGACGTCGAAGGCTTCGGGAGCTGCATCGCCGAGGCCGACGTGTGCGTCGTCTCCCTGGAGATCCCGGCGGACGCCGCCGCCCATGCCCTCGCTCTGGCCAAAAAAGCCGGGACGCGGGCCTTGCTCAACCCCGCTCCACCCGTGCCCCTGCCTGACACCGTGGTCCGGGAGCTCGACGTGATCGTGCCCAATCGGGCCGAGGCCGAGGCGCTCACCGACAGCCCACCGGGCACGGTCCCGGACCTGCTGGCCGACCGGTTGCGGTTGCGCTGTGCCGGCAGCATCGTGATCACCCTGGGCGCCCACGGTGCTCTCATTGACGATGGGGAGTCGCGCCGAGTGGTGCCGGCGCCAACCGCACCCGTGGTCCTGGACACGACCGGAGCCGGTGACGCCTTCACCGGCGCACTGGCCACGGGCCTCGCCTCTGGGCTCGGGCTGAGGGCGGCCGCCGAGGTCGCCGTTGTCGCCGCCACCTACAGCGTCGGGGCCCACGGGGTGGTCCCGTCGTTGCCGCGGCTCTCCGACCTGCCGGACGGCGTGCGGTCGTCGCTAATGCAGGCCAGGAGGAGCGGGTGACCCCGACCGGCCCCGAGCTCGCTCGTTTCATCCAGCACACGCTGATCCAGCCCGGCGTCAGTGCCACAGACATCACCAAGCACTGCGAGCAAGCCGTTCGCTATGGTTTCGATGCTGCCATGGTGCCCGCCGTCTGGGTGCCGCTGGCCAAGGGGATCCTCGCCGGCACGGGGGTCAAGCTGGCTTCTGCCCTCGACTTCCCCCTCGGTTGTATGACGACCACCGGCAAGGTGGCCGAAGCACGGGCGCTGGTCGCCGCCGGCGCACAACAGCTGGACATCGGGGCGCATACCGGGCTGTTGCGGTCCGGTCTCTACGACGAGTACCGCAATGACATCGCCGCCGTGGTGGGTGCCGTCGACGTCCCTATAAAGGTCATGCTCGAACTGCCGCTGCTTGGCGCTGATGAGCGGGAGCGGGCGGTGGAACTGGCCGTTGCCGCGGGGGCGGCCTGGCTGAAGAACGCCAGCAGCGGCGCCGTAGGAGTAGCCACGCCAGAAGACATCGCGTTCTTGCGCCAGCGGGCGCCGGCCGGCGTAGGTGTAAAGGCATCGGGTGGGATCGGCTCTCGGCCGCAGGTCCTGTCCCTGCTCGCCGCCGGTGCCGACTTGGTGGGCACGAGCGCTGGTCTGTCCATCTTGGGCGTGGACGTGGGCGAGGCGGCTACCTCGTATTGAGACCGGGGCCCGGTCTTTACGTCACCGAGGGGAGGGGCCACCGGCGGTCCGCTACGGTCGGAGGCATGACCGTGAGCGCAGGACAATGGACCGAACTTTTTGCCCGCAAGCTCGGTACCGCCCCCCCGAGCGAGGAAGAACAAAGCCGGCTGCTCGCACTGGCCGGGACCGCCGCTCACGCATCCGAGCGGACGGCGGCGCCCATTTCCTGCTGGCTCGCCGCCCGGGCCGGGGTCGAGCCAGCCGAAGCCGGCCGTCTGGCCCAGGAGCTCGCCGACGAGCTGGAGGCCAGGAGCTGAACCATCCGGCCGGGCCCGGCTCGGTGTTGAGGCTGTAGGAGGCACTCGGCACAGTAGTCCCCACCTTCCCGAAGGCGACGGGCGACCTCCGGGTGCGAGGCCGCCAGTTTGGCGGCCACCACGCTTGTGACTAGGCCTTTCCCTAGTGGCACCCCGCACTGTACGCACCGGTCGCCCTTGGCCACATCGGCGATCCGGTGCCTTCCCCCAGTGAGGCAAGACGAGCCAATAGCCCGGCAAAGGGACACGGCCCGCTCCGGGCACGAGGCTACGCAGGCCCCACACCCGGGGCACGCCGAGGGGTCGAACTCGAGCGCCAGTGCCCCCTCCGCCACCCTCTCCGACGCCGAGAGGGCGCTCGTGGGGCAGGCGAGCACGCAGCAGCCGCACGCCGAACAGCGGCCGGTGTCGACGACGATCTCGCCCAGCGGGGCTAGGGGCGACTCCAACCTCCAGTCTCCAGTTTGCCCGGTGACCGTTTGCCCGGTCAGCGCCGACATCGCCTGGACCGTCGCCTCGGGCTCGTGAAGCCGCACCCACGGCGCCGGCCGCTCGCGCCGCTGCTCATCGCGGCCGTCAGGGGCACCTGAGGGCGGCGCGGCGATGTCGCCAGGCCTGACGACCAGGCGGCGGAGCTCGGGCGCCACCTGGCCGACAAGCTCGGCACTCAGGTGGACCAGGTCACGTCCCCGGCTGGTGCAGGCCTTGTCCCCACATCCCAGCGTGGTCACCATGGCCCCGGCGGCAGCCATCTGGAGGAGCCAACCCACCGTCACCATCTCGAGCGAGGGCACTTCGAGCGCCAACCACGGACCGCCGAGCGTGGCTCCCCCGGCCGCCGCCGCGCACACGACCGCCACTCCCAGCTCGAGGCGGCAGGCGTCCTCGACCAGGGTGCTCGCCGCCGCTTCGAGTTCTGCCATGGAAGCCCCGCTCAGCGACATCGCCCCCGAGGGGCAGGCCGCCACACAGGCCCCGCACCCCGAGCATGATGACGCGTCCACGCATATGCGTGGCCCGGCCACGGACAACGCTTGGCGCGTGCAGGCACTGAGGCATGCCCGGGACGCCCCGCGGCCCTGACAGCGGTCGGCGGCCCACGCCGTCACCGGGTGGACAGCGACGTGACCAAGGCCGAACAGGTCGCGGCGCGAGAGGCGGGCCGACGCCGGCCGCACCGTTGTCCCACTGACCGGCGAAGTGATGTCGGCGCGGGACACCCGCGCCAAGGCCGCCCGGAGCCTCGCTATGCACTGTTCGGCGACGTCGTGCGGGCGAGCCCGCTCGCCGGCGAGGAGGTCGACGACCTGGGCCCCGGCCGGGTTGACGCCGGCGTCCCGCAAGAACCCGAGGATCCTCTGCCGCCGGGCCCAAGCGTGCTGGCAGCCGACCACCACCCGCCCGGTCCCCAGGGCACGCACAGTAGCCGCCAGCCCCGAGGACCGCGTGCAGAGATCGGGCACCACGAAGACCCTCACCTCCGGTGCATGGCGGCGCAGGGCGGCGCAGATCGTCTCTGGGGAGAGCCCAGACCGGTGGTGTCCGACGACGTCGGAGCAGAGCATGACGGCGCACGGCTCAGGGACGGGCGGGGTGCTCCCGGGCCCGTCCACGGTGATCATGGGCCTTGGTCGACGAGCAGCTCGAGATAGCTCTGGAGCGGCCCCGTCCAGGCCACCGTGGTCTCGGCCAGGTCGCCGTAGAAGCCGCCCTCGGTCTCATGGGCCACCGCTCGGCAGAGCCGTGGGAGCCACCGCCGCAGGTGGTCGAAGAACAGCGCCTTAGCCGGCGCCGCCGTCGCCGGGGAGGAGAGGGCATAGGCGAGCGCTTCGAGCTCGACGGCGACGTGGTCAGGCATCTCAGGGGATGCCGAGGCCATCTCCAGGCCCAGCGTCCCATAGAGTTGCCGCAGCTCGGCCGTGCAGGGGCCCATAAGGCTTCGGCGGATGTCTATGGGCACGTCCTCGCGCCAAAAAGATTCGTAGGGAGGGCACGGGACTGGGCCGGGGCCGACGAAGAGGCGCTCGTGCTCGTCCAGTAAGGCGGTCAGCTCCCAGTGCCGCGAGGCGACCAATGGGGCGGCGCGGCCGCCGGGCATAAGCCGGCGGACCTCCGATTCGATGTCGCCGGCAGCCGCCCACGTGGCGACCTCGTGGGCCTCGGGCCGGCTCCACCAGTGCGCCAAAAGGTCCAATGCTGCCACCGCCGTGCCCCCGTCCAGCTCGGCACCGGCCACCGCGCCCAACGCCTGTCCGGGACCAGCACCGTGCCTGGCGTTGCCGGGCTGGCTGGCGTAGCCGGGCTGGCTGGCGTTGCCGGGCTGGCTGGCGCGGCCGGGCTGCAGGTCGATGTTCATGCCGCTGTCCTGGTCCGTCACTCGCCGGACGACGGCCGGGCCGACGGGGCGGGCGCAACGGCCAGCCTGAGGCGCTGGTAGCCGAGGGTCACTATCCCGGCGAACAGGGCCACGAGGCCGATGACGATCCCGTACTCGACCCAGGTGGGGGCGTAATGGCCGACGAGCTGGAACGACGTTGTCGTCGAGTTGTAGGTACCAACGGCGTTCCCGGGCGGGAACTGGGTGAGAGGGTTGATGAAGCCGATCACGACGAGCTCGATACGGAACACGAAGACACCGACGATGGCCAGGAACGCGGCCAGTCCCAGCGATCCCGGGATCTTGCGCAGCCGGGGCACGAGCAACAACATGAGCGGCAGGACGCCACCCACGATCCACTCTCCCCAGAAGGTCCACGACCAGGGACCGCCCGGCAGCACCAGGTTGAGGGCCGAGCGGTCGGCGGGCACGTTCCCCCAGAGCACGGTGACATAATCGCAGCCGACAAAGAAAAGGTCGATGATGAGGGCGACGGTGATAAAGCCCCGCAGCCAACGCCTGGTGTCAGCCGGAAGGGTAAACCTGCCCCAGCGCTCGGCGCTGAGGGCGAGGAGCGTCACGAGCGCAGTTCCCGACAGGATGGCCGAAACGACGAACAATGGCGCCATCAGGGACGTGTTCCACCACGTCCGGGCGATCTGCAGACCGAAGATCCAGGCCGTCACCGAGTGCAGCAGCACCGCCGTTGGCAGCCCGATGTAAGCCAGGGCCCTCGCTGTCCGGCGTAGTTTGGTCGGTACGGTCGCATATTGGTGCAAAACGGCTAAGTCAACGACCGAGAAGATGAAGTAAATGGAGATGATCAGGATGTCCCAGATCAGCGGGGATGTCCAGTTGGGATGGACGAAGATGTTGAGGATCCGGTCGGGCCGGCCAAGATCGGGGATGATCATCAGGGCGGCCACGCTCACGCAGGCGGCGGCCGAAAGGACCCCGAGCCGTGAGAGGGGCTTTAGGGCTTTGATGCCGAAAACCTCTGCGCTCGAGGCCATGATCAGGCCTCCGGCCGACAAACCGATGAAGAAAGCGAACGTGAAGATGTACATCCCCCAGGACACGACGTCGCGCATACCGGTGGCGGCAAGGCCCTTTTCAAGCTCGTAGATCCACGCCGCTAGGCCGAACGCGGCTGCCGCGCCGAGCAGCACGTACCACAGGCGTACCTTCAGCCGTTGGGTGCCGGCGGTGCTGGCGACGGGGAGCGGTATGGCAGGACTGGTCATGGCTTAGCTCCTCAGCTCTCGCTGGCCACGCGGCGGCGGATAGGCATGTAGTAGACGTTCGGGTTGGTGCCCAGCTCGGGGTGCAGCTGGCTGCCCCCGCCCTCGTTCACGAGCTGGCTGACCTCGCTGTCGGGGTTGTTCAGATCCCCGAACACCCGGGCACCCATGGGGCACACCTCGACGCAGAAGGGTTCCTGGCCAACGTCGATGCGCTCGACGCAGAAGGTGCATTTCTCGACGACACCCTTGGGGCGTTCGGGCTCGAACACCAGGTGGCCCTCGGTCACGTACTTTTTCCCGTAACCGACGACCCCGCCCGGCGCGTACTCGGCGTCGCCCCAGTTGAAGACCCGCACCCCGTAGGGACAGGCGGCCATGCAGTACCGACAACCGATGCAGCGGTCGTAATCGACCAGGACGGTACCGTCGTCACGGCGGAAAGTGGCCTGCACCGGGCAGACCTTTACGCACGGGGCATCGTTGCAGTGCTGGCAGGCGACCGGCAGGTAGGCCAGCTCGACGTTGGGGAAAACTCCCCAGGGCACGTCGATGTTCTCGCTCGCCGGCTCCTTCAACGCCGTCGATTGGTTGGGAGCGGTGGTGAGCACCCGGTTCCACCAAAAGCCCAGCGGCTCGTTGTTGACCTGTTTGCAGCCCACCGCGCACGCCCAGCAGCCGATGCAGCGGCTGGTGTCGATGACCATGGCGTGATGAGGGGTCGTGGCCGCATGTTCAGGTGCCATTTGGATCAGGCCTCCGCTCGTTCGACTTGGACCAAGCAGTCGTAGTAGGCCGCGTTGGAGGGGAAATTGGGGATGAGCGCCTGGGCCGGTTTGGCGATCTGGTGGGTCAGGTTGTTGGGGTGGCCCTCTATGTAGTGCTTGACCTTGATCGTGTCCCAGCCACCCTGGTAGCAGTTGACCACCCCGGGCTTCATCGACTCGGTCAAACGGGCCCGCACCTTCATCTGCCCCCGGTTGTTGAAGATCCGCACCACGTCGCCGTCGGCGATGCTACGGTAGGCGGCGTCCTTGGGGTTGATCTCCAAGAACCCTTGGCCGCCGTTGTTGACTTCCTTCAACCACGGGAGGTTCACGTACTGGGAATGGGTGCGGAACTTGGTGTGGGTGGACAAGAACACGAGCGGGAACTGTTTGTACAGCGAGTTAGTGGGCGATGCCTCTATCGGCTCCTGGTGCACGGCTAGCTCTTGGTCGAAGGGGACCAGCATCTCAACGTAGAACTCGATCTTGCCGCTCTTGCTCGGGAACTGCTTGTTGAAGAACGGCACGTAAGGCATGGGGTCGGTGTTCAGGTGCACGACGTCCGTGGTGAGCTGTTCCCAGGTGAGCCCCAGGACCGTGGGGTCGGCGTCGGCCTGCCCCATGTGCATGATCTCCCGGAGGTACTCGTCCGGCGACTTGTCGAAGTACTGTCCCACCCCCATCTTCTCGGCCACCATGCGGATGGCGTCTAGGTCCGACTTGGACTCGAAGAGCGGGTCGATGATCTTCGGCATGTACTGGAGGTAGAAGTTGTTCGACGACAGCAGGTCGGTCTTTTCCAGGTAGGTGCAGGCGGGCAATACCACGTCGGCTATGTCGGCGGTAGCGGAAAGGTTGTAGTCCGACACCACGCAGAACTCGAGGTCCTGCATGGCCTGTACGACCTTGTTGCGGTCCGACATCTGCTGGGCGAAGTTATCGATCATGAACCATGCCGCTTTAACCGGGAACGGCTTGCTCTCTTCCACCGCCTCACAGAAGTTCATCGGCTCGAGCAACGTGTACATCTTGCCGGTGGGGGCCCAGAAGTGGGCGAAGTCGAACGCCGTCGTCGTGATGCCCCCGGCGAAGGTGGTGACCCCCCCTCCGTGCACGCCGATGTTCCCGGTGATGGCCTGGAGGGTGAGCAGGCCCTGCATGTGGAGGTCACCGTGGTACCAGTGCGAGAGCCCGAACCCAACCCGGACGGCCAGCGGTTTGCTCGTCCCCCAAGTCTGGGCCAAGGAGGTGACCTGTGCTACCGGCAGGTCCGTGAGCTGGGCCGTGTACTCGGGGGTAAAGGGGGCAACGGCGTCGACCAGGGCCTGCAGGGCGGTGCGGGCCTGCAGTTGGCCGGCGGGGTGGGTGCCGAGGAGGGCGGGCGTCTTCAGTGAGGGGTCGCTGGCCGCCTTTATCTTCCCGTCCGACTCGTCCCACACGACGTAGTCCTCACCCGCCTTGCCTTTGGCCCCGGCGATGACTTCCTTGGCTCGGAGCCATCCCTTGGTCCTGGGGTCGACGAGGTACGGGCCGACGGTGTAAGCGCGAATGTAGTCAGCGTCGTAGAGGTTGTTGGCCATTACATAGTTGATGACCCCGTCGATGAGGGCTGTGTCCGCTCCCGGACGGACCGGCAGCCACTGGTCGGAGGCCGCACTGGTCACTGTAAAGCGGGGATCGATCGAGATCAGTTGGGTACCGTTCTGCTCCCGGGCGTCGACCATGACCCGCCAGTCCGGCAGTGAGGTCTCGGCCACGTTGTTGGCCCAGAACACGATGGTCTTGGCGTTGAGGAAGTCCACCGACTCGTGACCGGTGAAAAACCCGCCGCCGTTGGCCGGGTTGGTCGGGTCGACGAGGACGTAGTTCCATCCGGCCGGGGTGGCGGAGTCCCCTTCGTTGTCCCCCTCCGAGTCACCGGCCGAGGCCCCTATGACGCTGGCGAAGCGGAAACCGGCCCCCACGACGCCTTCGAGCAGGGCCAGTGAGCCGGTGTAAGGAGCGATCCATACCGAGGTCTTGCCGTACTTCGCCTGGATGCGGGTGAAGTTGTCGGCGATGAGCGAAGTCGCTTCGTCCCAGCTGATGCGTTGCCACTGGCCCGATCCCCGGGGCCCGACCCGCTTGTAGGGGTACTTGACCCGGTCCGGGTTGTAGGTGTTGGAGATCTGGGACAGGCCGCGGGCACAGATGCGGGGGTGGAAGGTGGGGGCAGGGGCGCCGGAAACCGTTTTGGTGCCCCAGGCCGCCGGGCCGATCATGGTCACGCGGCCGTCGACCACATGGACCAGGTGGCCGCAGGCCCCGTCACAGTTGTTGGAGTGCCCGGTCCGGTAGACAAGCTCTTTCCCGGTGACCGTCCCTGCCGCGAGCGGCTCGGCCCCCGCCGCCTCAACCGTCAGGGGCTGGAAGAACCGCAGGTGGTCGGCGATCGCCAACCCGCCCACGGCGGCGGCGCTGCCGCCCAGAAAGGCGCGTCTCGACAAGCTCATCGTGGTACCTCTGTTCCCTGGTCGTCGCTGGGCCGGCGGCAAACGCCTGGCACCCGCTTTCGCGTTACCTGCCGTCGGACCTTCATTGCCACAGAACCAGGCCCGGGGCACGCCTAACTAGGGCCGTACGGCCCCTACAAAATGACGACCAGTTCCACTTGCCGGAAATTGCCTGCGCCCCCGGGACGGCACCCTCAGGGCGTTGGGCCGCACGGTTAGAGCTCAGCCGTTCGTTTTCTATTGCCCGGACGAGTAATAATGTAGCCATGTCCCCGATGGGCGCCGCCGCCCCGGTGCCGGTGCTGGCGAGCAACGACCAGGCGACCTACCGCGCCCTGGCCGGCGAGAGCCGCCAGGCGCTCCTGGCTGCCTTGCACCAGGTCGGGGGCCCGCTCGACGCCGGCGAAGCGGCTGCTTCGGTCGGCCTGCACCCCAACACGGCCCGTGTCCACCTCGAGGTGCTCTGCTCGGTCGGCCTGGTGGAACGACGGACGGAGGACCGTTCCCGGCGAGGCCGTCCCCGCGTCCTGTACGAGGTGGCGCCGGCCACCCGCAGCCGGCTCGACCAGCGCCGGGCCCGGGAGGCCGACCTCGGGTACCGGGAGCTGGCCCGCCTGTTGGCCCAACAGTTCTCCGAGCTGCCGGACATGCCCAGCGAAGCACTTCGGGCCGGTCGTAGATGGGCGTCGGTGCTGAGCGACGTGGCTTTGCCCAAGCAGCGGCTCTCGCCCCACGAGACCATAGGTGTCGCCGTCGAGCTGCTCCGCCGGCTCGGCTTCGACCCCGAGCCGGGCGCCAGCGCCAACCGGATCGTGCTGCACCAATGCCCGTTCAAGGAGGTGGCCCGGGAAAGCCGCTCAGTGGTGTGCGGCATCCATCTCGGTATGCTCAAGGCCACCGTCGAGCGTCTGGACTCCCCCTTGGGCGTCGCCGGCCTGGAGCCCTTCGTGACCGACGAGCCGACCGCGTGCATCGTGCGCCTGGCGGCGCGGGAGTGAACGCGTCCCGGGAGGTCCCGGTTGTCCTGCGCCGGGACGTCCGCCGTCCTGAGGGGCTGGCCGCAGGACCACCGGCGCCCGCCTCGATGCCCACCGAAGGACCGCTCGTAGACAAGTACGGGCGCGTCCACACCGACCTGCGGGTCTCGGTCACCGACCGCTGCAACTTGCGTTGCGTCTACTGCATGCCCGAGGAGGGCGTACCCTTCCTGCCCCGGGCGGAGATCCTTTCGTTCGAGGAGATCACCCGGGTGGCGCGGGTGGCCCGCTCACTGGGCGTGACATCGCTCCGCCTCACCGGTGGGGAGCCCCTGGTGCGCCGGGGCCTCGTCGAGCTGGTCCGCCAGTTGGCCGCCGTCGGCTTCGACGACATGGCGCTCACCACGAACGGGACGGCGCTCGCACCGGTGGCGTCCGAGCTCGCCCGGGCCGGGCTGCACCGCGTCAACATCAGCTGCGACTCGTTACGGCCCGAGCGCTATGCCCAGATCCGCCGGCGGGGCGAGCTCGCCCCGGTCCTGGCCGCCATGGACGCGGCCGAGGCTGCAGGGCTGACGCCCGTCAAGGTCAACGTCGTGCTGATCTCAGGTGTGAACGATGACGAGGTCCTCGACTTCGCCTCGTTCGCTCGCCACCATGACCGTACCGTACGGTTCATCGAGTTCATGCCGCTTGACGCCGAGGGCGGTTGGCGGCGTGACCAGGTGGTGGCGAGCCAAGACGTCTTGGCCCGTATCAACGATCGTTGGCCGATCGAGGCCATCGTCCCGCCCAACGGTGACCCCGCGCCCGCCGACCGTTACCGGTTCTGCGACGGTGCGGGGGAGATCGGCGTGGTGGCCAGCGTGACCCGGCCCTTCTGTGGCACCTGCAACAGGCTGCGCCTCACCGCCGACGGGGCCGTCCGCAACTGCCTTTTTTCGGACGACGAGGTCTCGGTCCGGTCGGTCCTGCGCAGTGGGGGGGGCGACGAAGACATCGCGTTGGCCGTACGGCGGTCGGTGTGGGGGAAGTTGCCTGGCCACGGCATCAACGACCCCGGCTTCCTACGGCCCTCCCGGTCGATGTCGATGATCGGCGGGTGAGGTCATGAGGGTGGTGGTGGTCGGTGCCACCGGCCACATCGGCAGTTACCTGGTCCCCAAGCTGGTGGCCGCGGGTCACGAGGTCGTCGCCATCAGCCGGGGCCAACAGGGCCCGTACGTGCAGGGCCGGGCCTGGGACCAGGTCGAGCGGGTGGAGACGGACCGGGAAGCCGAGGACGCCGCCGGGACTTTTGGCCCGCGGCTGGCGGCCTTGCGTCCCGACGCCGTGGTCGACCTGCTGTGCTTCACCGTTGCTTCGGCCCGGCAACTGCTAGAGGCCCTGGCGCCGGCCGGTCCGTACCTCTTGCACTGCGGGACCGTCTGGGTGCACGGCAGCGCGGTAGAGGTGCCGGTCGCCGAGGACGAGGCCCGTCGGCCCTTCGGTGACTACGGGACGCAGAAAGCGGCCATTGAGGCGCTCCTGCTCGGTGAGGCGCGCCAAGGGACGTTGCGCTGCACCGTCCTGCACCCGGGCCATATCGTCGGCCCCGGGTGGTCACCGGTCAACCCCGCCGGGAACTTCAACCTCGACGTCTTCGCCCGGCTGGCCAGGGGCGACGAGCTCGCCCTACCCAACCTGGGCTTGGAGACGGTCCATCATGTCCACGCCGACGACGTGGCGCAGGGGTTCGTCAAGGCCCTGGACGACCCCGTCGCCGCCTCGGGCGAGGCCTTCCATATTGTCTCGGGACGCGCCCTCACCCTGCGCGGCTACGCCGAGACCGTGGCCGCGTGGTTCGGGCAGACAGCCCGGCTGTCGTTCCAGCCCTGGGCGACATGGGCGGCCTCTTGGGCCCCACAGGACGCCCAAGCGACGTGGGACCACATCGGCCACAGCCCGTCGATGAGCATCGACAAGGCGGTGGCCATCCTCGGTTACCACCCCCGGTACAGCTCCCTGGAAGCGGTGTACGAGTCATTGGCCTGGCTGGTCGAGCACGGCCAAGTGGACGCCGCCGGCCACCAGCTCGCCGAGGCTCCTACCCGGCCCGGTGCTTACCAGGCATAGTCCTCAGGGGAGGCCTTGTGCGGGGGGAAGATCTTGTCCAGATCGGCCAAGGTGCCTTCGTCCAGGGTGACGTCCATCGCTTTTAGTGCGCTGTCCAACTGGTCGATGGTGCGGGGGCCGATGATGGGGCCGGTCAGGCCGGGGCGGCTCAGTACCCACGCCAGGGCGACCACCCCGGGCTCGTGGCCGAGGTCCCGGCACAGCTTCTCGTAGGCCTCGACCCGGGCATGCTCGCGCCGCAGGGTCTCTTGGGCGCGTTCGTTGTCCTGGAACCGCCGGCCCGGGCCGCCGGGCTGGCTGAGGATGCCCCCGAGCAGGCCCCCCTGGAGCGGTGACCAGGCGATGACGCCGACGCCGTAATCGATGGCGGCCGGGAGCACCTCCATCTCGATCTCCCGCACGAAAAGGTTGTAGAGGGACTGCTCGGACACCAGCCCCGTGAAGTTGCGCCGGGCCGCCGCCTCCTGCGCCTTGGCGATGTGCCAGCCGGCGAAGTTGGAGGACCCGAAGTAGAGGACCTTGCCCTGGGAACGGAGCACCTCCATGGCCTCCCAGATCTCGTCCCAAGGGGTGTCCCGGTCCACGTGGTGCATCTGGTAGAGGTCGATGTAGTCGGTCTGCAACCTGCGCAACGACGCCTCGGCCGAGCGCCGGATGTTCAAGGCGGAGAGCTTGTCCTCGTTGGGCCATGTCGTGCCCATGTTGCCGTAGACCTTGGTGGCCAGCACCGTACGCTCCCGCCGCCCCCCGCCCTGGGCGAACCACCGACCGACGATCTCCTCGGTACGCCCGCCCGGTTGGTCCTGCGAGCTCCGCCCGTAGACATTGGCGGTATCGAAGAAATTGAGGCCCTGTTCGTGCGCCCTGTCCATGATGGCGAAAGCCTGTGGCTCCTCGGTCCTGGGCCCGAAGTTCATGGTCCCCAGGCACAACCGGCTGACGCGCAAACCACTTCTTCCAAGGTGGACATATTTCATGAGGCGCAACCTACCGCATGGCGGGCCGTACCCCCCAGCCCGCGGCATCTCGCCGGGTAGCGTGAGGAACTGGTTATGCGGAGCCAGAGGATCTTCAGTTGGCTGCGTTCCTGGCGCGCCCCGTCCGCCCGGACGAGCCAGCCTTCCCGGACGAGCCAGCCTTCCCGGACGAGCCAGGCGGTGGCGTTGGTCCGTGCCCAGATGCCGCGGCCGACCAGCCCGGAGGGCGACCCGGACGCTCAGGAACTGCTTTGCCGGGGCATGCGGCCCACCTCGGCTTCCCGGCTGCGCCCCCAGATCCTGGCCCGTACCCGCTTCTTCGATGACCAGGTGATGGGGGCGATCTCGGCCGGAGTGAGCCAGGTCGTGATCTGCGGCGCCGGTTACGACGACCGCGCCTTGCGGTTCCGTACCACCGGGGTGCGGTTCTTCGAGCTTGACCACCCGGCGACACAGACCGACAAGGCGAGGAGGCTCCGGGCCATCACGTCGGGCACCGGCACCGGTACCGGCTCGGCTACCGCCGGCTTGACCCTAGTGGCGGCCGACTTCCGGACCGACGGCGTGGCCGAGCTCCTGGGCGGCGGCGGCCACGACGCCCACCGGCCATCGCTGTTCATCTGCGAGGGCCTCCTGGTCTATCTCGACCAACCCACGTGTGCCCGCCTGCTCGCGGGCCTGCGGTCCCGCGCCGCGCCGGGCAGCAGGTTGGCGGTCAGCCTGGCCGTGCACCGCCAAGGCGTCGCCTCTGAGCAGGTGGCCGCCGCCGCCAACGCCCGGCGGCCCTCCGGGCGGGCCGAGCCGTGGCAGACGATCCTGCCGCTCGACGCCCACCTGGCTTTGCTCAGCCGGGCCGGATGGCGGGTAGAGAGCTCCATTGACGCGGTCTTATTGGACGCCGGAGCCGCTCCTGGTCGTACTCAGCTGGTAACTGGTGCGCCCGTTTCGCCCGGCCCGGACGGTCTTGTGCCCGGCAGTAGTAGACCGTTGGTGCCGTGAGGTTTGTTTTCCGTCCCCCCGCCGATGTGGCCGCCGGCTTGCTCAGCTTGCCCTGGCACCTTCCTCTGGAGGAGTGGCAGGACGAGCGGCTGGTCGAGATCCGCAATCGCGGCACGTCCCGCCACGTGGTGCGTTTTGTGGCCGAGATGGGCCAGTTGTACGCCCTCAAGGAGATCCAGGAGGTACTGGCGCGTCGGGAGTACAGGCTCCTGCGGCGGCTCAACGACCTGGGCATCCCCTCGGTCGAGCCGTTCGGGATCGTCGTGGACCGCGACGTCCACGACGGTGTCCAGCTGGACGCCGTTCTGTGCACCTCCTACCTCGAGTACTCGACCACCTACCGGGCGCTCTACTCGGACCCCTACCGGCTGCGGCCGACGGACCGGCTCCTCGACGCCCTGGTCGAGCTGCTGGTGCGCCTGCACCTGGCCGGCTTCTTCTGGGGCGACTGTTCTCTGTCGAACACCTTGTTCCGGCTGGACGCCGGCGCGTTGCAGGCCATATTCGTGGACGCCGAGACGAGCGAGCTGCACCCCTCTCTGACCGACGGGCAACGCAAGTACGACGTCGAGCTGGCCTACGAACGTATCGGGGGCGAGCTGCTCGACCTGGCTGCTGCCGGCCTCCTGCCCCCGGACGTGGAGCCGGTCGAGCTCGCCCTGGAGATCCCCAAGCGCTATCACCAGCTTTGGGACACTCTCTCCGAAGACGTGGTCATCCGTCCCGAGGAGCAGCGCTACAAGATCTCCGAGCGGTTGCGCCGGCTCAATGACCTCGGCTTCGACGCCGATGAGGTGGACCTGGTCAGCGCCCCGGACGGCTACCGCCTGCGCATCCGGACCCGTGTGGCCGAGCCTGGCCGTCACCGGCTCAGGTTGCGCACCCTGACCGGCGTGGACGCGCAGGAGAACCAGGCCCGTCGCCTCCTCAACGACATTGCCAGCTTTCGGGGCCACCTCGAGAAAGAGAGCGGCAAGCGGGTCCCGACGATGGTGGCCGCCAGCCGCTGGCTGCACGACGTCTACGACAAGGTGATGGGCCTGATGCCCGCCGAGCTCGCCTCGCGCCTGGCGCCGGCAGAGGTCTTCCATGAGGTGCTCGAGCATCGTTGGTTCCTTTCCGAGCAGGCCGGGCGTGATATCGGCACCACCGCCGCGGCCCGCTCGTATTTCGCCAACGTGCTCCCCTCGGCGCCGGCACAGCTCTTCTCCCTTCCCCAAAACGAAACGCTGCCTCGCTTCGGCGAAGACACGGGGGCCTGGAGCCTGGCCGACGAGACCCCGACGTCGGGCAGTCCCGTGGTGAGGGCGAAGAGCCCGAGCCCGGCGCGTGAGCCCTAGGGGCGGGGCGCCCGCGGCCCAGCGCCCCCCTACGCTGTCCAGCGTGGGAAAGCCCCCGTCCGGTCCGGCCGACGTGCCGCTGGCGCGTAAGCTCGGCATAAAGGCGGGCCACCGGGTCTTGCTATGGGACGCGCCCCCGGGCTGGGCGGTAGACGACCTCCCCGAAGGCGTCACCGTCACGACCTCGGCGCCGAAGGCCGATGTCGTCCTGGCCTTTTTCGTCTGTGCCGGTGACCTGGCGGTAGAGATCGGCGCACTGGCCCGGGCCATCGTGCCCGCCGGCTCTCTCTGGGTCGCCTGGCCCAGGCGGGCGGCCGGGCATACCAGCGATATAACGGACAATGGCGTGCGAGAAATCGTCCTCCCTCTCGGTCTGGTCGACGTGAAGGTGGCGGCCTTGGGCCACGACTGGTCGGGGCTCAAAATTGTCTGGCGGAAGGAACGTCGCCGGCCGGCGTGACCCTCAGCGGGGCCGGGCGTGGGCCCGCTCGGTGGCGTCGGCGGTGGCCACGTCCCGCAGGTAGGCGCGCCGCGTCATGAGGAGCAGGACGCCGGCGGCGAAAAGCGGCGCCAACATAACGATGAACGTGTACTCCAGCCCCGTCCCGGTGGCGGCCATGGCTCGCTGGCTGCCCGGGTTGACCCCGGACCCCAGGCCGGCTTGAGGGCCGCCGAGCAGGGACGATACGTAGCCGAAGATCAGGGGGGCGAACGCTTCGAGCAGGGCCTGCCCGAAGGTGCGCACGGCCTCGGCCCGGCCCCACAGGGCGGACGGCACCACGTCCAGCCTGGCCGCGTTCAGGGCCGGGTTGGGGCTGCTGAGCAGGCCGCCGGCCACCATGAACAGCGGCCAGGACACCAACAGGCCCCCGCTCAGCAAACCCGGAAGGAATATGACGGCCGCGCCGATAAACGAAACGCCGGCGACGATGGGGCGAGCGTCGGCCATGCCTTTATGGACCAGCCCGTCCGCCACGCGCCCGCCGACCAGCGTGCCGGCCACGGCCCCGACGCCTATCAGAACGAACAGGAGGCTGGCCTCTCCCTGGCTGATCTGGAAGTGCCCTTCGGAGAAAAGCAAGGCAAAAGACCGGACACCGGCCAGGAAGAAGTACCCGAGCACGGACGCCCCTATGAGCACGAGGTTGCTGCGGATGCGCAGGACGTAGCGCACGGCGCCCCAGGTGGACAGGTCGGCCGGGTCTCCCTGGCGCAAGAGGTCTTTATGAGGCTCGATGTCGGGGCGTTCTCTCGCCTCCCGGCGCACCTCCGAGTCTTCGAACACCGGCCCGACCTCCCGGGCCGGGCCGGCTTCTCCGTCGCCTGCCCCAGGGGCCACCGCGACCCCGGCCACCTCGTCGGCGGTCTTTATGCGCTCGTCCCCCGGCCTCAACCAGCTCTGACCGCCGCGCCCGGGCTCAGGCAGCAGCCGGTACAACAAAATGGCCAGGACGACGCTGGGGACGGCCAACACGAAAAAAGGCGCTCGCCACCCCGCCGCGGCACCGACGTCGGCGGACAGTATCAGCCCGGCCCCCGCCCCCAGCAGCTCGCCGGTCAGCACCATGCCATATATCCGGGAGCGCTCCGAGGCCGGGAAAAGGTCCCCGGTAAGAGAGGCAACCGCCGGCCCGGCGGCGGCGATCACCGTCCCCAGTGCCAGGCGGGTAACGAGCAGGGCGCCGTAATCCGTGGTCAGGCCACTGGCGGCCATGCACACGGAGCACAAAGAGGCGGTGACGACGAGCAGCCGTACGCGATTGGTCCGGTCGACAAGGACCCCCATGGGCAACGAGGAAGCGGCGGCCACCAGGGAGCTGGCCGTGATGAGCAGCCCCACTTCGGTATTGCCGATGTGAAATGCCCTCTCCAGCTGGGGAGCCAGGGCGCCGACGGTACCGGTGTCGGCACTTTGCAGGCTCAGCACGCCGCCGAGTAGGAGCACGACGCGCAGGCGCGCCTTGCCACCAACGGTGGCGTCCAACCGTCCCGTCAGTGCCGACAACAAGGCACTTACCGCCGCGACCCGCGGCACCGAAGCTGCACCAGGCCAGTTTGGGCCCGGAGCTCCGGGAAGGCCCAAACCGGCCCTGGCCTCCGGGGCCGGTCGACCGTGCCGGTGTGAGGTACCACAGGGCCCGGGAGCCGAGCACTAGCGTGCCCGTGGTGACCAGCTACATTGCCCCTGGCATCTGGGAGATAGACACCCTCCTCGGGGGCTGGGAGCGGGTGACGGCGGGCTACCTGGTAGAAGGGCCGGCCCCCGTCCTCGTCGAAACCGGCAGCCAGAGCTCGGCCACGGCCTTGCTCGACGCCCTGGCCAGCCACGGTCTGGGCCCCGAGGATCTGGCCGGCGTGGCCGTGACGCACATCCATCTCGACCACGCCGGCGGCGTCGGCGACGTGGCCCGGGCCTTCCCGAACGCCACTGTTTACGTCCATCCTCGGGGGGCACGCCACCTGGTGGACCCGAGCCGCCTGGTCCTGTCGGCGGCCTCGGTGTACGGCACCGCTCTCGACTCGTTGTACGGCCGTATGACGCCGACCGAGCCGGAGCGGGTCCGGGCGCTGGAGGACGGCGAGAAGATCGAGATCGGTCATGGCCGCGCCCTGACCACCGTACATTCGCCCGGCCATGCCAAACACCACCTGGCCCTGCACGACAGCGCCACCGGCGTCCTGTTCGCCGGGGACGCGGTGGGGGTCCGCCTCCCCGACGCCGGCCTGTTGCGCCCGGCCACCCCGCCGGCCGACTTCGACCTGGCCCAAGCGCTCGACAGTTTGAGCCGCTTTACCGAAAGGCGCCCTGCGGCGTTGGCCCTGGCGCACTACGGCCTGCTGGGCGACCCGTTGGCGGTCCTGGAAGAAGCCGCCGGGGCGTTGCAGCAGTGGGCCAGCGTGGCCCGGACGGCGTGGCGGGCGGGGACCGACGTCGAGGAGGCGTTACGGCAACGTTTTGGCGGCGAACTGGAGGCGCTCCCCGAGGAACAGCGCCGGCGGGTGGAAATGCTCAACGGCTTGCACAGCAACGCCGAGGGCCTCAAACTTTGGCTGGCCAAGACCGACGCCAGCCGGGCCGCGCCGGCCGGTCCGGGCCCGAGCTCCTGAAGGGCTACCGCTGCGGGCCGAGCCAAGTCCGGGCCTGGCCGGGCGTGGGCCCGTCCAGGGGCCGGTAGTTGACCCCGAGGGCGTCAAGCCGGGCCGTGTGACGCCGGAGACGGGGCTCGAACTCGGCCCAGCTGCGCTCCCGGGGCGACCACACCGCCTCGGCCAAGGCGCACGCCCGGGGGAAGTACATGTACTCGGCGTGCTGAGGGGTGGGTACGTACTCGGTCCACAGCTGGCATTGGGCGCCGATGATGCGGTGCTCCAGTTCCTCAGGGAGGCCGACGGGCACGGGCTCGAAGCTATAGGCGTGCTCCACGCTTATAGCGGAGCGTATGGCGAGCGGTTCGCGCCCGTCGTCGGCATAAGCCCAGTCGAAATAGGTCCATGTCTCTGGGGCCATGACGATGTCGTGGCCCGCCGACGCCCCCTGGATGGCGGTCTGACGGGCGTTTTGGTGCCGCCACACGGTTATCACCGCCCCGGGCGGTGCCCCGGCCTCGAGCACCTCGTCCCAGGCGATGAGGGCCCGGCCCCGGGCCGAGACGACCTCTGCGATCTGCGCCGTGAACCAGCCTTGTAGCTGGTGCACCCCGGCCAGCCCGAGAGCCTGGCACCGTTGCCGGGCCCGTGCGCTGGTTGCCCACTCGGTCGTGGGGCATTCGTCGCCGCCGATATGGACGTAAGGGCCGGGAAAAATGTCCATTACCTCTTCGAGCACTTCGGTGCAGAACCTGACGGCCGGTCCCTCCAGGTTGAGCACGTGCTCGCTTATCCCCCACTGCGTAGAGACCTCTAGCCGCTGACCGGTGTTGCCGAGCTCGGGGTAGGAGGCCACCGCCGCCTGCATGTGCCCGGGCATGTCTACCTCAGGCACGACGGTAACGAAGTGCCGGGCCGCATAGGCCACTATTTCGCTCAAGTCGTCCTTGGTGTAGAAGCCTCCGTGAGGGACGCCGTCAAAGCGGCCTTCGGTGTAGTGGCCGGCGGGCGACTGGCGCCGCCACGCACCCACTTCGGTAAGGCGCGGGTAACGGTCGACCTGTACTCGCCAACCCTGGTCGTCGGTGAGGTGGAGATGGAGCACGTTCAGCTTGTGCAGGCTGGCGAGGTCGACCAATTTCAGGATGAAATCCTTGGGGAAAAAATGCCGGGACACGTCCAGGGCCATGCCTCTCCACCTGAAGCGGGGGGCGTCGTCGATCTCCGTCCCGTCCATATCGACGCCCGTTATCGCCGGGGCCGGGGCCGAGCGCAGCAGCGCCGCCGGCAGCAACTGGCGCAGTGTGCGGGTGCCGTAGAACAGGCCTGCGGCCGAAGGGGCCAGGATGTCGACGCCACTTTCGCTGACGCGCAAGCGGTAACCCTCGGGCGCGGCCAGCGGCTCTTGCTCAAGGCGGAGCCGGACCACGCCCTGTGGGCTGTGAGCGCCCGGCCCGGCCCGGTGCACCTGCCATCCGGTGGCGGCCTCTAGCTCGGCGGCCAGAAGAGCGGCCACCGCCTCAGCGGGACCGTCGGCGGCGATGACCATGCCATCGGCCAGGGTCGTGCCCGGGCCGACGGTGCGCATATGGGCGGGACGGGGGATCACTTCGTGCCTCCTCGACGTGGTGGGCGACCCGCGGTTCCCGGGCCGTTATGGGCGGTCTTGAAGCCATAGAAGAAGGTGCCTCCACCGCCGGCGACGACCAGCCTCTCAAAGCCGACCCTCAGGTAAAAGCCGTGGGCGTGGGTGTTGGTGGGCGACACGGCGACGTGGACACCGCCGGCACCGGCCTCCCCGGCGGCGGCGATGAAGGTCTCGATCAAGCGGCGTCCGTGCCCCCCTCCCTGGTACGCCGGTAGGACGTCGATGTGCAAGTGGGCCGGGTAGTCGCTAAGGGCCGGGCGGAGCATGCGCTCCGGCTGGTAGAAGTCGGCCAGCAGGTCTTCGTCGGCGGTGGCGGGGGCCACCGGCGGCCCCGGGCGCGTCTGGGCGAACCGGGGGAGCCATTCTTGGCGGTACGACCCGACGAAGGCGGCGGTGTCGGCCGTCCCGACCACGTAGCCCACCGCCCGCTGCCCGTCGTCCAGGACGAAGGCCAGCTCTGGCTCCAGGAAGAGGTAAGGCCCGGCGTAGATGTCCGCCAGCAGCTGCGGGTCGTCGAACTTACCGGCGGCGTCCTGGCCATCGTCCCCCGTGCGTACGCAGACGTCGTAGATGGCGGCCTCGTCCCCCGCCCGGTAGCGGCGGACGGACAGGCTCACGGCGTCCCCCCGTAATTGCCGGCATGACCGCCCACCGGGCTGTTGGTGGCCTGGCCCCGGTCGAGCACCCGCTGCCAGGCTCTGTCGATGCCGAGCCGGAGCCCACCTTCGACGGTGGCCTCCCATCCGAGGGCGCTCACCCGTACGTCCGGGGCGGGGGAAAGGATCTGGCGGAGCTCAGCCGCCACCGCCTCGGCGAAGCCGGGGGCAGAGCCGATCCCTCCTCCCAGCACGACCAGGTCGGGGTCGGCCACCAGGCTGACGGCGGCCACGGCCCTGGCCACCAGGCCCACTTCCTCGGCCACGACGGCGGCGGCGGTCTGGTCCCCGGCCGCGGCCGCCTCGAAGACCTGCCGGGCCGAGATCCGCATGCCCATCCCATGGCGGCGCGCCGTCCTTACCACTCCCGCCGCCGAAGCAGCTGCCTCCAGCGTGCCCCGCCGGCGGGCGTCGGAGGCGTCGACGGGCCCCTCCCCTCCCAAAGGAAGGTAGCCGATCTCGCCGGCGGCGCCGTGGCTACCCTTGTGCAGGCGGCCCGCCAGTACCAGGCCCATACCTATGCCGGTGCCTACGGAAACGAAAGCAAATGTGTCAACCTCCCGGCCGTGGCCGTGGTCCCGTTCGGCCAGCGCGGCCAAGTTGATGTCGTTCTCGAGGACCATGTTGGGCCCGAAGGCCCGGCGCAGATCGGTCACCACACGGGCGTGCCCCCAGCCCGGTAGGCCCCCAGCGAGGGTCAAGGCATCACGCCGGGGATCGTAGACCCCCGGGCTACCCACGACGACGTCAGTGATGTCGCCCTGGGAGACCCCGGCCCGGTCCATCAGCTCGGCCGCCAGGCCGATCAGCTCGGACACGCGGTCATGGCTCCGAGCGGTGTGGACGCTGCGGCGGCCTCGAGACCGCACTGTCCCGGCGAGGTCGGCCAGCGCGCCCCGGACGAACTCCCGGCCCACGTCCACGGCCAGCACGAAGCCGGCCTCGGGGTTGACCTCGTAGAGCACCGCCGAAGGGCCCCGCACCCCTCGGTGCCGCCCGGCCAGGCGCACCAAGCCGTCCCGTTCCAGGTTGGCCAGGCCCAGCCCCACCGTGGGCTTGGACAGCCCGCAGACGCGCGTGAGGTCGGCCCGCATTAGTGGCCCGCTCCGCCTCAGGGCGTTGACCAGGCTTTCTTCGTTCATGGCCCGCAGCAGTTGCGGTCGGCCGGCCACGACGCCACTGGGCGCCGCCCCACCAGCCGCGCCTGTCCCGCCCGCCCCCGGCGTCCTCGCCGGCGGGCGGGCCGCACGACTGCTCGTCACGCTGTAACCGTTGATCCTGAGCCTGCTTTGCAGATAGGAAGCTTTCCTGTCAAAATAGCGCGGCACGGCCTGCGGTGCGATCGGGGGTGGGGATGGAGGTAGTCCTGGGCATGGACTTCGGGGGCACCAAGATCGCTCTTGCCGTCTGTGACCTGGACGGGACCTGCCTTGCTCAGCAAGTGCTGGCCACAAATCCCCAGGCCGGCGCCCAGGCCGTCCTGGAGAAGGGGATCTCCGCCGGCTTGGCGCTCCTGGCCGTCGTCACCGGGGAGCACCACGACCTAGTGGCCGTCGGCGTCTCCACCATCGGTGTACCCCGGGAGGAGGGGGTCGAGCTCGCCCCGGCCATCCCGGGGTGGCAGCATGTCGGCTTGGCTCGTTCCGTGGCTGCTGGCTTTGGTGCCCCGGTCAGAGTGGCCACCGATGTAAAAGCGGCGGCCACGGCCGAAGCCCGCTGGGGGTCGCTCGCCGGGGCGGACCCGGCCATCTACCTCAACTTGGGTACCGGGCTCGCCGCCGCCATCGTGGTCGGCGGGCGCGTCCTGGACGGGGCCCACGGCGCCTCGGGGGAGATCGGCTACAACCTGGTGGCGCGCGGGGACGTTGGCCTCGCCATCGGGGCGCGCCCGATGCTCGAGCACACCGTGAGCGGGATGGCCCTCGCCTCGCGTGGTACGCGGGCGCTGGGCCGGAGGGTCACCGCCGGGCAGGTCTTCGACGCCGCTGCCACCCACCCCGAGCTCGACGCCATGGTCGCCACGTTGATCGACGAGCTCAGCCCTCACCTGGTCAACCTCGTCATCGCCGTCGACCCCGCCCGGGTCGCCGTCGGTGGGGGGATGGCGAGGTCCTGGGGGCGTCTGCGGGGGCCGCTGGAGCGGGCGCTCAACTCCGGTGTGCCCTTTCCCCCCGAACTGGTCCTGGCCGCTTACCCGTTCGACGCCCCGCTCGTCGGTGCTCTGGCGCTGGGGGCCGAGGCCGTGGGCGCCAGTTTCGCCGCCGGCCCTGTTTTCCCACAAGATAAACCGGAAGCAAGGAGATCATTATGAGAAGACGTTGGACCCGAATCTCGCTGGTGGGCCCGTTGGTGCTCGCCATGGGCCTGACCGCGGTACCTACCTCGGCCAGCGCCAGCGTGCGCAACTCGTCCTCGGCATCGGGGGCCCTGACCATCTCGAACGAGTCGGGGGAGCTGTGGCCGTGCTCGTTCAACCCTTACAACCCCGCCGTCTGGGGTGAGTCGGTCGGGTTCGTCTACGAGCCGCTGGTCTTCGTGAACAGCCTGGAAAACGGTAAGGCCACCCCCTGGTTGGCCTCGTCCTACGCCTGGAGCGACGCCAACAAGGTCCTTACCTTCACGATTCGCAAGGGTGTGAAGTTCAGCGACGGCACGCCTATGACGGCGGCCGACGTCGCCTTCACCTTTAACATGCTCAAGGCCAACCCCGCCTTGGACCTCAACGCTGTGTGGTCGGTGCTCAAGTCCGTGGTGCAAAACGGTGACAACGTCGTGCTGACCTTCAAGACCACGGCTGTCCCCTATTTCTATTACGTAGCCGACCAGATCGACGTCCTGCCCCAGCACATCTGGGCGTCTATCAAGAACCCGGTGACCTACGGCGACGCCTCGCCTGTCGGGACCGGCCCTTACACGGTCAGCCAGTGCAGCGGCCAGAACATCACCTACACCGCTAACCCCAACTACTGGCAGCCGGGCCTGCCTAAGGTCAAGACCATCGAGTACCCCGCCTTTACCTCCAATGACCCCGCCAACGAGGAGCTGGCCACGGGGGTGGCCCAGCTCGGGGCCCAGTTCATCCCCAATATCAAGGCTTTCTATACCTCCAAGAGCCCCAATTACCACTACTGGTTCCCGCCCATCGCCAATGTCTCGATGTTCATCAACCTAACGGTGGCACCGCTCAACGACCTCGCCGTGCGCCAGGCCATCGCCTACGGGGTGGACCGCCCGCGTGTTTCCGCCATCGGCGAGTACGGGTACGAGCCTCCCTCCAACCAGGCCTCCATCGTCACCCCCACCTTCAGTTCGTGGCTCGATACGTCCCTTTTGTCCAAGTACAACTACACTTATGACCCGGCCAAAGCCGTATCGGTACTGGAAAAAGACGGTTATAAGAAGGGCTCAGACGGCATCTTCGCCAAGGACGGCAAGGAGCTCTCCTTTACCATCATAAACGTAGGAGGTAACTCCGACTGGGTTGCCGCCGTACAGGTGATCGCCAGCGAACTAGCCCAGGTGGGCATCAAGCTCACGCCCGACAACTTGGCCTACACGGACTTCACCAACGAGCTCTTCACGGGTAAGTACCAGCTCGCTTACAACAACGAAGTGGGCGGTCCCAGCCCTTATTACGAGCTGCGACAGCTGCTCTACGGCCCCAACAGCGCCCCCATCGGCAAGCTGGCCTCCACCAACTGGGAGCGGTACATCAACCCGAGCACCGACAAGCTCTTCGACGAGTACGCCGCCACCACCTCCCCCAGCGTGCAGCACAGCATCGTCGACCAGCTCGAACAAGTGATGCTGACCGCCCTGCCGGTCATCCCGATGACCGAGGAAGTAGACTGGTACCAGTACGACACGGCCGCTTTTTCCGGATTGGTCACCCCCCAGGACCCCGACGCCCCGCCGGCCATATACAACCTCCCCGACGACGAGGTGCTCCTGCTGCACCAGACGCCGAAGTGACCCCCGGCCCCCGTTCGGTCCGGAGGTAGTCAAGTGGTCCCAGGCGGCGTGGGCGCGACCTGATGCGTTACGTCCTACGCCGCCTGGGTTTCTTCGTCGCCACCCTGTGGGCTTGCCTCACCATAAATTTCGTGCTCCCCCGGCTGATGCCGGGCAACCCCGCCGTCGCCATGATGGACCGGTTCAAAGGCCGGGTGAGCGGGCAGGCCCTGGGCGCGCTCGAGATCGCCTTCGGGGTCAATAACAACGAGAGTGCCATCAGGCAGTACTTCGCCTACTTCGCCAACACCTTCACCGGGCATTGGGGCCTGTCGCTCACGTTTTTCCCCGACGAGGTCTCGCATGTGGTCTTTTCCGCTCTGCCCTGGACCATCGGGCTGGTGGGCGTGACCACGGTGTTGGCGTTCATAGCCGGGACCTTGGTAGGCATGCTGTCGGCGTGGCGGCGGGGCGGCCTGTTGGACAGTGTCTTCCCACCCCTTTTTGTGATCGTCTCCGCCTTCCCGTATTTTTTCCTGGCCCTGATGGGGCTTCTTCTTTTCAATGTCACCCTGCATTGGGTGCCGCTCGGTTTCGGGTACTCCAACACCGACACCCCGGGCTTGGACTGGCATTTCATCGGCGACGTGCTGTACCACGCCATCCTGCCGGCCACGGTGATCCTGGTCACCTCCGTCGGCGGATGGGTGCTAACCATGCGCAACAACATGATCTCCACCCTGTCCGAGGACTACGTGCGCATGGCCCGGGCCAAAGGCCTGTCGCCGGCGCGGATCATGTTCGCCTACGCCGGCCGCAACGCCGTCCTGCCCAACCTCACCGGTTTCGCCATGTCCCTCGGGTTCGTGGTGTCGGGGGCGATCCTGGTGGAGTACGTGTTCTCCTATCCCGGGGTCGGCTACATACTCCTGTCGGCGGTGGAAAACGAAGACTACGCCCTTATGCAGACCCTTTTCCTGTTCATCACGGTGGCGGTCCTGATCGCCATACTGGCGATGGACTTCGTCACCATGGCGCTCGACCCGCGCGCCCGCACTCAGGCGTAGTGGGCCCATGAGCACACCACCACGGGGCGGCCGGCGATGACCACGGCTGCTCTGCCCGGCGGCCGGGTCTCGGGGGCGAAGGCGTTCTGGGCCCGTTTCCGCTCCGGGCCGGTGGGGGGCCTGGCCCGGGCCATCGCTTCCAACCGCAAAGCCACCGCCGGCTTTGTGATCCTGGCCGTCTTCTGCTTGCTGGCCGCTTTCCCGGGGCTGGTGGCCCACGATAACCCCCAGGCCGAGATATACGGCCCGACCCTGGGGCCGTCCGGTGCCCACCTGCTCGGTACTACGGCCTACGGCCAGGACCTGTTCGCCCAGCTCATTTACTCCACCCGGGAGTCGCTTTATATTGCCGTGGCCGCCGGGGCGCTGGCCACCCTGCTCTCGGTGATAATCGGTGTGACCGCCGCCTACCTGGGTGGGCTGGCCGACAACGTGCTGTCCCTGGTCACTGACATTTTCTTGGTGATCCCCGCCTTCCCCCTGATCGTGGTCATCGCCGCCTACTCCAAGAACGGGGGCGACCCCATACTCATCGCCGTGCTGGTGGTCACCGGCTGGTCCTACGGCGCCCGCCAGTTGCGCGTCCAGGCCCTGTCGATAAGGAACCGGGACTTCCTGGTGGCGGCGCGCCTACGAGGTGAGCGGCGTTGGCGGGTGATCGTGTCCGAGATGCTGCCCACGATGACCTCGTTGATCGTGGCCATCTTCCTGGGCACCACCCTGTACGCCATCGTCGCCGCCGCCGGCCTGCAGTTCGTGGGGCTGGGCAACCCCGACACGCTCAGTTGGGGGACCATGCTCTACTGGGCGCAGAACAACGAAGCCCTTCAAGCCGGGTCCCCGTTGTGGGCGATCATGCCCGGGGTCTGCATCGCCATGCTGGGAGCCGCTTTCGCCCTGCTGAACTACGCCTTCGACGAGGTGAGCAACCCGGCCCTGCGCCCGGTGCGCAAGAGGCGCCGGTGACGGGCCAGGCCATCTTGGAGGTCGAGGGCCTCAGCGTGGACTACGCCAGCTCGGCCGGTACCGCCAAGGCGGTGGACCAGGTGAGCTTCCAGCTTTCCGAGCGGGAGTTCCTGGCCGTAGTGGGCGAGTCCGGGTGCGGCAAGTCCACGTTGCTCTTCGCCATCGCCCGCCTGCTCACCCCGCCCGCCGAGGTCAGCGGGGGGAGGGTGCTCTTCTCCGGGCAGAACATGGTGGCGATGACGGACAAAGCGCTACGGGCTGTGCGCTGGCGGGACCTTTCGGTGGTGATGCAGTCCGCCATGAACGCCCTCAACCCGGTGAGCTCGATCGGGGCGCAGTTTTCCGACACCATGAGGGCGCACGGCGAGAAGGACGCCAAGGTGGTCCGGGCGCGGTCCGAGGAGGTGCTCTCCATGGTGGGCATAGATCCCGTCCACCTGGGCAGCTATGCCCACCAGCTCTCCGGGGGGATGCGCCAGCGGGCCATGATCGCCATGGCCCTGCTCTT
>JBKQUU010000114.1:0-17166 GCA_052325485.1 Acidimicrobiales bacterium | reverse complement strand
CTCATGCCCTCGTTGACGTAGATGAGAGGGTTGACCAGTACGAGCGTCTGGAGCCAAGGGAACCCTCCCAGCTTGACGGGTGCCAGGCGGGTCCAGCCGTAGTACGTGCCGCCCAGGAACGTGATGGGCAGGATTATGAAGCCGAACATGAGCCCGATGTTGCGGGGCTCGAAGCTCGTGCCGAGCACGAGCCCGAGACCGGCCATGGCCACGGTGGCTATGGGGACAAGGGTCAGGATGATGGCCCAGTGGAGCGACACCTCCGCTCGCACGCCCGGTGCGTGGACCACCGAGGCGATCGGGAGCACGATGGCGGCCGACAGCACGCCCTGCGCCGCGCCGGAGAGGACCTTGGCCGCCGCTACGAGCCATATCGGGCACGGCGCCTGGACCCGGTCCTCGATCTCGCGCGTGAACCCGAACTCCTGGGCCATGGCCAGGGCGATCGACTGCACCCCCTGGAACATGATGGAGATCCCGACCACGCCGGGCACCAGGATGGTGGCGAAGGCCGACTCTGCCCGGGCTCCTTGCCCGCCGATGCCCTGGCCGATCTTGGGGAAGACGAACAGGAACACGAAGCACAGCAGGAAGGGCTGGACGAGGGTCCTCAGCACGAACTCCCACAGGTGCTTGCCCAACACGACGAGGTCGCGCAGTAGTAGCGCCCCGAGGGCGGTAACGCTGGCGGCATAGACCGACCTGAGGGGCCGGTCACCGATGTGCTCGTGCGCGGGTGCAAGTGTGGTCACCGACATCAGTCCCTCAGCTCCTTGCCGGTCAGGTTGATGAACACCGTCTCGAGGGAGGGCTCAGCGATCGAGAGGTCGAGGATGTCGAACCCGCCCCGCTCCGCGGTGCTCACTATCATGGACACCAGCCCTGAGGTGCCCTTCACGTGCAACTGGAGGTGGCCGTCGCTCAAACGGGTGCGCGTCACGCCATCGATCTGGCCCGTCAGGAGGGCCCCGAGGTCCTGCGGGTCACCGGTCGTCTTGACCGTGACGACCGTGTCTGCTCCCACGCTCTGCTTGAGGGCAGCAGGCGTGCCTAGGGCCAGGATCCGCCCGTGGTCCATGACGGCGACCCGCTCGCAGAGCTTGTCCGCCTCCTCCATGTAGTGCGTCGTGAGCAGGATCGTCTGACCGTCCCGGTTGAGCTCGCCCAGCAGGTCCCACAGCGCCAGGCGGCTCTGGGGGTCCAGGCCGGCGGTCGGTTCGTCCAGGAACAGCACGGCCGGACGGTGGAAGATGGCCCGGGCCACCATGAGGCGTTGGGCCATACCGCCCGAGAGCGCGTACACCGAGGCTTTCGCCCAGCGGGACAACTGGAACTGGGCCAGCAGCTCGTGAGCAATGCGGCGCGATTCCTTGGGCCCGATGCCGAACAGCCGGCCGTGGAAGTAAAGGTTTTCCCACACCGTTAGCTGACGGTCCAACGTGTTCTGCTGCGACACGATGCCGCTCAACTGCTTGGCCAGGGCCGGGTGGGCGGCCACGTCGATACCGCCCACGAACGCTCGTCCAGACGTCGGTACCACCCGGGTGGTGAGCATCCCGGCGGTCGTGGTCTTGCCGGCGCCGTTCGGGCCCAGCAGCCCGAAGATCTCCCCGGCCCGCACGTCGAGGTCGAGCCGGTCGACGGCGGCGAAGTCAGCTCCGGCGTAGACCTTGGTCAGCTCCTCGGTGTGGATGACGGCTCGCCGTCCAGCGCCGGCGCCCAGGGCGATTGGCTCCACCAGGAGGATGGTAGCGCCCGTGGGGGCCTGGCCTGCGTCGAGCAGGAGAGGCCCGGCGTCGGGAAAGCCACAAGAGACGCACCCGGGAACGCACAAAGCGGCGCGAACTACACACATCCGATGCTGCGCCTTATGCGGGCCCGCGGGCGATAGCCGCCGCGTCGGCGCTTGGTCGCGCTTTAATAGCCCTCCAACGCCCTGTGCCGAGCCCCACGCCGAAGGCGAGCTGGCTGGCTATTTGACGACTGAGTGTATAAGGTTACTGCACCGATGAACTGGGGGCAAACGCGTGCCCCGAGTGTAAACCCAATAGGAGGAAAGTTCATGAGGAAATTGCTCATGAAGGCCGGCGTGCCGCTCGTGGCGGGGGCAGTCGTGCTCTCCGGTTTCAGCGGAGCGGCATTTGCTGCCAAGCAGCCGAACACCACTAAGCCGACGTTCGCCATTGCCTACGAAGGTCCCCTTTCCGGTGGCAACGCGCAGCTCGGCCTCAACATGGCTTACGCCGTACAGTACGCCATCAACCAGGCCAACGCCGGGAAGTCCCAGTTCGGCGCGCTACCGTTCACCCTCAAGTACGTGGCCAAGGACGACCAGGGTTCGGCCACGCTTTCACCGACCGATGCCGAAGAGCTCACCTCCAACCCGGCGGTCATCGCCGTTGTCGGCCCAGCCTTCTCCGGCGCCACCAAGGCCGCCGAGCCTACGTTCAGCGCGCACAACCTGGCGACGGTGAGCCCGTCAGCCACGAACACGGCGCTGGCACTGTCCGGATGGCACAACTTCTTCCGCGACGTCGCCGACGACAGCATCCAGGGCCCGGCTGACGCCAACTACGTGGTGCAGAAGCTCCACGTGACCAGCCTGTACGTCTCCAACGACGCCAGCACCTACGGCGAGGGCCTCGCCGCCGCCTTTGCCGCCCAGGCGACCAAGGACGGGGCGAAGGTGACCACGGGCACGTTCCCCGGCACCAGCCAGTGCAGTGACGGGACCGCCAGCCCGACGCAGTACCCCGACGACGCGGCCACCGTAGTGAGCGCCAAACCGCAGCTACTGTTCTACGGCGGCTATTACTGCGACCTCGGCCTTCTCGTCGGCGCGCTGTCCAAGGCGGGCTACACGGGCAAGGTCATGAGCGGTGACGGAAGCGACAGCACGGCGCTCATCTCCGGGACCAACCCGCCCAGCGCCTCCAACGGCGTCTACGCCAGCTGCCCGTGCGCCGTCCTCGGCACCACCAAAGCCGACAATGCGTTTGCCAACGGGTTCAAGAAGCTGGCCAAGTTCCCTGTGGGCATCTATTCCGGTGAGGCGTTCGACGCCACCAACGCGATCATTGCCGAGCTGCAAATCCTTTCCAAGACCAGTGCTGGTACGGCGGCCATCACCCGTATCAACGTTGTCAACGGCCTTCACAAGATCGTCTACCACGGCCTCACGAAGGTGGTTTCCTTCCAGGCAAACGGAGACATCGCCGGCGCTGACATCTATATAAACCAAGTGGTAAATGGCCAGTTAGTCCAACTCGGCCTAGCGTAACCCGGTTGTAGCTGTGAACGAGCCGGGTACTCCGCCATTGCGGGGTGCCCGGCTTTTTACATCACTTGGTATTTCGTCCCGTGATTTACTACAATTTAGTGCCAAAGTTTGATGACCATTTTCTGAGCGCATGAGCTGCCCGAGTTTCCTTGCCAACAACAACATCTGGGTCTCGCTCATCCTTGGCGGCCTCGCCAACGGCTTTCTTTACGCGCTCATCGCGCTCGGGTACACGCTCGTCTACGGCGTGCTCAAGCTCATCAACTTCGCCCATTCCGAGGTAGTGATGGCCGGTGGGTTCGGTGGCCTGTTCGCCATGCGCGCCGTGCTCGGCACTTCCAATCCGGCGGGCTTCTGGGCGATCGGGTTCATGCTCGTGGGGATCGTCGCCGGCGCCGCCGCGGGTGGGGCCACCGCCTTTGTCCTCGAGCGGGTGGCTTACCGGCCTTTACGAAAGCGCAACGCTCCCAGGCTCACGTACCTCATAAGCGCCATCGGGGCCTCCTACTTCATATTCAACCTGGCGGGTAAGGAGTTCGGGCGCTATACCGCGTTCATCCCGGCACCCCCGGTGGTCGAAGGGGACGCCTTCCGTGTTTGCGGGGTCGGTGTCCAGTCCGTCTGGATCTTGACGATGGTAGTCGCCGTCGTCTTGTTGATCGTGCTCGACACCGTCGTGAACCGGACAAAGCTTGGCAAGGGCATCCGTGCCGTCGCCCAGGACGCCGAGACGGCGAGCCTCATGGGCGTGCACATTGACCGGACGATCTCGCTTACGTTCGTGCTCGGTGGCCTTATGGGGGGCGCCGCTGGGTTCCTCTTCGGCCTTCAGTTCGGCGTTATCTATACGATGGGCTTTGTCCCGGGGCTGAAGGCCTTCACCGCCGCCGTGCTCGGTGGCATCGGCAACATCCGGGGGGCCATGATCGGTGGTGTCCTGCTCGGGCTGTTCGAGAGCATCCCGCTGCGTTGGATGTCCGCAGAATGGCAGGACGTCGTGGCGTTCGGCGTCCTAGTGACCCTTCTGCTCTTCCGCCCGACGGGCATCCTCGGTGAGCGGCTCGGGAGAGAGGCGTGACCGCCGCCGGCCCTGTTACCGCCGCCGGCCCGGACGTCCCCACCGGTCCGGGTGCTCCCACCGGCCGGGGGCCCGTCAGGCGCCCCTCGGGGCCGCGCGCACCTCGTCCGGCGCCGCTGGCCCGCCTGGCGCGCAGCGCCTGGGTGCGGCGGCTCGGCGTGTGCGTGGGGGCTGTTGTTGTACTGGCCGTCATGACCGGGCCCGCGGGGAGCAACTCGGCGCCGACGTCCGGTTTCACCGGCGCGCTCCAGTTCCCCAGGATGTTCTGGTTCGTGGGGTTCGCCGCCGTGCTCTTCTCCGTCGTCTCGGTCTGGCAGACCTTCGGCGCCGCCTTGAGGACGTGGGCCAACCACCTTCGCTCGTCGGTCTCCGGGCTGACCGCGTTGGGGAGGGCGCGCTTGAGCCTCGACGCCGCCGTCGTAGCCTTTGGCTTCGTCTGGGTGTCATGGATCTCGCCGGACGACACCTGGAAGGGCGGTGTCTGCATCGAGATCGGCTTGGGCTTCGCGGTGATGGAGCTGCTCGTCTATCTCTTCGAGCAGCGCGCCCTGCGCGTCACCAGGCTCGCCGCCTACGCCCTCATGGCGGGGTACGGGGTGCTGGCCTGGATGCACAACTCCGTCTCGAAATACCTGAACGACATCGGGGCGGTGCCGCACGACCGGTCCCTGGGCCGGGTCCTATTGTGGCTGGCGCTCGGCCTTTTCGTGCTTGAGGTCCTGCTCTTCGGCCTGGCCGAGCTGCGCAAGCTGGTGGCCGCCCGGCGGCGGCGGCGGCTGGGCGCGGTCGCCGGCGTCGTCCTGGTGGCCTACGGATGGCTGATGTGGACCACGTGGTCCGTATGGCGGGCGTCCACACCCCACTCCGTCGCTCACTGGCTGGCCTCCATCGGCATCATGCCTCACAACCGCCCGGCCGGCGTCGTCCTGATGGTTGCCGGGGCGGTCTTCCTGGTGGGCGCCGTGTCGTGGGTGGGCCTGGACGTCGCCCGCGCTTTCGGCGGCTCGCGGCCCGATCACAGCCGGTACGAGTTCACCGGGATCACCAAGCAGGCCAAGTTTGCCTACGGGAAAACGGCGATCACTATCGCCGCGCTGCTGGTGGCGGTCCAGTGGCCATTGCACCTCAACGCAGGCATACAGTCGATCCTCACCACCCAGGTCGCCATCTACGTCCTGCTCGCCATGGGCCTTAACGTTGTCGTGGGCTTTGCCGGGCTGCTGGACCTCGGCTACGTCGCCTTCTGGGCCATCGGGGCGTACGCCACCGCCTACTTCACAGGTGCGCTCCCGATCAAACCGCCTTTCATCCTCAACCCTTTCTGGGTCATCCCGTTCTCCATCGCCGCCGCCATGCTCACCGGTGTGCTGCTCGGGACGCCCACGCTGCGGCTGCGGGGGGATTATCTCGCTATCGTGACCCTTGGTTTCGGCGAGATCATCGAGATCGTCGCCAACAACCTCAATGGGGTCACAGGCGGCCCGGCCGGGACGCCTGGGTTCATCCCACAGTTCTCCATCCACCTCTTTTCGGTCAGCTACCGCTGGACGGGGACGGTCCTGCCCTATTACTACCTGATACTCGGGGTGGCGGTCGTCTTCATGGTCGCCTTTAGTTTCCTCGAACAGTCCCGCGTGGGGCGGTCTTGGACCGCCATCCGCGAAGACGAGGTGGCGGCCGATTCGCTGGGCATCAACACGCTTAAGTACAAGGTCATGGCCTTCGCCATCGGAGCGTCGACCTCCGGCTTCGCCGGGGTCTTCTTCGCCAGCCAGGTCCAGAGCCTGGTACCCAACGACTTCATTGTCCAGACGTCGATCCTGATCCTCGTCTTCGTTATCTTCGGAGGAATGGGCTCGATCGCCGGCGCCGTGATCGGAGCCGCCTTTATCCAGTGGCTGCCGCAGTACCTCCAGATCCATTCGTTCCAGGACTACAAGTTCCAAGACGAGTTCATCTACCTCGGCGCCCTGCTGATTGTCCTCATGATCTTCCGGCCTCAAGGAGTCGTCCCCTCGCGTCGGCGGCGGCGGGAGATCCTGCTCACAGAGGCGGGTGTCGGTTACCCCGATAGCCCGGGTGGCCCGGTCCAGCTCACGTCCATGGGAGAGCCACTGCCGTCGTCGTACGGCAAGTTGTCCCTGGACGAACCCGGCTATATAGGCCCGGAGACCCAATGACGGTCCTCGCCCCCGACGTTGCCGCCCCCGATGGCCCAGGCGTTTTGTTCTCGGTCGAGCACGTAACCCTCCGTTTCGGCGGGGTCGTCAGCCTGAGCGACGTCTCGCTCTGGCTGCACCGGGGCGAGATCCTTTCGGTCATCGGCCCGAACGGCGCCGGTAAGACGTCGTTGTTCAATTGCCTGACCGGCGTGTATACGCCCCAGGAGGGGTCGATCATCTTCACTCCCAAAAGTGGTCACGCCGTCAGCGTGATCGGGCGCAAGCCCTACAAGGTGAACCGGCTCGGGGTGGCCCGCACGTTCCAGACATCACGGATGTTCAATGCGTTGACGACCTTTGAGAACGTGAAGATCGGCGCCGAGTCCAAGCAGCACACCGGGCCTGCGGGCGCCATGCTGCGGCTGCGCCGCACCCGGCGCGAAGAGCATGAGAGCGACCTCAGGACCCTGGAGCTGTTGAAGTTTGTCGGCTTGACACGTAGGGCGAACGAGCTCTCGAGCTCGTTGCCCTACGGCGAGCGCCGACGCCTCGAGATCGCCCGGGCCTTGGGGACGAGCCCCGAGGTGCTGTTGTTGGACGAGCCTGCCGCAGGGACCAACCCGGCTGAGAAGATCGAGCTGGCCGAACTGGTGCGCAAGGTGAACACCGAGCTCGGCATCACTGTCTTGTTGATCGAGCACGATATGAAGCTCGTGATGTCGGTGGCGCAGCGTATCGTCGTCCTTAACTTCGGCCAGGTGATCGCCGAAGGGTCGCCGGCCGAGATCCAAAGGGACCCTGTCGTGATCAATGCCTACCTCGGCTCCGCCGACACCGATGACGGCGCCGGCGCAGCCGCCGACGGGCACTGATGGCTCTGCTCGAGGTCACCGGCGCCGAGGTCCGCTATGGAGCCGTCCCGGCCCTGCACGACTTCACCGTCTCGGTCGACCAGGGAGAGATCGTTACGCTGCTCGGCGCCAACGGTGCCGGCAAAACGACCACGCTGCGGATGATCTCGGGGCTCCACCACGCATCCTTGGGCAAGGTCCGTTTCGAGGGCATCGATATTTCGCGGTTCCCGGCCCACAAGACTGTCGAGCTCGGCATCAGTCACGTCCCTGAGGGCCGTCGGATCTTCGCCCAGATGACGGTGATCGAGAACCTCGAGATCGGTTCTTACAACAACCCGCACGGACTGGCCTCCCGGATGGAAAGGGTCTTCGAGCTCTTCCCCGTTCTAAAGGACCGCCGCAAGCAGCAGGGGGGGAACCTCTCCGGCGGCGAGCAGCAGATGCTCGCCATCGGCCGTGCCCTCATGGCTGAGCCCAGGCTGCTGCTGCTGGACGAGCCCTCGATGGGGCTGGCCCCGCTTTTCGTCCAGACGATCTTCGGGATCCTGAGGGACATCCGAGCCCAAGGTGTCACCATCCTGCTAGTCGAGCAGAACGCCTCTAAGGCCCTCCAGCTGGCCGACCGGGGCTACGTGCTCGAGACGGGAAGGATCGTGCTGCAGGCCCCGGCCGACGTCTTGTTGCGTGACGACCGCGTGCGCATGGCCTATCTGGGGGAGGATATCAGCGCTTGACCAGCCCGCCGTTGATCAGGTGCCCGGGGGGCGCACCTGGTCGGGGGCTGCGGGCACGGTGGCCGGCCTTCCCTGGCTCTTCCCCGGGGGCACTGGGCCCGGCGCGCCGGCGAGGGCGTTAGCGGACGGCCCGGCGCTGCCCCGGAGGACGACGGGGTCGATGCGCAACCCTTCTCCCCCGGGTGTCGCCGGGCCCTGGTCACCGTCGTAGAAATGCAGGACGCGGAGCCGGTACCAAATGGCCAGGGTGTCGAGGAGCGATCGGTAGACCGAACGCCAGGACACCGTGCTCGTGAACTGGTGGCGCAGGCGGATAGGGGCTTCGAGGAACCTCTTGTAACCCAGGCGCCGGGCGATCACGAAGAGCTCCAGGTCGAAGGCAAAGCGCTTTTCCACCATCCGTGGGAGCACGGCGGACAGTACGTCCCGACGAATGAGCTTGATCCCGGTCTGAGTATCACGGATGTTCAGACGGAACCCCATCCGGACCACCTGCTGGTAGCCCCAGGAATAGACGCGCCTCAGGAGCGGGTACTCGACCTCCGAGAGCGGGTGGCGCTTGCTGCCGAGGATTATGTCGGGGCTGTACAGGCGCACCATGGTCTGGAACGAGTCCAGCAGGATCGGGTCCAGATCCCCATCAGCGTCTATGAAGCCCAAGTAGCGGCCCCGGCCCCGGGCCAAGCCGATGCGCAGGGCCGCCCCTTTGCCCTGGTTTTGGGCGAAAACGAGGTTGGTGAGCTGAGGGTGGCCCGCCACTACCTCGTCGAGGTCGCCGTCGCTCCCGTCCGTGGAGCCGTCCGAGACCGCTACCACCTCGTAGGTGGCGCCCGAGGCGTCCAGCACCGCCAGCAGCCGCTCGATCGTGGGGACGAGCAACCGCCCGGGGTTGTAGTACGGGACGACCACGGAGAGGTCCAAAGAGGCGTCAAGCAGTGCCAGGTTGGCTCGCTCCACCAGCCCGGCGCCGCCGCGGTCGCCGTGGCCCAAGAAAGCAATGAGCAGCATGCCCGCGCAGACGACGGAGCTGGCCACGACCATCACCAGGGCGATCTCGGTCATGGAGCGGTGCCAGATGGTGGCGCCGACGATGGCCACCAGGATGCCAGGCCAGCACAGGCTGGCCGAGATCCGGCCTCCCCGGCTCAAGTGGTAGTGCAGCAGTACCGTCACCAGACCGAGAAGAGCGCCGCTGAAGCTCAGGAGACCGACGATGCTGGCCGCCGGAGCGTACGGCCGTCCGAAAAGGGCCCTCACTGTTTGGGAGGCGAGCAGGGTGACGACCAGGGCAGCGGCAAAGCCCGTTACGGCCACCGCCGTAGAGCCAAGCGCGAACATGAGGCGCTGGTTGGGCCTGCTGTCCGGCCCCACCAGGCGGGGCACGTCACCTCCGACCAACCGGGGGAACGTGAGGGCGGCGATGGCCCCGGGCGCCAGTAGGGCTATCTGGGCCACCGTGGCTGCCGCCGCGTACCAGCCCGAGGTAGCGGGCCCGAGCCAATGGCGGGCCAGCACGATGTCTATGGCGGTCAGTGCCCAGTAGCCCGTGAAGGCCACAGCGGCAACCTTGGCTTGGCCCCACCGCAGGTGAGACGAGGTGCCAGCGGGGGGGACGACGAGCTCGGCCGGCGCCCCCCCATCAGGATGGCCGAGCAGACGCCTAAGCCCGATGAGCACGATGACGGCGGTCACGAGCTCGCCCCAGACCATCGCCACGAACGCACCCTCGAGCCCGCCGCCTCGGCGCACTAGGGCTACACCGACCACCAGGCGCACCGCCATGCCGGCCAAGAGGCCCGTCGAGAGGAGCGGCCAGCGGCCTTGGCCGGCGAGGACCCCCTTAGGCACCACGCTCATGCCGACCGGCAAGGCGTAGGCACCGAGCAAGAGAGCGCTCGTGATCGACGGAAGGTGCAGAAAGTGCTCGACCAGAGGGGACAGCGCCAGCAGCACAGCGCACACACCGGCACCGAAAGCGCTGGCCTCGACGACTAATGGCCCCGCCGCGACTGGCGGCACGCGCCCACCGGTGTTGGTGGCGCTGACTGTCCGGCCCACGGCCACTTGCAGGGCGTTGGCCGGCACCTCGAACACAAGGGTCAGGGCGGCCAGGGCGCCCAGGGCCCCGAAAACGGCAGGAGCGGCGGACCGGGCCACCAGGACCAGGAACAGGAAGCTGCCCAGGTTGACCGCCAACGTCACGGCGGCGACGGCCCAGCGCCCGCTCTGCTGGCGTCCCTCTGGTTTGTCTTCTCGTCCCATGACCTCGTCCCGGTGATGGAGGCGCGAACCCGGAGCAGGCGCCGTTCCGGTATTGTTCGGCTCCGGTACCGCTCGGCGTCTCTAACAGCGAGAGTACCTGTCACCTTCGACTCAGACCGGGAGGCCTGTTGCCATCGGCCCCACCACCAGTTGCGCTGAGCGGTCGCCTGGCCGTTCCCATCGACATCGAGCGCCTGGTGGCGTCGGTCCATTTCGACGTTGCCTCCCAGGTGGCAGAGGTGTCGGCGCGCCTGGAACTTCGCCTCGACGGGCCACCAGGGTGCCCCGTCTTCGACCTTCGCCAGGCCATCGTTGCGGCGTCGCTGGACGGTGCACCTCTGCCGCCCGACGCCCTGGCCTACTGCGACATGGGCGCGGGCGAAGATGCCCGGATGAGGGTGGTGGACGTGACCTGCTCCGACGGTCCCGTCCACCTGCTCGAGCTCAGCTACCGTTTAGGGACACCCGAAGCGACGGGAGCGTCAGCGGTCGGATGGTCGCCCGGGGGGGTCTCCTGGGACCTGTTGATGTCTGACCTGGAGCCGGGGCGTTACCTGGAGATGTGGTTCCCCGCCAACCTGTGCCACGACACCCTGAGCATCGAGCTGGACGTCGAGGTGACAGGGGCGGACCGCCCTCACCTGCTCTTGGTCAACGGAGCGCTCGAGGAGCGCACCAAGGGCGCGCACTGGAGCGTTCGTTACCCGCGCCATTACACCTCGCTCTCGCCCTTGCTCGTGCTCGTGCCCGCCGACGAGGTAGAGGTGCGCCGGGAGCATGCGTCGGCCGGTGGAAGGCAGCTCGGGCTGACGGTGGCCGCCTTGGCTGGTTCAGGTACCGACATCGAGGCGGTCATGGCGGACACGTCGGCGTGGCTGGCCTATTTCTCGGCCCGCTATGGCCGCCTTCAGGGCGACGAGTTCCTGGCCGTCCTGTGGGGCACGGCCAGGGGAATGGAGTACGACGGGGCCACGACGACGTGCGCGCCGGCGCTCGAGCATGAGGTGTTCCACAGCTGGTTCGGGCGCGGCGTCAAGCCCGCCTGCGCGTCCGATGGTTGGATCGACGAGGCCATGGCCAGCTGGGCCACAGCGTCCCGCCAGGCGCTGACCGGGCGCTTCCAGGCCGAGGCCCTCGGTTTGGACGAGGAGCCCAGCGTGCTGTCCCCGGTCCATCCCTGGAGCCGCCGCACGCCTCGGGAGGCGTACACGGCGGGGAGCCGGCTGCTGTCGGGCGTGGCTCATATGGCAGGGGGAGCAGCACAGCTCCGGTCCGCGCTAGCCGCCTGGTACGGCACCTATGGAGGAGGTGCGGCGAGCACGCAAGACCTCGTCCGGCACCTCGGAGAGTGGTGCGGGCGGGACTTAAGTCCCTGGTGGGACCGCTATGTTTACGGGGTGGACGGGACCGCGTCCTGAGGGGGACAAACGGCCGCGGTTTGCACAGGGGGCGCCTGTAGCTATACTGGCGAGGCCGTCTAACCGAAGTCCATGGTTGCCCGCCTGCCCTCAGGCAGCGGGGACGCCGTGGCACAACGTGAAACGAGCTCCGCCCGGGACCCCCGAGCGGAGCGTCCCGCGTATAAGAGGACCCAGGATGCCCGCGAAGGCCCCTAAAAGAGCGATTGTCGGCGAGAAAGTCGGCATGACCCAGATCTGGGATGAGAGCCAGCGCTCCGTCGCGGTCACTGTCGTACGGGTGGCGCCGGTCCGCGTCGTCCAGGTGAAGACGCCTGGCGCCGACGGGTACGCCGCCTTACAGGTGACCTATGGTGCGCGCCGGCCGAGTACTGTCAACAAGCCTCTCGGCGGTCATTACGCCAAGGCCAAGGTCGACCCGGGCCGGGCCCTGGTCGAGCTGAGAGTGGACGACACTTCCTCGTTCGCCGTGGGCCAGGAGCTCGGTGTCGACATATATGCCGCGGGCGACAAGGTCGACGTCACCGCCACCAGCAAGGGACGCGGCTTTGCCGGCGCCATGGAACGTCACAACTTCAAAGGCCAGGGGGCCAGCCACGGCAACCACAAGCACCATCGGGCCCCCGGCTCGGTAGGTGCGTGCGCCACCCCGGCCCGGGTCTTCAAGGGCACCCGTATGGCGGGGCGCCTTGGCAACGACCGGGTGACCACGCTCAACCTCGAGGTCGTTTCGGCTGACGCCGAGCGCAGCCTGCTGCTCCTAAAAGGCGCCGTGCCCGGGCCCCGGGGCGGCCTCGTGTTCATCAGGGACGCCGTCAAGGGGACGAAATGATGGGCACTTCTCTCGATGTGCGGGCCCAAGACGGGACGGTGACGGCCACGGTCGAGCTCGACCCCGAAGTTTTTGGCGTGGAGCCCAACGTCCACCTCATACACCAGGTCGTCACCGCTCAGCTGGCCGCGGCCCGGTCCGGTACCCAGAGCACCAAGACGAGGGCGGAGGTTTCTGGCGGGGGCGCCAAGCCGTACAAGCAAAAGGGCACGGGCCGCGCCCGCCAGGGGAGCACCCGGGCACCGCATTTTGCCGGAGGCGGCGTCGCCCTCGGCCCCAAGCCGCGAAGCTACCGCCAGCGGACCCCGCGCAAGATGGTGCAGCAGGCCTTGCGGGGAGCTCTGTCCGATCGCGCCCGTGCCGGCCAGGTACTGGTCGTCGAGGGCTGGGACTTCGACGTGCCGAGCACGAAGGTGGCCGAGGCCGCGCTCTCGGCCCTTGGTATCACCGGCAAGGCGATGATCGTCTTGTCGCGAGGGGACGAGCTGGCCTTCAAGTCGTTCCGCAACCTGACCGAAGTCGACATCGTCCTTACCGGCGAGCTGGCCGCCTACGACGTCCTGTGCAGCGACTTGGTCGTGTTCACTCGCCAGACCCTTCCGGGCAACAGCTCGTGGGCCGAGGCACCGGCAGCGCCTACCCCGGCGACCAAGCCGCCTGCGAGCCGCCCCGCGCCAGCCCAGTCACCGCCAGCCCAGTCACCCGCAGCCGAGCCACCGGCAGCCCAGGCACCGGCAGCCGAGGCAGGCGAAGCCGGGGGTGACGCCGGCGAGGTCGAGGAAGCCAAGGCGGGGACGGGGCCGGCAACCGGAGTGGGGACGGCGACCATGCCGCAGGAGACGGCGACAGCGCCGGAGACGGAGGAGGGCGCCTGATGGACGATCCCCGCGACGTGCTCATACGGCCGGTCGTGTCCGAGAAGTCGTACGCGTTGAGCGAGAAGGGCGTCTACATATTCGTAGTCGCGCCCGAATGCAACAAGGTTGAGATCCGCCGGGCCGTCGAGCGGGTCTTCAATGTCAAGGTCACCAACGTCAACACCGTCAACCGGCCCGGCAAACGCAAGCGCAACCGGAGGCAGGCGACCTTCGGGAAGCGGCCGGACACCAAGCGGGCGATAGTGACGCTGGCGGCCGGGCAGTCGATCGCATTGTTCGAGACGAGCTGAGGGTACTGATGCTTCGTTCCCGCAAACCGACCAGCGCCGGTCGACGGTTCCAGACCGTTTCGGCCTTCACCGAGCTCACAACGGACCGGCCCGAACGGACCTTGACCGTCCCCAAGCCGGGATCCGGGGGGCGCAACTCGTACGGGCGCAAGACCGCTCGTCATCGTGGCAGTGGCCACAAGCGCCAGTACCGCATCGTCGACTTCAAGCGCACCAAGGACGGGGTCCCGGCGACGGTCGCCTCGATCGAGTACGACCCCAACCGCAATGCCCGCATCGCCCTGTTGCATTACCACGACGGCGAGAAACGGTACATACTGGCGCCCGCCCGCCTAGCCGTGGGGGACGTGCTGCGCAGCGGCAAAGGGGCCGAGATCCGTGTCGGCAACGCCCTGCCCATGCGCTTCATACCTGTGGGCTCGGTCCTGCACAACATCGAACTGAAGCCGGGCGGTGGCGGCAAGCTCGCTCGCAGCGCCGGGTCCAGCATCCAGTTGGTGGCCAAAGAAGGGGACTTCGCCACGCTGAGGCTTCCCTCGACGGAGATGCGCAGGGTGCCCATCGACTGTCGGGCGACCATCGGTGAGGTGGGCAACGCCGAGGCTGAGCTCATAAAGATCGGCAAGGCCGGTCGTAACCGCTGGAAGGGCGTCCGGCCCCAGAGCCGTGGCGTGGCCATGAACCCGGTGGACCACCCTCTGGGTGGCGGCGAAGGCAAGTCTTCGGGGGGGCGGCACCCTGTTTCTCCCTGGGGGCAGCCCGAAGGACGCACGCGCCACTCCCACCGGCCTTCGGACCGCTTGATCATCCGTCGCCGCCGTGGTCGCGGCGCCAGGAGGTAATTAATGCCCCGCAGTCTCAAGAAAGGCCCGTTCGTGGACGGCCACCTGTTGCGAAAGGTGGACGACCTCAACAGCCGCAACGAGAAGAGGGTCATCAAGACCTGGTCTCGGCGGTCGACGATCATCCCCGACATGGTGGGCCACACCATTGCCGTTCACGACGGCCGCAAGCATGTCCCTGTGTACGTGACCGAGTCGATGGTCGGCCACAAGCTGGGTGAGTTCGCTCCCACGCGGACTTTCCGCTACCACGCCGGCCAGGAGCGGCAGGCGAAGCGCTGATGCCAGGCCCTAAGACCAACGAGCGTGAAGGGACACGGGCGGTGTTGCGCCACGTGCGGGTAAGCCCTTACAAGTTGCGTGAAGTCGTCGATGCCATACGCGGCAAACCTGTCCACGAGGCAGCGGACCTGCTCCGGTTCGTCGAAAGGGACGCGGCGTCCATCGTGGGGAAGCTGCTCAATTCGGCCGTGGCCAATGCCGCCAACAACGATGGGCTTGATCCCGAAGAGCTGTACGTTTCCGCCTGCTACGTCGACGAGGGCCCGACGGCCAAGCGTTGGCGGCCCCGGGCCCGAGGCCGGGCGGCACGGATCCGCAAGCGTTCCAGCCACGTGACCGTGATCGTCAGCCGTCTGCCCGAAGAGCGGCTGGCCCGCCTGCAGGCTCGCCGGCGAGCCGAGAACCTGGCCATGCGGGCGCGCCGGGTCGAGGCCACGCGCCGGGCGCGGGCCGAGACGACTGAAGGTGCCAGCCGGAGGGAACGCCGGCACCCTGAGGCCTTCACCGCCCCCGAGCCGGGTACAACCGAGGCAACAGGTACAACCGAGGCAACGGGTACAACCGAGGCAACGGGCGCCCCGGGTACGCCAGGCACGACCGGTACGACCGGGACCGAAGAAGCTGTGGCCGCCGAGACCACGGAGGCCGGGGCAGCGGACGCGGCACCGACAGAGGTGGCAGCCGTTCCCGATGGTCCGTCAGCCAGTGCTGACGAAAAGCCTGGAACAGCACAGTCGGGGCCCGAGGGCCAAGAGGCTCCCGAGGCACAAGCCGAAACCGATGGCGAAGAAGAGAAGGACAGCTAATGGGCCAGAAGGTCAACCCGTACGGTTTCCGCTTGGGCAATACCACCGACTGGAAGTCAAGGTGGTTCACGGACCGGGACTACCAGAACTACCTGATCGAGGACGTCCACATCAGGGACTACCTCAATAAGGAACTGGAGCGCGCCGCCGTCAGCAGGGTTGAGATCGAACGCACCCGCGACCGCTTACGCATAGACGTCCATACGGCCCGGCCCGGGATAGTTATCGGCCGGCGGGGGGCGGAGGCGGACCGGCTCCGCACGAAGCTGGCCGAGATAACCAAGAACCCAAAGGTCCAGCTCAACATCCAGGAGATAAAGCAGCCCGAACTGGACGCCGCCCTCATGGCACAGGGGATCGCCGACCAGTTGGCCGGGCGCGTCAGTTTCCGCCGGGCGATGAAGCGCACGGTCCAGACCGTGCAAAAGGCGGGCGCCATGGGCGTGCGCGTGCAGTGTTCGGGCCGGCTGGGTGGTGCGGAAATGTCCCGGCGAGAGTCCTATCGAGAGGGGCGTGTACCCCTGCACACGCTACGGGCCGACATCGATTACGGGTTCCGGGAGGCCAAGACCACTTACGGGCGTATCGGCGTGAAGGTCTGGATATACAAGGGCGACATCCTTCCCTACAAGACCTCCAGCGAAGACAAGATCAGTCGCGAGGCGGCCATGGCCGTCGGCGAAGCGTCGGGCCTGGGCGGCCCCCGCCGAGTTGTGACCGCCGGCGGGGGGCGGCGACGTCCCGACATGGGTGAGCCCGGTACCACACCCGCTCCTGCTGCCGTTCCCGAAAAGGAACCGGTGGTGGCGGCCGAACGCGAGATCGTGCCGGTGGACCCGGAGTTGGAGAGGCTCCTGCAAGAAGAAGAAGAGATCGAGCGCCGCACTCGTGGCGACCACCACGAGACTCCCCATTTCCCGAGGGACTAGTAGCCATGTTGATGCCTCGCAAGGTTAAGCACCGCAAACAGCAACGTGGCCGCATGGGGGGCCTGGCCAAGGGCGGTACCGAGATCACCTTCGGCGATTTCGGGATCCAGGCCCTGGAACCGGGCTGGATCTCGGCCCGTCAGATAGAGGCCGCCCGTATCGCCATGACCCGTCACGTGCGCCGCGGCGGCAAGGTTTGGATCCGCTTGTTCCCGGACAAGCCCGTGACGGTCAAGCCGGCCGAGACCCGCATGGGTTCAGGCAAGGGAAACCCCGAGTTCTGGGTAGCCGTGGTCAAGCCCGGCCGGGTCATGTTCGAGCTCGCCGGCGTCAACGAGGCACTGGCTCGTTCGGCCATGGAGCGGGCCATCCAGAAGCTCCCCATAAAGGCTCGCTTTGTTACCCGCGCCCGTCAAGAAGAAGTTGAGGTGTAAATGAGCCGCCCCTCCGAACTTCGCCAACTGAACGACGACGAGCTGGCACAGCGCCTGAGCGACGCCAAAGAAGAACTGTTCAACC
>JBKQUU010000113.1:0-3253 GCA_052325485.1 Acidimicrobiales bacterium | reverse complement strand
GTCCGGTGCCTTCTCGTCCGTTCCTGCCTGCCCGTGTCGCCCAGGTCCCTTCGGGGGCTTCGGCCACCACGCGTCCTCGGCTGACCGACGGGGAGCGCAGGCTGTTGGAGGAGATAGAAGCCGTCTTGACCGAGGCCCGGGCCTATGACCTGGCCCAGGCGCTGGCGGGCCACAAGGCCAACGACCGCTACAAGGTGCTGGTGGCCCGTTACGGCATCCACAGCCGTTATGCCGGGACCATCTGTGTGGACAACAACGCCTTGGTCAAGACAAGGCGGGAGAACCTGGTCCAAGAGCGCCAGTCGCTTTCCCGGGCCGTGGGCACGCTGACCAGGCGCCTGGCGGCCCACCCCAAGGCGTCTTGTCCTTGTCGGGCACCGTCTCGCCGGAACAAGAAGCCTAAGACCGACGGCTGTGACGACTGCCAAGCCGGCTACGCCAACGCTGACGAGGCGGCCATGAAACGCCGGCGCCTGGACATCTTGACCGCCCGCCTGGCCGAAGTCGACCGTCGGCTGAAAGAACGTGATTACCCCGTCGTGCTCGGGGGCCGGCGCCTGGCCAATACCCGCCACCACCTGGGCGAGCCCGGTGCCCCCCTCGACCTCGCCGCCTGGCGCCAGCAGTGGGAGGCATCCCGGGCGTACCTTGCCTGCTGTGGCAACAAGGGCACGCCCGGGGGTAACCCGTGCCTGAGCGTTGGCCTGGCTCAGGCCGGCGGTTGGTGCCTCACCGTGTCAGTACCAAGGCCGGTCCAGCGAAAGCTAGGCGCGCCTGACCATGTCACCCTCAGCGCCCCGCTAAGTCTCGGGCACTGCCCCGAGGTCACCAGCCGGGTAGCCGGCCGCCTGGCCACCAAGGTCGCCATCGAGCTGCACGACAAGGGCCTGGCCAAAACGAACAAGGGCCCGGGCAAGACCCGCAAGGCCGTCCTGCGAAGCGACCCTTAGGACGCCCCGCTGTCGCCCGGGCCGAGGGGCAGGCCGGGGCGGCCAGGTGGGGGCGGAGGCCCCTCGCCTACCGGGCGGGACCCGGCGCTGACCACCCGCCAGCGGCCGGGGCGGACGGTCTGTACCCGTCGGGCGAGCCCGTGGCCGGCGGTCCGGATGACGAGGTGGCGTACGGGGCCGACCATGAGGAGCAGGCCGAGGGCATCGCCGATGAACCCGGGTACGCAGACCATCACCCCGCCGATGAGGATGACGAGCCCGTCGAGGAGCTCCTGGGTAGGCATCTCCCCGCGCCCCAACCTCTCCTGGGTGTGGGCCAGCACACCGAGGCCGACGTGCCGGACGACAAAGGGGCCGAGGGCGCTGGTAACGATGAGCAGCGCCAGCGCCCACAGGAAGCCGATCTGGTGGGCGACGGCCACGAACGCCACGATCTCGGCGGCGATGAACAGGAGCCCGCCGAGGAAGATCACAACGCAGGTTAACCGCTGTGGCGCCGGTCGGTGAGGGCGAGCACGAGGCTGGCTGCGAGGGCGAGCAGAAGGCGGGGCTCAGGCCGAGGCGTTGCCGGTGAAGTTCCAGGCGGCCAGGTGCAGGCTGGGCGCGTAATGGAGGCTCATGTGCAGCCCGCCAGGCGCCAGCCGCCCGTCGTCGCCCACGCCGAGCACATGGCCCGGGGCCAGGGCGGCCACGTACGACTGAGTGAACCGGAGGTTGCTCACGGCCCGCCCGACCTCTCCGTTCTCGATCAGGAAGACGCCATTGCGGGTCAGGCCGGTGGCGACCAGGGTCTTCGGGTCAAGGACCCGGGTGTACCAGAAGTCGGACACGAGCAGGCCGCGCTCCACCCCCGAGACCAGTGACGCCGCGGGGCAGGCGCCGCCCGCTACCGCCGGCTCGGTGAAGGTGGCGGTGGCGATAGCGCCGAAGGCCTCCCCACCGGTGACGCAATGCCCGGTCGTGGTCGCCCCGCCGCCCGCTTTGGCCGCGCTGCGCCGGTCGTGGGTGACCCCCGTCACCACCCCGGCCTCGACCAGCGGGGCCCGCCGTTTGGGCGTGCCCTCGGCATCAAAGACCGGTCCGAGCTGGCGCCGGTCGCCGGCGTCGTCGCTCATGCTCAGGACCGGGTCGAGCTGGCGCTCCCCCACGGCCACGAACGAGCGGCCCTCGGTGACCGCTCGCCCGTTGAAGCCGTAAAAGGTGAAGAAATCCATCAGATAGGCCACGCAACGGGCCTCGAGCACCACCTCGTAGTGACCGGCCGGCAGCTCCACGGGGCCGGCGGCGCTGCGGGCCCGACCGGCGGCGTGACGACCGAGGGCCTCGGCGTCCAGATCGGCGAAGCGGGAGGAATAGGTGGAGGCGACCCCGTCGGAGGCCGGCCGGCCGTCCGGACCGGGCAGGCGGAGGATGGCGTCGAGAGCCGCGCTCGTGTCGTGGCTGTCGAGGCGCTGGCCGGCGGAATTGGCGAAGTACCGGTCGTGGAGGGTCGTCTCGCAGAACCCGGCGCCCTCGAGCCCATCTCCCGCGGCCACGAAGGCGGCCACGGCCTCAGCCCGTTCGGCCGGGCCCACCTCCGCCGTGGCCGGGTCGTAGTGCACGTCCTTGGCGCTGACGAGCCCAGCCGGAGGGGCGAGCCCCGCCCACTGGGGGTCGACGGGCCGGAGCGCGGCCGCGGCCAGGGCCTTGTCCGCCAGGCCGGCCAAAGCCGCGTCGTCGCTGCGATAGGTGGTGGCCGTGGCCGGGCGACCGTCGAGGGAGAGCTGCAGGTAGACCTCGGTGTGCTCGTCAACGACGTTCTGATGGATGAAGGAATTGGCGAAGCGGGTGAGGCCCTGGCGGGTACGGGTCACCGTCACCGCCGCTTCGGCGCGATGGCCCACCATTTCGACCAACCTCTCCGCCAGGACGCCAGGGTCGGCGGCGTTCATCCCCGTACCCCGACGCGAACGTCCCGGAACCGGCACGGGACGGAGGGGTGGCCGGTGTGTCCGATCTGCACCGGCTGGCCCTTGCCGCAGTTCGGGGTGCCCCAGAACTGCCACTCTGCTTCGCTCCCGACCCGGTCCAGCGAGCCCCAGAACTGAGGGCTGATACCCGTGTAGGTGGGGTTGCGCAGCATACGGCCGAACCGACCGCCTTTGACCTCGTAAGCGACCTCGCAGCCGAACTGGAAGTTCAAGCGGCGGTCGTCGATCGACCAGGAGCGGTTCGTGTCCATGTAAATGCCGTCGTCTGTCTCGGCGATCATCTGCTCGAGCGAGCTGGCCCCGGGCAGGAGCCCGATGTTGGTCATCCGCACC
>JBKQUU010000112.1:0-11391 GCA_052325485.1 Acidimicrobiales bacterium | reverse complement strand
GAGCTCCGACGTTGGCCCACAACTGGTGCATGGCCGTCACGTCCTCGGCAGGAGGAGTCTCAGTCAGGACGGGGATACCGAGCTCGACGAACGCGCTGACCAGTCCCGGGTTGACGGACCGGGGCACGGCGGTGACCACAAAATCCGGGCGAGAGCTGCGGGCCAGCTCCTCGGGTGACAAAAAAGCGGGCACGGACCAGCTCCGGGCCACCTCTTCGGCCGACTGGGGCCGGCGCACCACGGCACCCACCAGCGTGAGACGGTCGGGCAAGCGCCTGGCCACCTCAGCGAACAGCTGGGCCCGCCACGCGCTGCCCACGAGGGCGAAGCTGTAAGCACTGTTCATCGGTGACAGCTCATCGGTGACAGCTCATCGGTGTGCCGAGAAAAACTCGATCCCCCCGATCCGCAACAGGTCGCCGTCCCGGCCGAACTGCGCCCGCCGGCCCGGGCCCAACGGGGAGAACCCCGCCGCCGTGGCCAGCTCCACCAGCGGAGCGGTCACGGCTATGTGGTTGACGTCCAAAGTATTGACCATGGCCACCATGCGCACCGGGGCACCAGCAGCTCCGGTCAGCGTGGCCGTGGCCAGCGTCAACGCCTCGAGGTCACTGCCGGCCACGACGGGCAGCCGGGCTCCGGCCAGGGACTTAGAGGCCACCGCGTTGGCGTAGGTGGCGCCCCAGTCGACCTTGGCCCGCAAACGCTCCGTCACGACGTCCGCCAACCCTACCCCTATGGCGTTGCCGCCCGAGTTATGGGCCAGGTCAAGCACGGCCAGCCGCCCCACGGTAGTCACGGAGGGGACGGCATTGCCGGCGAAGCGCCCCGTGACATTGGGGTCCATGCCCGAACCGGAGATCATCTTGCCCATCTCCCGCAGCACGAGGACGTCGACCTCGGCGAAGGGGAGGCGGGGAAAGGTGGCCCAGGCGTCCAAGAGAAGCTCGCGGTCCTTTTCCAGGATGTCCTCTCCGAGGACCACCTCCACCCGGCGCAGGCGGTGCCACGCATCCTCGAGGAGGGCCAAACCGAAAGGCACCGGCAACACGCCGAGCACGATGGCCGCCGCCTCCGGCAACATCTGCGCGAAGGCCTCGAAACCGACGCGGTGCAGGCTCGAAGCACCGCGTTCCTTGCCTAGGCCTATCGTCAACATCTTGGTCAGGCCGCTTTCGATCGGGGCGCGAAAGTCCGAATGCGGCTTGACCCGGTTCACCGGCACCACGGCATCGCAACTTAGGGCCGATTTGGCCAGGTAAACCGGCTGGCCGCCGCTCAGCGCGCCGATCTCCTCTACCTCCATCGAGGCGTCAACGGCGGCCCCCAGGGCGTGCCCGTCGACGCCGAGCTCGCCCAGGACCTTGACCTGGCCCTCTGGGGTCGCCCCCCCGTGGGACCCCATGGCGGGAACCAGGACGGGCTCGGCCCCCTGCTCCCGCAGCACCTGGACGGCGGCCGCCACCACCTCGCCCACCCGGGCGATCCCCCGGCTGCCTACCGCCACCCCCACGCGGCTGCCGGGCTTCACCCGCTGCCCGATAAGGCGCACGAGCTCGGGCCCGAGGGCGGCCACGACGTCCAGCTCGCCCGGCGGAGCAGGGCGAGCCAGCTCAGACCATTCCACATCCTCGACCGTCACCGCACGGCCGTGCCCTTGGGCGTCTCTACGACCTGCCACCGTCGATCTTCCGGCTGCGTTGCTCGGTCCCGGGCCGCCCGTAGGGATAGTCGGCGGCCCCCGGGTCACTGGCCCGGTCGAGCGCCTCGACCTCCTCTTCGCTGAGGTCCATGTCGGCCGCGCCCAGGTTGTCGTCAAGCTGCTCCACGCTCCGGCACCCCAGGATGACCGAGCTCACCGCAGGGCGGTCGCGCAACCACGCCAAGGCCACCTGGGCCATCGTGCACCCTCGGGCCTCCGCCACCGCCCCCAGCTCGGCCAGCACGTCCCAGGTCCTTTGTTGGGTGCTGCGGCGCCCGTAAGCCTCCACGCCGCGATCAGGGTTTTCCCCCAGCCGGGTGGCACCACTCGGGCGCTGGTCGCGGCGGTACTTGCCCGTGAGCCAGCCGCCCCCCAGGGGCGACCATGGGAGCAGCCCGAGCCCCTCGGCCTGGCAGGCGGGGAAATCTCCCATTCGATCTCGCGAACCAGCAGGTTGTACTGGGGCTGCAAGGTGACCGGGCGGCTGAGGTTGGCGGCCACGGCGACGTCCACCGCCTTTTGGACCTGCCATCCGGTGAAGTTGGACAAGCCCACGTAGTCGATCTTGCCCGTGCGCACGGCGTCGTCCAGGGCCCGTAGGGTCTCCTCGAGCGGTGTCCAGGGATCGAAGCTATGGACCTGGTACAGGTCGATGCGCTCGGTCCCCAGGCGGCGCAAGGAGGCGTCGATCGCCCTGGTCAGGTGCCGACGCGACAGGCCCAGGTCGTTGGGACCGGGGCCGGTAGGGAAGCGCCCCTTCGTGGCGATGACCACCTGGTCCCTGACCTCGGCCGGCTGTTTGGCCAGCCAGCGCCCGATTATCGACTCGGACCCGGTGTTGCTGTACACATCGGCCGTATCGATCAGGGTGCCGCCGGCGTCGACGAAGCGGTCCAGTTGAGCATGACTGCCTGGCTCGTCCGTCTCCGAGCCGAAGGTCATGGTGCCTAGGGCCAGGGCCGAGACCGCACAGCCGCTGGCACCCAATGTCCGGTAGCGCATGCCCGCCCACCCTAATCCCAGGGGGGCACAACGAGCGACTAGTCGACCGTGTGAGCCCGCCCCTGGCCCCGGACGCAGGGGCGGAGGTTAGGTCGTGACCTCCTGGGCCGCTCGAGCCAGGTCCACCACCAGGGCCAGCGCCCGGGCGGCGCCGGCTTCGACCGCCGGGCTCAAGCCCTCGCCGGGCGAGAAGTCCTGGCCTTCCACGCCGACCAGGGCGACCCGTTGTGGCGCCAGCCCGATCTCGCCGGCCAGGCGGAAGACGTCGGCCACGCCCAAGCCGTGGGTGCTGGCCCGCGCACACTTGGCCGGCAGCACCACGTCGACGAGGTGGTCGAGCCAGGTCAGGGTGACCGTCCCCGGCGGGGCGCCGGAACGCACGGCGTCCACCACGATCGCCAGGTCATCACTTTCCCAACCGTCGAGCAGGTCGAGCGGTTGGGTGAGGGGACTGGCCAGCGAGGTGACAAAGCCGCCTCCGGACCGGGAGCTCAGCCGGGCCGCCCGCCGGGCGACGACCGGGCCCACCCCGTCGTCGCCGCGCATCTCGTTGCCTATGCCGGCCACGACCACGCGGCCCGTGTGCCCGGGCCCGGGCCCGGGGGTAGGGGACGCGGGCTCAAGCCCGGCTGCCGCCAGTGGCCGGGGACCGTTGGAGCGGGGCATGGTCACGGCCTGGTTTCGACAGTCACGTCGAGGAAGTGGGTAGCGCAGCTTATGCACGGGTCGTGGTTGCGCACAGCCAGTTCGGCCCGGCGCGTCAGGTCCTCGTGGGAAAGCTCCAGGCCGGCCTCGGCCACCCTGAACAGGTCCGCCTCTATCGAGAGCTGGTTCTGCGACGTTGGCGGCATTATGCGGGCCTGGCGGACAAGCCCGTGGGCGTCGATCTCGTACCGGTGCAGCAGTAAGCCGCGCGGCGCTTCGGTCGCCCCCGTCCCGGTGAGCGTGCCAGGAGGGGCGGGCATGGCGACGGCCGGGACCAGAGGCGGCTCGTAGGCTTCCACGATGCGCAGGGCCTCTTCGCAGGCAAAGACCATCTCCACGGCTCGCACCACGATGCTACGGAACGGGTTACGGCACTCCGGGCCGAGCCCCGCCTCGGCCGCCGCGCTCTTGGCCCTCGGGCTCAGCACGTCGGCATTGAGGGCGTAGCGGGCCAGCGGCCCCGTCAGGTAGGCGAGACGTCCGAAGAGCCGGGCGTGCAAGGCATTGGAACGGGCAACGTGTTCTTCCACGGCCAGCTCGGCGAACTCGCCCGGCGAGCAGTCGAGCCCGCTCGACGACACCACCCGGCCCGACCCGATCGGGTAGCGAACGCCGTCGCGCAGCGCCACGAAAAGATAGTCGCCCTCGATATCGGGAAAATCGAACCCGGACACCCATTTGACGGTTTCCAACGACGCATCGAGCGCCTGGCGCAACGGGCCCTCCAAGGCCTTGACCGTGGCCCGGGACGGCGCTTTGTAAAACCCTCCCACCCGCACGTTGACGGGATGGACGGCACGTCCCCCGACGACAGTCATGACCTGGTTGCCGGTCTTTTTCAAGCTCAGGCCCCTCTGCACCGCGGGGCGGTCGAGGGCGGCGAGCTCGACCGCGTCCTGGCAGCCAAAGAAATCCGGGGCGTGGAGGAAATAGACGTGGAGGGCATGGCTCTGGAGCCATTCCCCGCAGTAGAGCAGCCGCCTCAGTTCTTGCACGGCGGGGCTGACGGTGACGCCGAAAGCGTCCTCGACGGCGGCACAAGAGGTCATCTGGTAAGCCACCGGGCAGATCCCACATATTCGGGCCGTGATGTCGGGGATCTCCTCGTAGCCCCGCCCGACCAGGAAGGCCTCGAAGAAACGCGGCGGCTCGAAGATGTTGAAGGCGACCTCGCTCACTGAACCGTTCTTCACCACCACGTGCAGGCCGCCTTCGCCCTCCACCCGAGCCAGGGCGTCAACGTTCAAGGCGCGGCTGGCGTTATGCGTCATGTGCGGCGCTCTCCTTAGCGAACTCCGGCGCGGCGGCCGTAAAGCTCCGGAACAGCCGCACCATTTGGGCGGGCGCCGCCCCGTCGGCCGCCAGGCGCCGGGCCAGTGAAGTGGTATTGGCGGTGGCCGATGGCCCGAAGCAACCGAAGCAGGCTCGCCCGACGCTGGGGCACACGGCGCCGCACCCCGCCCTGGTCACCGGCCCGAGGCACGGGGTGGCACCGGCCACGAGCGTGCACACGTTGGAGGCGGACTTGCACTCCTGGCAGACGGTGTAGCCCGGGATCCGAGGCGCCCGACCGGCCAGGTAGGCGGTCAGGACCTCGAGGAGCTGATGAGGGTTGACCGGGCAGCCCCGCACCTCGAAGTCCACCGGCACGTGAGCCGAGATCGGTGTCGAGGTGCTCAGGGTGTCGACGTAGCCGGGGTGGGCGTAGACGGTGGCCACGTAATCGTCGACCGCCGCCCAATTGCGCAGGCCCTGGATACCGCCGGCCGTGGCACAAGCCCCGATGGCCACCAGCGTCCGCGACGAGGCCCGCACCAGCTTGGCCCTTTCCGCGTCCTGGCTCGTGGTCACCGAGCCCTCCACCAATGAAACGTCGTACGGGCCGGCCACCACGGCACGGGAGACCTCGAGGAAATAGGAAATCTCCACCGCTTCGACCAAAGCCAACAGTTCGTCCTCCAGGTCGAGCAGGCTCAGCTGGCAGCCGTCGCAGGAGGCGAACTTCCACACGGCCAGTTTCGGGCGGGGCTGGGCGGCCATCACAGTTCGGCCTCCGCCAGGAGCCGGCTGGCCTCCGGGTAGGTTACGACCGGCCCGCCCCGGCACAGGATGTACGGGCCCAGCTGGCAGTGGCCACAGATGCCGCTCCCGCACTGCATGTTGCGTTCGAGCGAAATGCGCAGGCGGATCGCCGTCGGTAGCACGCCGCGCTCTATGAGCGCTTGGACGGCGAAACGCATCATTATCTCCGGCCCGCACACCAGGGCCATGGTCCGGGCGGCGTCGAACCCCGCTCCCTGCACCAGCCGGGTGACCACGCCCACGTTACCTTTCCAGCCCTCGGTCCCCACGTCGACGGTCACGGCGACCTCGGCACCCAAGGAGGTCCACGCCTTGAGGTCGGCCCCAAAGATCAGCTGGTCGGGGGCGCGGGCGCCGACCAGCACCACCACCTTGCGGGGGCCGGCGGGCAGGCCGACCCGCTTCAGCAGGAGCTCCACTGCCCCCCGCAGCGGCGCCAGCCCGATCCCGCCGGCCACCACAACGGCGTCGGCCTGGGCAAAGTCATCGGTGCCCCAGTCCGTACCGAACGGACCGCGCACCCCGATCGGCGACCCTACGGGCGCCCGGCACAGCGCCCGGGTCACCGGGCCCACTTCGCGCACCGTGTGCAGAAGAGGGCCCCGGCCGGGTGAGCTGCTAATTGAGATCGGCACCTCACCGGCACCGAAGGCCGTAAGCATGTTGAACTGTCCGGGCGCGAACTCAAAGGACTGGCCCGGGCCCGGCTGGAGGGCGAGCGTGACTACATCAGGCGCCTCCTGGTCGCGGCGGACCACCTGGAAGACCAGGGGCGTGAACGGGCCGAGGCGGGACGGCACCGGCGGTGCTTCAGGTAGTGCGGGCGCCATGGCCGTCGCTCCCGGTGCTGTAAAGGTCAAGGAGCTGGGTACGGGTCTGTTGGAGGCGCTCGACGACGAGCGGGGCGATGCGCCTTATAACTTGGTAGCCCAGTACGGGGTCCTCTTCGATCCTGGCCCGCAGGCGCTCGCCGTCGACGGCGAGCGCCTCCACAAACTCGACGGCGTGGCCGTCAAAGCGCCATTTGTAAGGCGGGAACAACCAGGACAGCCCCAGCACCTCGCCAGGCCCCAGCGTCTGGACAAGAAGATGCCCCTTGCCCGGAGCGTGGGCGGAAAGAGCGACCTTCCCATGCTGCAAAAGGTACAGGGTGGACGCCGGAGCGCCTTCGGAAAGGATCACCTGGCCGGGCTCGAAAGCGACGTTGTGGGCGTCCACGGATATTCGTTCGATGGTCGCCAACGGCAGCCCGGCGAAAAGTGGGTGGTGCAATAATCGGGACGACGCGGACAGGTCCATTTTTTGGCTTACCCCTTCATGGCTCACCGGCGCCGTCGCTGGCGCGCAAGGCAGCAATTTCTTCTGTAATGTCAATGCCCGCCGGGCACCAGGTGATGCAGCGACCGCAACCCACGCACCCGGAAACGCCGAACTGGTCCCACCACCACGAAAACTTGTGTGTTGCCCACTGCCGGTAACGCGACTTGATGCTGGCCCGTACAGGCCCGCCGTGCACGTACGAATGGGCGAGGTCCGAGCACGAGGCCCAGGTCCGCCGGCGCTCGACGGTGCCCCGGAGATCGGTCGTGTCTTCGAAATTGGCACAAAAACATGTCGGGCATACGGAGGTGCAGTTGCCGCACGCCAGGCAACGCTCCGCCACCTCGTCCCACCGCCGGTTGCCCAGGTTGCGGGCGAGCAGCTCGGGCAGGCCGGAAGTATCAACGCTGCGGCCCATGCGCGATCCGGCCCGGGCCAACAACGCCACCCGCTGGGACCGGTCCTCCTCGTTGGCCGGCCTCTGGGGCAGCGCCAGGAGCACGTCTCTGCCTACCTGAGTCCCGGCCCGGGCCAGGTACTGAGGCGCGTCGTTCTGCGATGGGGGGTTGCCCGCGGGCGCACCGCCCTCGATCTCGGTGAGAGCAATGTCGAAGCCCTGGGCGGCACCGGGGCCGGTACCCATTGCCGCGCAGAAACATGTGCTGGCCGGGCGCGTGCACTCCACGGTGACCAGGAAGGCGGCCCGCCGGCGCCGGTGGTAGGTGGGGTCTTGCACCGGTCCGCCATCGAGGACACGGCCCAGCACCTCCAACGCCGCTAGGTCGCATGGCCGGGCCCCGATGACGGCCACCGCGGGAGCAGTGTCGGCGATCTCCTCGACCTGGTACTCGGGGGGCGCGGCTCGCCAGATGGTCGTTCTGGGGGGGAAAACCTCGGCCTTCACGGACTGGGGCCCGACGGCCCAGTCGAAAAGGCGCCCGAGCCCGGTCTGGGTAAGGCTGTAGTGGCCGGGAGCCTGAGTGTCATGCCAACCCTCGGGCAGGTCGGCGGCGCCCTCGATCTCCCCCAACGTGATGGCGCCGTCGGCCACGACAGGGCCGACAGCCCTGAACCCCCGGGCGAGGAGCACTTTGACCAGCTCGTCAAGGCCATCGCGACCTATGACCACACCCGCACTCACAATTATCGACCGTAAGAGCCAAGACGAGCCGGGGAAAGGGTCTTAGGTCATTATTTCGGCTCTTCTGTGTTGGCCCGTCGCCGATTTATTAGGGCGCCCTGGGGGCCGGGCCGGCCGCCGACCTCCCCCGGGCCCGGCGCACGGCGCTGCCCGCATCGGGACCGAGCCGGGTGGCACCGGCCGCCGCCGCCAGGGCGAACAGAGCCATGACCACGAAGGCCACGGTGTAGCTGGTCGACGGGCCGGGGCGCGGGGAAAAGAGACGACCGATGGGGCCGCCGATGCGCAGGGCGACCGTGGCCACGGCCACGCCCAGTGCCGCCGCCAGCTGCTGGGTGGTAGCGGACAGGCCGTTGGCATGGCCCATCTCCGCCTCGGTCACCTCGCTGAAGCCGAGGGTCGTATAAGCCGTGAAGCCTACGGAACGGGCGACCCCACTGAGCAGCACGATGATCACGATCAGGGCCAGTGGCGTAGCCGCCGAGACCGACCCGGCAACGGCCACCGTGGCTGCCACCCCGGCCGTGGCCGTGACCAGGACGCTGCGGAACCCGAACCGGTTGATCAGGAAAGTGGTGGCCGGCTTTATGCCGATGTTGCCCACGAAGACGAACAGGACCACCGAGCCCGACTTGACCGGGGACCAGTGAAAGGCGTCCTGGAAGAGGAGCGGCAGCATGAACGGCACTGCCCCCACGGTCATCCCGAAGAGCGTCCCGCCGCCGACAAAGGCGCGGAAGGACTTGGTCCGCAGCGTGTACAGGTCGAGCAACGGCGAGGGCACGCGCAGCAGGTGGCGGATACTGATGGCGATGAGGGCGGCGGAGACCAGCCCGAAGGTGGTGATCGACATCCACCCCGAGCCCGGCTCGGAGGCTAGATGAGCGGTGTACACCAGCCCGGCCAGGCCCGTGCCGGTCAGGACCACGCCGCCCACGTCGAGCGGGGGTGCAGAGCTCGTCGGGCTGGCCGGGACCACTCTGGTGCCCACCAGGAGCGCCACCACGCCCAGAGGGACGTTGATCAGGAACAGCCACCGCCAGCTGGCGTACGTCGTGATAAGGCCTCCGGCCAGCGGTGCGATCACGGGGGCGACCAGAGCGGGCCAGACGATGTAGGCGATCATGCGCATCATGTCCGCCTTGGCCGTGCGGGCCAGGACGGCCAGGCGGCCCACGGGCACCATCATGGCCCCCCCGGCGCCCTGGAGCACCCGCATCACCACCAGTTCCGGGAAGCTGGCGCTCCCGGCGCACAGTAGCGACGACAGGGTGAAAATGACGATGGCGGCCAGGAACACCTTGCGGGTGCCCAGCGCGGCCACCATCCACCCGCTGAGGGGGATCAGCACGGCCAGGGTGATCAGGTAGGCGGTTATCACCAGTCCGATCGATGCTGAGCTCACGTGCAGGTCGGCACCTATGCGGGGGGCGGCCGTGGTGACGATCGTGCCGTCCAGGTTCTCCATGAACAGGCAGCTGGCAACCAGGAGCGCCAGGTTGCGCTGGTGCTTGTCGATCATGCTGGGGGCAACGTAGTTCCTAGGGCATCGGGGCGGGGAGCGCCTCGGGACGGCGGGACGCCCGCTTCGTTAGCGCCCTCCCGATCCAGGCGTCCGCGCTTGCCCGCCCGGCGCCCAGGAGGACGACGACCAAGGCCAGGCCGGCCAGCGCCACGTTGAGCTCATAGCCCGAGCCGGCGGCGTCCGAGAGGATGCCGTTACGGAAGGTCACCGTGACCATGGCGATCACCATGTCGACGAACAGGCCGAAGGCAGCCAAACGGCTCAGCAGGCCGATACCGACCGCGATACCGCCAAAGAACTCGGTGGAGCCGTTTAGCACGGCGAAGAAGGTACCGGGGTGAAGGTGCGCCACCGTGGAAAAAAATAGGGCCATCCGGTGGATGCCCGCCCCGTGAAAGGCGCCGAAGAGCGTGCTGGCGCCGTGGTAGACGAACAGCCAGGCCAGGGCGGCTCGCGCCGCCGCCAGGGCGCCATCGGCGACCACCGGGGCGCGGCGTAGCTCAAGCAGGCGCGCTAGCGCGTCACCGCGCCGCCTCACGACGGCCCGTCCACCGTCGAGGAGCGCCGGAAGGGCTGGGCGAGCTGGGCGAGCACAAGATGGGCGAGCTGGGCGAGCACAAGATGGGCGAGCTCGGGCCGGCGCCCCCCGGGCGCTACCGGCACCGCCTGCTCCACGGGGACGGGGCGGCCGGCGATCCCGGTCAGGACGGGCGGCCCGGCGACGGGGAACTCCGCCCTGCGGGCGAGCTGGTCCCAGACGACCAGCACGAAGCCGAAGTTGACCGTGGCGCGCCCGGAGACATGGCGGGCATGGTGGGTGCGATGGTAGGCAGGGCTCACGACCACGCGCCCGAGCGGCCCGAGGCGCCAGCTCAGGTTGGCGTGAGGAAGGGTGACCAGGCAGCCGTAGACGATGAGGGCGGCGGCCGGCACGGTCCCGCTGGCCCCGAGCATCAGCGCGGGGAGCAGCGCCGGCAGGTAGCTGGCATGGACGAGCGGGTGGGTGCGGAACGTTGTGAGCACGCTCATGTCTTCCTGGGAGTGGTGGAGGGCATGGAGCCGCCACAGCGTGGCCGAACGGTGGTTGGCGACGTGCGCGCACCAGTTCATGCCGTCGATGCCGACGAGCATCGCCGTCACTACGACCAGCCGCGGTGCCAGGGCCAGGCGGGCCAGGACCAAGAACGAGGCGTGCCGCACGATCTCTAGGGCAAAGCCGGTCTCGACCAGGGTCAGCAAGGGCACCACGGCTATGGCGAAAAGAAGGAAGAAGCAGCCGTCGACCAGGTGTGCCCGGGCCAGCAGGGGCCGGCGCACGGCCGGCCAGCGCTGCTCGGCGGCCAGGAGCGCTACCACCGTGACGACCAGCGCCGGCCCGACAGTCTGGCCCCGCGCCGACTCGATGGCCCGCCCGAGATCCCGGGCGTGCACCAGGTCACCCATCCCGACGACCGCCAGCCACAGCGACAGCCCGGCGATCGACATGACGCCGGCCCAGACCGTGGTGCTCGCCCGGGCCGGCGCCCGGGAGACCTCCCGCAGGGTTGTGGACATCTTCAGTACGCCACCCCCCCGGAGGGGAAGGTCGTGGTCGTGACGGGCGCCCCGCCAGCGTCGCGCCTAGGGACGGACCTCGGGTTGGCGGGGTTGACCACCCACCCTTGCCCGAAGGCGTCTTTTACGTTGCCGTTGACCTGTCCCGGCTTGCTGTCGCCGACGAACCGGTAGAGAGGGATGCCCTCATAGGTGACCTGGCGAGCACCACCAGGACGGGAAATGGTCCCAAGGTGGCCGACGCCATGCCCTAGAGGGCTGCTTTGGCCCGGGGCCAGGACGACCGGGGGCCAGTACTGGGCGCAGCGGCCCGAGCATGTGCTCTTGTCCATCGGCTCGAGGGTAAGCCGGTAGATCGTC
>JBKQUU010000111.1:0-10264 GCA_052325485.1 Acidimicrobiales bacterium | reverse complement strand
CCGGCCGGCGCGGTCACGTTGGAGCCGCACCAGCTGGAAGCGCCGAACGAGCCCAGGAGCACTACGCCCCCGGCCCCACCGGGGCCGCAGACGTCGGAGCCCGGATAGACGACAGGCCACGACGCCGGCGTGTCGACCTGAGCGTCGCCGTAGGCCAGGGGTTCCCATCCCCGTGCCGCCACCGATCGGCTGGCCACCGGGGCGGACAGTTGTGCCGGGCCGGTCCCGCCGGCCCCGAGCACGAAAAGCACGAGGAGGGGCCCCGCGCCGAGCACCGCTCTCGAGCGCTGAGGCTGGTGGCGGTGGCCGCCCTGGGAGCGGCGCATTACGTCGCCGGGGGAGCGGCGACAAGCTCGTACACGGCGGTGACGTTCGCCGTCACCTGCTCCTGTCCCGGTTCGACAGGGGTACTGGGGGCGGTCGCCCGGCCCGGCGCCCCGGAGGCGAAGGTCACGGGCGGGGGCTCGGAGGAGTTGTCCACTAGAGAGCACAGGTGCCCCAGCGACATGCCGGCGGCGGCCGCCATCACCTGCGCCTGGCCCAGAGCCTGGCGTACCGCCGCCGCCCGGGCTTGACCGAGCAGAGCGGTATCGTCCTTGACGGAAAAGGCGATGTTGTTGACGACGATGGCATTGCCGGCGGCGCGCGCGGCGTCGTCGATGATCTTGCCCGCTTCGGCCAGGTCGTAGAGCGTGACGGTGACCGTGTTCATCACCTGGTAGCTGGTTATGAGCTGCTTGGGCCCCGTGTAGACCGGTTGGACGGACAGGCCCGAGGTTTGCAGGTCCGCCTCACTGACCCCGTCCGCCTCCAGTTTGGAGATCAAGGCGTTGGCCCGAGCCGAATTGGTGCCAAGGGCGCCCGATGCCGTGGACGCCTGCGTCTGCACCCCGAGCGAAATAACGAGCTCATCGGGCTGACCTTCGGCGCTGCCATAGCCCTGCACCGTAACGGTTGCCGCGTCGGTCGGGCAGAGGACCGCCGGGGAGGTCAATGCCGCCGGCGCTGGTGCCGCTGCCGCTCCCGGCGCCGTCCCGACGAGGGACGGACCGAACACGGCTAACCCGGTCCCTGCCAGTACCAGCGATCCCAGGACCGCCGTGCACGTCCTTGTGGTCATAGTCATGCCTCTCCTTGTCATTGGGGCGCCCGCCCTTGCGGGCCGAGGCCGTTCGGGCCACGGCCTGTGGCCCGATGAGTACGTGCCGCAAGGTTGACAGAATCAATCGCGCTCCGCTCGGCCAAGCGTGAGCGCGGGCCGGACAGGGAGCGCTAGTCGGTGACGGTGACGAGGGTGCCGATGGGGTCCATGCCCCATACCACCTGAGCATTATCGACGGGCAGCTCCACACAACCGTTGCTCTGGGGGTACCCATAACCGTAGCGCCAGTACCCGTGGACGGCGTCCCCGCCATTGAAATATGCCACCCAGGGGACCCCGGTCACGTCGTAGTGGTAGCCGTCGGGGTCGGTCCCCTCCATGGTGGTGGAGGAGAAGCGGGCGTAAACGGGGAAAGTGCCCGTGGCTGTCCATGCCCCGGGCACACCGGTGTTGGCCAGGCTCGTGTACACGGTTTTACCGTTTCGCCAAACGACCAGTTGCTCGGGCAGCGCCTCGCTCACCATTAAGTAGTCGTAGGGGACAGCGTTGGTGGCGCGCCGGGCTACCGCTTGCGTGAGCGCTTCCCAAACCTGAGGCTCGACCAAGCCGTCCGCGGTCAGGTTGACGTCGTCCTCGAAGTGCATGATCGCCCCGGTCGTTACGACGTTGTCCTGGCCCGTCAACCAAAGTGACGTCAGCGACGCCGGCACGTCGGGGTAGCGCCAGCTGAAACTCCCGATCTGCGAGATAGAAGGCACGAGGGAAGCCGCCCTGGGTTCGTGGGCCAGCGCGGCCGCCCCGGTGGCCGGTGCCCCCGCCGTCAAGACGAACCGCAGTGGCAGGTAATGGAGCTCGGCCAGCAGTTGCTGGACACGGAGAATAGGAGGAGGCCCGACGCTGAAACTCCAGTGGGTGCGCTGAGCCAAGGCCGCTGGGATGTTGACGCGCACCTTGGACCAGGGCACGTAGCCGTAGGAGGGGATGAAGGTCAGGGCCGCCCCGTCTATGGACCACTTGCCCGCCACCGGCGGGACGAAGGTCGGCATGGGTGTTCCGGGCCGGGCCGGGCTCGAGAGCACGATCCTTATCCGGGTGCCCGTGGTCACGCCCTGCGTACCCGGTTTCGGCGTCACTGAGATGACCCTAGGGGCGGGGACGACTGTAGTCGTGGTGGTGCGGGCGGTAGCCGTTGTGCCGACGGGGGCTGTAGCCGGGACGGGGGTCGGGGTCGTAGTTCCGGCCACGGGGGGCGGTGCCGGGCTATGGGAGCCGAGGGCGAGCAGGTGCTTGTGCCCGGGGCCCGTTTTGGCCGAGACGAGCCCGCCGGTGGCCACGAGCGCCAATAGCGCCGTCGCCGCCATAGCGGCGCGGTAGCTCCCCCGCTCCTCCCCGCCTGGTACTGCTGCTGGGATTTCGTTTCCTGCGTCGGCGCGCTTCATGGCCCTCCTCCGCTCCCCATTAAAGCTTGCGGGGGGGCCCTAGGTGGTTTCGCCCTTCTCCGGTTCTGCCCCGGGCGCTCTTCCGCTGATTAAAGGTCCCTTCGCGCAGGCCCGAGACCTAGGGAAATTGGATCGGACGAGCCGGAGGCACAGGCAAACCAATGGGTTCTCAAGTAGCGCGGCGCGCCGGCGCAGGCTGGCCAGGATGGCGAGCAGCGGGGGCGACGTTCGCCCTGCTGGCGGCCGTCGGCGCCGTACCGCTTGTGGCGCCCGCGGCCCAGGCCCAGGTTGGCGCCGCCCTGGCTGACCCGCCAGACAATGTCCCTCGCACGCCGGCCATGGAGCAGGCCTGCGGCGCCGGCGCCGGGCCGTGCCAGCTGGCCGTTGTGCACGCCATAGATGTGGCACGCGCCGCTGAAGGTGTGGGCCCGCTCGAACTGCCGTCTTATTACGACAGCCTTTCCGTGGCCGAGCAGCTGCTGGTGCTCACCGATTTGGAAAGGGTGGACCGGGGCTTGCCCGGGTTCACCGGTTTGTCCTCGAAGCTCGATGCTCTGTCCAAGGTGGCCGCCAGTTCCAACCAAGATCCCGCGGGGCCGGCCGACACCACCTGGGGATCCAACTGGGCCGGGGGAGAGGGTTCGGCGCTGCTGGCGGACTATGACTGGATGTACGACGACGGGCCGCGCTCGCCCAATATGGACTGCACCAGTGCCGTTGCCAGCGGTTGTTGGGACCACCGGCGCAACGTTCTCAGCGACTACGGTCCCCATCCCGCCATAGGTGCGGCGGCCACCACGGTCGACGGCGTCACCTCGATGACCGAGCTGCTGAGTTCAGGACCTGCGGGCGCACTCGACTACGCCATGCCGGCGGCGGTGGCCCCTCAGCTTGTCTCGCCCTCGTCGTTGGTCATTGGCACGACCCCTCTCCAACCCAACAGTGCCACTCTGACCGTCCGGGACGGCACGGGGCCCTTCCAGGCCAGCGCCACGATCTGGGGCGACGAAGGCCGGTGGTCGGTGACGCCGTTGTGCACCGCCCCGGCCGGCACCACCTGCCATCTGGTAGTGAACTTCTTGCCGGTCCGCAGCGGGCCGGCCGACGGTACCGTGACCGTGGACCTGCCCGACGGGAGCGAACAGGTACAAGTGGACGCCTATGCGGGCCACGGTTACTGGGAGGCCACGGCGCAAGGCGGAGTCTTCGCTTTCGCCGGTGGCGGCTTCCGTGGCTCGGCCGCCGGCATCAAACTGGCCAAACCGGTCACCGGGATGGTCGCCACGCCCGACGGCGGCGGCTACTGGGAAGTAGCCGCGGACGGTGGCGTTTTCTCCTTCGGTGATGCCCACTTCTATGGTTCGGCCGCCGACCTGCGCGTGGGGCAACCCTTTGTCGGTATGGCGGCGACCCCCAACGGTGGTGGGTACTGGCTGGTGTCGAGGACCGGCCGCATCTATACCTTCGGCGATGCTGAGAACTACGGGAGCCCCGATGTCCCGCTGACAGACATAGTGGGCATCTCTTCTACTAAGGACGGCCGCGGTTACTGGCTGGAGGCTAGCGACGGCAGCATCTACACCTTCGGCGATGCCCAGTTCTACGGGGTACCCCCGGTGCCCGCCGAGGGCGAGTTTGTAGGCATGGCGGCGAGCCCCGACGGGCATGGTTATTGGCTGGTCACCAAGCAAGGTAGCGTTTTTGCCTTCGGTGACGCCAAATATTACGGCTCGGCCTCCAGCCCGGGCCCGGGCACCACCGTGGGGATGGCGGTCCCGGTTAGCGGCACCGGCTACTACATCGTCGACGGCGACGGGGCCGTCATCCCCTTTGGGGGAGCGCCCGCCTGGGGCAGTGCCGCGGACGTGACGCCGAAGAGCGCGGTGGTCGCCATGGCGACGGCGTGACCTTCCGCCCCCGGTCTGGACAGCCGCCCCAGCCGGGGCCGTCAACGCCGAAGCCGTCAACGCCGAAGCCGTCAACCTAAAGCCGTCAACCTAAAGACGGTGTTCAGCCAGGTACCCGGCCAACGCGTTGGCCAACGAGCCCAGACGAGGGTGTTCGGGCACCAAAGGCTGCCCAATCCCGGCGGCACGAGCCGCTTCTGCGCACACCGGCCCGATACATGCCGCCACCACGCCCCCGTCGTTGAAGGCTTCCAACAGGGGGACCGTGAGGCCCTGCGCGTCCGCCGCGCCGGCCAGCGCATCGACCTGAGGAGCGGCGGTGAAGGTGACGGCGTCCGTACCGTGGCTCAGGACCGTCGAAATGAGGTCGGAGGCGGCTTGGGCGCCACTGCCCGTCATCCGGTAAACGGGTAGGTACGTCACCTGGGCTCCCGCCTGTTGCAGCCGCGTGAGCAACGTACTGGGAGGTTCGCCGTGGAGTTGGACGACCACCGACGCGCCTTCCAGGTCTTCCTGGCCAAGCCGGGCCACCACCTCCTCGAGGGTTTCGCCCGGGGCTTTGTACCACGCGTCCAGGCCGACTTTTCGCAGCTCGCCTAGGGCTTTGGCACCGCGCGCGGCGATCGTCGAGCGGGTACTGAGGACCTGGACGAGGGGCTCTTGCAGGCCCCATTGGCCAGCGAGCTGGAGCCAGGTGCGCATCCCGTAGCCGGTGTTGGCCACGAAGTAGTCCGGCGGCTGGCGGCACAGTTGTCGGGTAAGCGCCTGCAGGGAAGCGGAGTCCTCGGCCTCGGTGCGCAGGAGAGGGAACAGCAAGACCTCCAGGCCCAGGCGTTCCAGCAGGACGGCCTGTTCGTCGCGCCGGCGGTCGGCCGTGACGGCGACCGTCAACCCTTGAAGTCGGCCTGGCCCCGTCATCCTTGGACCACCCTACCGGTGACCACCTTACCGGTGCCGCGGCGGGGCGAAGGCCGGGCGTGCTGTTGGCCTGCTCATCCGAGCCCGCCGTCCGGGCCGGCGCCGGTGGCCGAGGACCGGACGAGGAACTGGAAGCGCGCCGCGCTGGCACCCAGGTTGGCGACGGTAATGACGGCGAGGTCCACGCCTAGGCCGAAGACGCCGGCCAGGCTCGTCACCGCCAGTGCGACAAGCGTGCTCGCCAGAGGCAGGAGGGACAGCGTGAGGCCCTTGCCGTAGTAGCCCCGCCGCCCGACGGGGCCCCGGTCGGTAAGGGTGAACCGGCGGTTTGCGGCTAGGTTCCCCAGGGCGCAAAGCATCAGTCCCAGGACGTCAGCTCCGACGGCTCCGAACGGGCCGTAAAGCAGGGCGAAGAGGACGGCAAAACTCACCGTGCTGACGGCGCCCACCCCGGCAAAGTGAACGAGCTGACCAGACCGGCCCGGCTTCAGCCGTGACCTGAGTACGCTCCGGGGCAAGCCGGGCGAGGCTATGGTGCCCTCCCCCCGCGCCAGGCCGAGCATCATCCGGGCCACGCCTTTGAGGTCCTCTTTGGCCGTCTGGACGACGTTGACGGTGGAGCTCGGGTCGTCCACCCAGTCGACGGCCACTTCGTGGACGCGCATACCGTTGCGCTCGGCCAGCACCAGTAGCTCGGTGTCGAAGAACCACCCGTTGTCTTCGACCAGAGGGACGAGCTGGCGGGCTACGTCTGCCCGCAGGGCCTTGAAGCCGCATTGCGCGTCGGAAAAAGAGCTCCGCAACGTGGCCCTGAGCACAAGGTTGTAGAGACGTGAGATCAGCTCGCGCCTGGGGCCACGCACCACCCTGGCCCCTCCGGCCAACCTCGAACCTATGGCGACGTCACTGTGCCCCGTGACCAGGGGCGCCACCAAAGGTAGGAAGGCGGCCAGATCGGTGGAAAGGTCTACGTCCATGTAGGCCACAACGGCGGCGTCGCTTTGCAGCCAAGCCGCCCGCAGGGCTCGTCCCCGGCCCTTCTCCGACAGGTGCGTGGCGCGCACCCCGTCCAGCTCCTTGGCCAACTGGCAGGCGATGCCCCAGGTGTTATCGGTGCTGGCGTTGTCAGCCACGGTGATGAGCCAGGTGAGAGGAAAGTGATCTGTTAGGTAGCGGTGGAGGCGTTGGACTGAGCCGGCCAACGATTGTTCCTCGTTGTACGCGGGCACAACTATTTCGACGTCGGCCGTGAGCCGGTCCGGGCCCGGTCCGACGCTCAATGGGGCCGTAGCCGTTGTTGTTGTCATATTCAAAGCATTGGCCTCGATCATCCGGGCCGCCTTGGGCGTTGCTTGGGACCGGCTCCGAGTTGAAGTACCCAGGCCATTAGGCTTTGCCCAGGAGGGACCATGGTCGAACGTGCCCCAAAGGTGCTTGTCGTCGACGACGAGGAGCACATCACCGAGCTGCTGAAAATGGGCCTGTCGATGAACGGTTTCGAGGTTGAGCGAGCGGCCACCGGCCGGGGAGCGCTCGAGGCGATAGACAAGAGCCGGCCCGACATCGTCGTCCTGGACGTGATGCTCCCCGACCTGAGCGGGTTCGACGTAACCAAACGGCTCCGTCAAAGTGAAGGTGCCGGGACACGGGTCCCGGTCATCTTCCTCACCGCCCGCGACACGACGGCGGACAAGATCGAGGGTCTTCGCCTGGGCAGCGACGACTACATGACCAAGCCGTTCAGCATCGAGGAGCTCGTTGAACGGGTCAAGGCCGTCCTCCGCCGGTCCTCGGGTGCCGTCCCGGGCACTGAGCGCCTGTCTTTCGCCGACCTGGAAATGGACCTTTCCACCCGCGACGTATGGCGTGCCGGTCGCTTCATCGAGCTGACCCCGACAGAGTACAAACTGCTCCACTACCTGCTGGCGAACGCCCGCCGGGTGCTGACTCGCGACCAGATCCTCGAGCACGTTTGGGAGTACAACTTCGCCGGTAACGCCAGCGTGCTCGAAACGTACATCAGCTATCTACGCCAGAAGGTGGACTCGACCGCTCCTCCCCTAATCCACACCGTCCGGGGCGTGGGCTACAGCCTGAGGCTGCCGCCCGGCCGGTGAACCGGCTCTCTCGGGCGCGTCGGCGGGACCGGCCTCGTCGAGCGTGGCCCCGGCCGGTACCAGGGGGAGCCGGATACTGAACAGCGCCCCTCCCCCGGGGGCGTTGGTGGCGGCGACGCCGCCGGAGTGCTCGGCGGCCACTGCGGCGACGATGGCTAGCCCGAGGCCTGCGCCTGTGCCGGTCCGAGACCGGTCCCCTCGCCAGAACCGGTCAAAGGCGTGGGCCAGTGCCTCGTCGTCGAGCCCGGCCCCGTGGTCCCGCACCTCGACCAGGGCGTAGCCTTCCCGCAGCCCGACCGTTACCTCGAGGGGAGTGCCGGCGGGCGTGTGACGCAAGGCATTGGTGGCCAGGTTGGCCAGGGCTTGGCGTAGGTGGGCGGCATCGCCCAGGACGACGACGGGCTGAGGAGCCGCCAAAGTCACGGGCCGCTGCGGGTCGGCGGCTATGGCGTCGCTGCAAGCATCGGCGGCCAGGACGGACAGGTCGACGGGCGCCCTCTCACGGCGGCGGACCTGGTCGAGCCGCGCCAGCAGCAGGAGGTCCTCGACCAACCCCTTCATCCGGGCCGACTCCTCCTCGATCCGTCTCATGATCGTGGCCGTGCTCATGCGGGGGTCGTCGGTGCCGAGGCGAAAGAGCTCGGCGAAGCCCTGGATCGACGTGAGCGGCGTGCGCAGCTCGTGGGACGCATCGGCCAGGAACTGGCGAAGGCGCTCCTCGGTGGCGTCTCTTTGTCTGAAAGCCCGCTGGATCTGGTCGAGCATGGTGTTGAACGCCGCCGCCAGCTCGTCTACCTCCGTGCCCTGTGCACCGACCTGTACGCGCTGAGCCAGGTCACCCCCGGCGATCCCCTTGGCCGTGTCGGCCATGTGCTCAAGAGGTGAGAGGCCTCGCCTCAAGACCAGCCCGGCCCCGGCGGAAAGGACCAATAGGAGCCCGAAGGCCCCCAACAACTCGATCAGCACCAGCCGGTTGAGCGAACCGGTGACATCGCTGGTCGGCAGGGCGACGACGACGCGGTCCCCGTTGCTCAGGCGTGGACCGACATAGGCCAGCCAGCCGGTCGTCCCCTTTTCTGAGCCCAAGCGGAGCGTCCGGGCTCGGTCGCCGGCCAGCAGCCCGGCCGTCAGATCGGGCGCCGAGACCCGGACCGGCAAGCGGATGCTGCTCAGGACGCTGCCCGATTGGCTGAGGAGCTCTCCGTAGGTCCCCGGCGGGACGAGTACCGGCCCTCCCGGGCCGCCCTCCGGGCTCGGGTAGGGCCCACCCCGGTAGCTGCCGCCGGGCGGGGGTTGCGGTTCGTCGAGGCGCCCCTTTTCATCGGGCCCGCCGGAACGGCTCTGGCTGGCACCGGGCCCGTCCGAAAGGGGCAACGTGACGTCGGCGGCCTGGGCAAGCTCCTCGGTCACCAGCGGCACGGAGCTTTGCAGGTCGGAATTGAGCTGGCGGTACTGCGAACGGGAGTAAAGCTCGTACGTCGTGACGCCGAAGATGGCCAGGCCCACGGCCATCAGGGCCACCAGCCCGGTGACAAGACGGGACCGCAGGGTCATGGCGTCGTCGTTCCTCCACGCGGGCACGCCACGGGGGTAACGCTATGCCTGATCACGGCCAGCAGGGCGACCGCCGTGCGGGTCACGTCGCGGTTGGCGTCGTCAAGTTGTAGACCGTCTGGCCGCCAATGGTCTCGGAGGCGAAATGGGACTCGACCCAGGCCGTTATGGAGCTGGACGAGCTCCCACCCCCGGGGCCGCCTCCAGGGCCACCCGCGTTCACGCCGCCCGCCATGTAGTAGTGGATGTCGCCGGCTTCGACGTAGCGCTCGAAGGTGGACAGGCTCAGGTTGCCGCCCTCATTGTTGAAGCCGCCGATGGCCATGACCGGCTCGCCGCCCGTGGCCAGCTCCAAGGAGGCGGCGCTCTGCGAACCGTCGGTAGCCGCGACCCAACGGTAATGACCCGCGTCTACCTCCAGCGCCTTGACCAGCGCAGTGGCGACACCGGAACCACCTGTCCCGCCCGCCTTGCCCGTTGCCCCGTGCCCGTTGGGGGCCGCTCCTGACCCCTCCCGGGCCCGGGAGCTGCCCTGGGGTGCTGACGGCAGAGCGCTCCGGGAGCTGGTGCCCGTACCTCCTGAGCCGCTGCCACCAGGTCGGCCCAAAGCGCCCGACTGGCCCAAAGCGCCCGACTGGCCCGTACCGCCCGGCGCGCCGCCCGCAAAGCCACCCCCGCCCGCAAAGCCGCCCCCGCCCCCGAAGCCGCCCCCGCCCCCGCCCCCGAAGCCCGGCTGGCCGGTCAGGGTCCCAGTGTTCGACGAGCTCGGCCCGGCGCTCGGTAGGGAGCCCGTGTGAGCGGTGCCGACGGTTTGCAGGGTGAAAGCCAACGGCCCCGCCAGGCACGCCACGGCCCCGGCGGCCAGGGCCGTTCTGGTGGCCGCCCGCCGCCAGGCCCGCCTGAAGCCGCCGGTCGACGCCAGCGCCAGGCCGATCACGGCGAGGGCGGCGCCGCCGACGATGACTGGGCGCAGCCAGGGATCCCAGGCCGGAGAGCGGTCCAGAAGGACCACGGCCCAGGCGGCGGTGAGAGCGAGGAGGGTGCCGGCCGCACAACGGGCCCAGACGGTGCGACGGTGCTCCCACAGCTTCGCCGCTCCGGTACCGATGAGGGCGGCAATGGGCGGGGTGTCTCCGATTATTTTTAAATTGATCGACGAGCGCGCTGTTGTGCGCGATGCCGTTCTGCTCTTGCAGCGCGAAGTGGCTGAGCGGCTGACGGCAAAAC
>JBKQUU010000110.1:0-4146 GCA_052325485.1 Acidimicrobiales bacterium | reverse complement strand
CTCATGGCCTGCCTCAGCTCCGCCAGCGTCAAGCCCATGGACCAGCTCCTCCCGTACCCGCCGATGTCAACGATGGCCAGCCCGGGGCCGGCGAGACGGTCCCCCTGGCCCAGGAGGGAACGTATATTCGATAGTACCAAGGGGGAGTGACGAGAAAGGCGAGGTCGCTGGGGGCGACCGTGGTTGGATCCCGAGGCCGGCCCGGCTGGCTCTCAGATCTCGAAGGCGTCAATGTCGCTGGCTCGCTGGCCCGCCTCGGCGGGCGCCGGGACCTCGAGGCACTCTCGGCCCGCTTTTACGCCCCGGCGGGCGCCGGGACCTCGAGGGACCGGCCCGACCGTGCCGCGGCGAGGACTCCGCCACAGACCAGCAGGGCGCCGGCCAACTGCACGACCGTGGGCCGCTGGGACAGGACTACGGCCGCCAGCACAAGGGCGACGGCCGGCTGGAACAGCAGCAGTAAGGACGAGAGGGCGGCGGGCAGGCGCGGCAGCGACCAGGTGATGAGCAGCCAACCGACCGTCTGGCTGGTGAAAGCCGTCAACAACAGCCAACCGAAAGCGCTGAGGGGCGGCGCGAAGCTGAACTGGCCGAGGGCGACGCCGAGCACGAGGGCGGCCAGGGCAGCCCCGGCGGTGGCGTCGGCAAGGGGGCCGGCCACGTGAGAAGACGTCTTGGTGCTGCCCCGCAGGACCACGATGAAAGCGGCATAGAAGATGGAGGTGCCCAGGCCGTAGAGCACGCCGGCCAGGGGGTGGTAGCCCGGTCCCGGCGTCCCGGAGAGGCCGGCGACGAGCACCACGCCGAGGACCACCACGGGCAGGGCGACCAGGAACTGCGAACGGGGCCGCTCGCGGAAAAAGACCCAGGCCACAAAGGTGACGAGCACTACCTGCAGGTTGCCGAGGACGGTCGCCACTCCGGCACCCACGTCGTAGATGGCGTGCGTCCACAAGACCAGGTCGACACCGAGGAAGGCGCCGGCCAACGCCGCCCGGGCCCGGTCCTTGACCGCTCGCCGCCCGCCGCGGCGCTGTTCCAGGAAGGCGAGGACGACCAAGCCGGGGAGAGCCAGGGCGCACCGGTAAAAGGCTGTCGTGCCCGCGGCCGTGCCCGCTAGGCGCATGAGGACGGCCGATGAGGAGATGAAAGCCGCTCCGAGGAGCGCCGGCCCTACCGCGCCCGTCGGCCGACCGGCGAGCCTGGGCCCGGGTGAGCGCCCACTGGCGGCCGGGGCAGTTTTGTTCCCGACCGTCGCTCGAGGCATGGTCCTCAGGCTAGATGGAGGCGCTGTCCTCCTCCCCGATTTTGCTGCCGATGTGCTGGTCACCACGGGGCAGGGATCTTTGACAAGGAAGGGCGGGTGTGCGACGCTAGGGAGCACTAAGCCGTGCCAGTAGGGTCACCTACAACGGCTACCGCCCAGACAGCGAGCGGGACGAGCACTGGCGACCTCGGACCTAAGAAGAGGGGAAGGGGAAATATCCATGACGAAGCTCATTTCGTTCGCCAGCGTCGGGCTTATGGTTAGCACCGGGGCTGCCGCCATGTTTGTCGCCGGGGCGGGCGCCGCCTCAGCTCAGACGACGACCACCAGTACCACGGTGGCCAGCACGCCGGTCCAGGGGGCCCACTCCCACTCCGTCGTCGTTTATGTCGACACGGTCACCGGTGGCGGGACGCCCAAGCCGGCGGGCGACTGTCTCGAAGAAAACCAGTTCTTGCAGGGCCAGCTTGTCGTGTTCCGCATGTACGCCGATGACTCCTCGGCGGGCGGGGCCGCTCTGACCTCCAGCAACACCGAGGCCGCTTATGTCACGGTCCCGGGTGTGGGGAAGATCTCGATGGACTACAGCGGGCACCAGACTTCGCCTGGTACAACGGTCGGCTACTGGGAAGTCCCGTGGAGCACCAAAGGTTACCCGGTCGGCACGGTCAACTTCACCGTCACCGTGGTGGCCAAGCCGCTGGCGCAGTGGGGCGTCGCCAAGTTCGCGAGCTCCAAGGTCCCGGCTCAGGCCGGTGTCTTTTCCCAAAAAGGCTGGGCCTCCGAGTCGGATCTCACCGTCGTAGCCTCCTAGGCCACGCTTCTGTCTGCGTCGCTCGGGTGGCCGGCGTGCGTTCGGTAACTGTGGTGGTACCCGGGTAGCCGTGGCGGTGCCCGGGGTAGGCCGTGGTGCTCAAATGTGAGGGAAACCCAATGAAAAACGTCGTCAACGTGAAAAGGTCCGCTGTCGTGGTCGGGGGACTGTTGACCGCAGGTCTGGTCCTGCCGACGGGGGCGGCGGCGGCCACCACCGCGCTGCCGCCGGGCGCGGTGGCGCTCGTGCCACCCGCCGTCCCCGGAGTAACGCCGGTCCCCGGTGTGGTGGCCGCCGACGTCCAGCCGAGCCCCACCATGGGGATCCTCGATGTCTCGCCGGACCAGGGTGTGGCCGGGGTCCCGATAACGATCTCGGGCTCGCACCTCCCGGGCAACGCCACGGTCGAGCTCACGTGGTCCACCGCCAACGTCACCTGGCTGCTCGACCCGGAGGCGGACACCGTCAATTACCTCGGGCGCCACGAGACCGAGTTCGCGGTGGTGCTCGACAGGACGACCACGGACAAGAGCGGGTACTTCCGGGTGGCCTTGAGGGTGCCCCAGGACTGGGGCGGGGTGCACGACATCTACGCTGTTATTGGCGGCTTCGAAGACGCTCACGGCGGTTTCATCACCCGCCGGTCGTTGACGGTCACCCCGAGGAGCGGCCCCATAGGGACCCCGATCACCATCACCTACAGCGGCCTGGGCGCCAGCGAGTACGAAGGCGGCGGGGCGCTGCTTTACGACAACCACTTCGTGGGCGAGATGATGGCGAACTGGACCCGAGGGGTGGCGCGGGTGACGATCCGGGCCTCGGGGCCGGTCGGGACGCACATTATCGAGGTCGGGGACGCCGTCGACAACCTGTACCTGAACTTGCCCCAGTCGACCCTGCCCTACGCCAACGGTGGTACGGCTCGGTTCATTGTGACCAAGGACGACGGCCCTCCCAAGCCGTCGATCGACTGGCCCGTAAATGTCATCCCCACGCTCAGCGACGTCACGACTTTGAAAACCACTGGCCTGGTCGACAAAAGCAGTGTTACGGCCAGGCTCGCCTCGACGAGCGGGCCGGTGGACACGAGGGTGGAGCTCAGCGCCTCGGGCGTGACCGGGGGCGGCCCCGTCCAGCTCATCTGGTCGACGGTCGTCGGCAACCGCATCAACTGCCACGGTGTGTGCTGGTCTTTCGTGTCCCAGACGCTCGCCACCGCCACGCCTTCGGCGGGAGCGTTCCACGCCATGGTCCAGGTCCCTGACGGCCTGGGCGGCTGGCATGTCGTGCAGCTTGTCCAAAACGGCAAGGTGCTGTCCCAAGTCCCCTATTACGTGAAGGAAAGCATTGTCGGCAACGGCGTGTCACCCCTCGTGGTCAAAGAAGGCCAGGCATTTACCGTTCACTTGAAGGGCGTGGGCTGGACCCAGCTCGACAACACCGTCGCCATTGACTACGACAACAGCTACGTCGGTTACGGCTGCGGTTTCAACTCCAACGGTGATGTCGTGCTCAACTTGCATGCCACGGGCGACCCGGGGACGCACCTGATCGACATCTATCCCGTCCTCTATACGCTGTCGCCGTCGTTCGCCAATACGCCCTTCGGCATGCTGCCAGTCCTCACCTACCAGAAGGACGAGCCCGGCCTGGCCCTCGGGTACAAGTTGCCCGCCATCCGCCTGGCGATCACCGTGGTCCGCTGACCGGTCCGCCGATCAAGGCGAAGCCTCGGTACATCTATGGCAGAAATCGCCATAGATGTACCGAAACCTTTTCTCCCCGGTAGCAGTTCGGGGGCGCGTTTAGGTCAAGTCGGTCGACGGCTCAGCCCGGCTGGTCCCATCCCCCCGGCCCGGGTGGAGTCACTGTCGTAACCGGTGCGTTCCACCTTGGCGATGTCGTCGGCGTCGGCCATGTCGTCGGCGTCGGCAGCCTCCAGGACCTCCCCTCCGTGGTCGGGGCCGCCGTGGTCGGGGCCGCCGTGGTCGGGGCCGCCGTGGTCGGGGCCGCCGTGGTCGGGGCCGCCGTGGTCGGGGCCGCCGTGGTCGGGGCCGCCGTGGTC
>JBKQUU010000109.1:0-20706 GCA_052325485.1 Acidimicrobiales bacterium | reverse complement strand
ACATCCGGGCGCCCAGGGTTAGCAACGCAAAAGAAGCCGTGGCTGGCTTCCTTTGGGCCACGGCCATCGTCGAGAAACCGGGGCCGGACGGGTAGCCAAATGCCGGTAGGGTACGCACATCCGGGTGCGGAGCACAGTTCTACAGGCCGACCAGCTGGTTACCCCGACTAGAACAAGAGCATTTGTGCCTACGCCGGGTGCTCCGTAACAAGGGCCCAGGTGTGCCGTCTACTTACCTGAGCAGGCCAGCGGCCGCGAGCATCAGTGAAGCCGCCTTCACAACGTCGACCGTCAGTTGGATCTCACGCAGCGCCAGATAGGTAGCGGGTTGTTAACAGGTGCTGTGCAAGGTACCCTGGGGGCGACGTTGGCGCCGAGGAGGGGCGTGCTCGGCCGAAAGGTCGGATATGGCGCGAGGATCAGCTTGAGGGAGGGAGCACGACCATGGGCTTAGCGAGGGTCACGATTGATGCCGCGAGGGTGAGCAAGCCAGTGGAGCGAGTGTGGGCGAGCTTCGGGTACGACGAGCTGAATTGGACGGCGACGCCGCGAGGCAGGGCCAACATGTCGGTGCTGAGAACTATCTTTGGCGAGCCAGCCGTGGTGCGGGCGCACAACCTGTTGACGAGCGGCAACGGGCGCGGGTTGCCCCACTGGAGCAGTGGGAACGTCTACCACGAGGATGACCGGGGACAGCCGGTGTACGACTGGGGCCAAATCGACCCGGTCTTCGACGTGTGGGTCGAGAACGACATGGTCCCGCTGGTGGAGCTGGGGTTCTGCCCCATCCAGCTCAGCCGGCCGTCGACCAAGACGTTCCAGGAGATGCCCTCGTCGTACGGCGAGTACGAGAACTGGGGTTGGGCGTCCCCGCCGAAGGACATGCTGCGCTGGGAGGGCCTCATAGAGGCGGTGGTGGGCCACCTTGCCCGGCGATATGGCGGGCGGAGAGTGTCCGGCTGGTACTGGGAGCTATGGAACGAACCAGATATCGGCTATTGGCAGGGGAGCGTCGAGGAGTACTGCCAGCTTTACGATGTGACCGTGGCGGCCGCTCGTAGGTCGCTCCCCGGGGCGAGGGTAGGTGGGCCCGCAACAACCGACAGGGGCAGTGAGTTCCTGGCGAGGTTCCTCGAGCACTGCCTGGGAGGGACCGACGGCGCTCGTGCGAAGGCGCCGGGCCCGCCTGACTTTGTGTCTTTCCATACCAAGGGTGCGCCGCAGTTCCGGCGCACCTACGGTGTCATCGGCCCAGACGGCGCGGTGGGGGACGACAACAGGTCCCCGAGCACGGAAAAGATGCTCCGCGACATCAAGCTAAACCTCGATATCGTGCGGTCGCACGCATCGCTTGCCAGTACACCCGTCTTCGTGGACGAGTGCGACCCCGGCGTCCCATCTCACATGGGGGTCTTCGACAACAGGAATTATGCTTTCCGGAACACCGAGTACTACGCAGTGTTCCAGCTCCAGCTGATGGCGGCCCTGCTCGAAGGGGACCCCGGGGGTCACTGTGGCGTCTCGCTGGCAACCGCCTGGGCGTGGTACATGGAGGGTGACCGCTACTTCGAGGGTACCCGCAGCTTTTTCACCGCGTCCGACATCCCGGTGCCAGTGACCAACGCCTACCGGATGTTGGCGATGCTCGGCGCCGAGATGCTCGGTGCCCAAGTCGAGCAAGCGGCCGGAGGCACGCCGGTCCCTGGGCGGGTCGGGGCCCTCCCAACCCTTCGGGCGGACGGGGGTGTCGTCGCCATCGTATGGCACCACAACGATGACCAGTACGCCCATGGGGTCAGCCAGGTGGAGGTCGAGTTCAGCGGTCTGCGTTTCATGGGGCGTGCCGTGCGTTTGCGCGAGTACCTAGTTGACGGGCGGCACAGTAATAGCCACACCGCCTGGCTGGAACTGGGCTCACCGCAATACCCGAGCGCTAGTGAGATCGAGACGATACGGAACCGAGCGTCCTTGGAGATGGTACGAGAGGAGACGCTGGCCGTCTGCCCGGGCTCGCTTCGTCGTGAAGTGGCTCTGCGGTGCCCAGCTGCGGTGCTCATCGAGATAGCGGCTGGGTGATGCGTGCGGGTCTGACGCCAAGCCTCGTCGAAGTCACTCGTCAAATCGCTCCCGCGGCTGTGCGTCACGCCTCGCGACGACGAAGACGAGGTTTCACGAGATACGGTGGATAGCTTCTCAGCGCATTCGTGGACGTTGCGGAAAGGTCTAGTGTGAGCCAGGCGTGGGAACGGATTGGCCATCCAACTGCATTCCTGGCCCCTTACGGTCGCGCCGCCGTCCATCCGGCAACCAGTAGCCCCCGTCGCAGTCGGCCCTCTCTCTCCCAGGGACTACTACTCGCACCCGTCTGGCCAGGGACCGGGAACAGGCCTGGTCACGAGGACCGCAACGGCGAAAAGACTGGCTGCCGAGAGTGCCGGGCGAAGGCGCGGTCGGCCCCCGGGCGTCCGGGGGACATGTCCGGCCGTCCCGAGGCGCTCTGATGTGGGGCCCTGGTACCACTCCGCCCGTTGTCGCCTTGATCGGCGACCGCTACCACAACGCAGACTACATCAGGGTCCATTTCGACCGGTTGTTCGCGGCTCTTGAGATCCCCTACTGCTACACCGCCAACTACGAATGGTTCGCCGCCGAGGAGCCGACGCGCCAGCTCCTGGCGGGGACCAAACTTTTGTGCATCTTTCGAGACGGGCTTATTTTCCCGGATGGGTATGTCGGCCCGGACGCCTATTCCCACTACCGGACCGAGTTGATGGACGACCCACCAATGGGCGAGAGCGGGACCTGGGTGACCGAAGGCTTTGCCCGAGCTGTCAGCTCCTTTGTTCGCGAAGGCGGAGCTCTGTTCGCGTGCCACAACAGCTTGTCGGTTTCGCTTTACTCCTCGACATACCGCGAGCTTACGGGCGGTGCCTACGACGGGCACCCGCCCGAACGTCCGTGGAAGGTCGAAGTCGTTGCTCGCGACCACCCTGTCACCGACGGTGTCGGCGATTTTATGGTGACGGACGAGCAGCATTTCGTGGTCCACGACACTCAAGATGACGTCCTTCTCCTGAGCGGCCGCAATCTCGACGGCCTGAGCTTTACATCAGACTCTGGGACCACGGTCAAGGGCACGGTCTCTGACGTAGCCTGGGCACGCGAGTTCGGACGCGGTAGGGTGGTTGTGAGCACGATAGGCCACAACCTCGACGCACTCTGGAAACCCGGCTACTGGCGCTTTCAACAAAACGCCGTTCGCTGGCTCCTGCGCCAGAGTTAAACGCTGGCGCGGCCTTGCCCACCACCGTCGAGGCGATCCTGCTGTCGCGCAAGGAGAACTGCAGGGCGGCGGCCTTGAGGGGCACTCCGGCCTCCGCGCAGACCGCCTCCATCGCCTGGATCCGCCGGCGGGACTCGTCGCTAATGTCGCGATAGGCGTACTTGGGTTGCTGTCCGACATCCGGAAGGCGGTCGACGGTGTGCTCCATATCGCCCACACCGGCTGGCCATGGCGCTGTCTGCCACCGCGGTCCGGGCCCTGGACGCGGGTGTGGTCCCAGTTCCGGCGCTGGTCGCGCAACGGGACATGGTCAGCGCTCTTGGCCGAGCTGCACCGCAAAGCCAGGACCACGCTCGGCCGGGCTGCTGCCGAGCCGGCGATGGTGGTCATCGGCACCCACCTGGCCCGGGGCGCCTGCAACGGGGGCGCCAGCTCCCACGACCGGGGCGGGCCGTACGGGGCCACCAAGGGCGCCAAGCGGGCCGTGGCCGTCGACGTCACCGGGGTTGCCGCTGGCCGCCGCCGTGGTACCAGCCTCGGCTCATGAGGACGTCACCACCGAGGCGCTGGTCGACCTGCTGGCCGCCCAGGGCCAGGCCAAGCGGTCACAGCTTGTCCTGGTGGACCGGGGCGTTACCGCACGGGCGGCCCGGTCGTTGAGCAAGCGGGCCGCTTTGGAAGTACACGGGTCGGCCATGACAAGGGACGGCACACCTTCGTGCCCCGCGCCTGGCGGGCGGAAGTCGCTCACGGGCACCTGCTGCGCAGCCGACGGCTGGCCCGCTCGTTCGAGCGCACGGCCGAGCCGGCCAGTGGCCGGCTCCAGGTCGCCTGCGTGGTGGCCGTGCTCGACGCGCTCGCCCCCAGACCACCCTTGCCGGGTAGCTGTGCCCACGGCCCCGTGGTCGGTAGCCCGGGCCAGCTAAATCGCCCCGGTTCGCACCCGGACAACTCTGGCGCTCTCGGCGTGCTGACTGGTCCCAGCCTCGTGGCACCATCGAGGGGTGCCTTGGGCCAAGACGGACAAACACAACGAGCAGCTGGTTCCCGACAACGGCGCCGAGCTCAGCCGGCCGGTGGCGTTCAAGTTCGCCCTCGAGCCGAGCTTCGAGCAGTCCCGGCAGCTGTTCATGTGCGCTGGGGCCCGGCGCTTCGCCTACAACCACCACATCGCCCGGGTAAAGGACAACCTGTCGGCACGAAATGCGGAGAAAGAGGCCGGCACCGAAGCCCACCAGATGACGCCGTCGCTGTCGTGGGCGGCGGTGAGCTTCATCAACGAGCTCAATGCCTGGAAGACCGGCAGGCTCGAGTACTCCCCGGTGGCCGAGGACGGGGCCCGGGGCCTCGCCTGGCACCACGAGGTCCCGGCCGACGTGTTCGAGTGCACCTCGGTCGATGCTGCCACCGCCCTAAAGAACTACCAGGGACCTGTTACCGGAGCACGGGCCGGGGCGAAGGTGGGCTTCCCCCGCTTTGCCGCCAAGCACAAACAGATGCCGGGCAGTGTTTTGCGCGGCAGACATCTCAGGGAGCGCACCAAGCCTGGAGCTGGCTGCACGGTTGGCCCCCGGGGTGCCCGTCCGGGACGCAGCAGCTTTGCGCGAGGGTACGCTGTGTCCTTGCAGTGGTGGGCGCGACCACGTTCACTGCGACCCACAGGACGTAGCGCAGACCGAGGCATGCAATGAGACTGCAGCACGTGACGAGAGCCCCGGTCCTCGTTGCCGCGGCGGGACTGGCCGGCGTGTTCACCCTCGGGAGTACGGCGGCGGCCGGCCCGGCAACAACGGCGCCGATTGGCGCCGTGTCGGGTGTCTCGTGCCTGAGCAACACGATCATGAGCAACACGCACTGTTAGGCGGTCGGGGACGCAAGCGGCACGAATGGTGGCGTGATCCTAACGACCGCCAATGGGGGGGGAACCTGGACAGTCCAGCTCCAAGTCGCGAGCCTGTCGTTCGAGAAGGTGACCTGCACCCCCGCCTCGTATTGCTGGGTGACCGGGAGCGGGAGCTCGGGGCAGGTGGTCTACGCCACCACCGACGGCGGGAAGCACTGGACGGCTCAGATCGTCCCGAAGGGGTTCGGCGGCGTGACCAGGGGTAACATTTCGTGCTCGGGCGACTCGGACTGCTGGGTGCCTGGGAGCACAGCGGCGCTCCGTCCCGACGAGGCCGTCATCGCCACCACCAACGGAGCAGCGACCTGGAAGTTCCAGACCTTGCCGAAGGTGTCCGACGGCATGGGCCAGTACACCGCCATCTCGTGTACTTCGGCGAAGGACTGCGTCTTTACCGGTGCCGGTGCCCTGACGACGAAGGACGGCGGGGCGAAGTGGATGCCCGGGACGGTGAAAGGCGCGCTCCCGTTCGTTGCCGTCTCGTGCTCCTCGGCCAAGGACTGCACGGCTCTCGGGTATTCCGAGCCGGCCGTTCCCACCAACGAAGCAGCCGACATCGTGACCACCACCACCGGCGGCGCATCGTCGGTCGTCAGCGTGAATCAGGTCGCTCCCGTGGGCGAGCTCAATGGCGTGACGTGCTGGAGCGGCGGCTGTGTCGCCGTCGGGTACGGGTACACCGTGACCTCCAAGGGGCCGCCTGTGAAGTACAGCTTCTGGCCGGCGATCTTCGCCGGTACGAGCACGACGACCGGCATGTCATGGAAGCGCCAGACCGGTCCCAGCACCGTCAGCGCGCTCAATGACGTCTCTTGCGCGTCCACCAAGGACTGCATCGCCGTCGGGTCGACGAAGTCGTTCGCCCTCGGCGCGATCCTCACCACCACCAACGGCGGCACCACCTGGACGTCCCAGCAGCCATAACCCGAGTGTCTCTGCGTAGGCAGAGTCACTGGCGACAGCGACCCGATGCCGAGGCGCTCTCGGTAGGCCCGTCACCCTCGGCCACGAATCCCATGTAGCAGAACGGGCCGTACTCCCACTCACTGGCCGGCGTACGAGGGCAGCACCGATGCCGAACCCTCGACCAAGGGTGCCCGAGGCCCACCAGACCACAAGGTATCGATATTGAGGTCAAACCTTTCTTGCTCAGCGCCGCCCCACACCATCGCCCCCAGCCTGCGGTTGCCGATGGGCAGCACCTCGAGCCATCCACTCGCCGCCTGCCGGTACCACAGGCGAGACTCCTGACGCACGCCAGGTGTCGCTCGCGTCTCGGGCGGGCCATGTTCAGTGCTCAAGACTTGCCATGGCCCAGCAGCGACCGTGCCGCTACGCTTCGGTTTGTCCTCAGGGCAACCAGCCCGAACTTGTCCCAGCATGAGCCGGGCAGCGGGAGGTAACCTCAGCCACCCCCCGCTGCCGTTGGTGGCCCATCCCTGCCCTGGTGCCTTCGACCCCGTGACGAGCCACGCCCACCAGGATCTCCTCGGTAGTCCCGGCCCCGGCAAGCTGAGCCGCCGTCTGGGCTAGGGCTACCGCAGTGCGTGCCTCGGTCCGAAGGAGAGTCACGTCCTTGAGGATGGCCACGCGATGGGGACGCTTCGCCACAGCCACAGCGAAGTTGGAACAGACGATCTCACGGACCACCCCGCCGGCCCTGGACGACGCAACACTTGTCCCCCGGCTAACCCGAAGGTGCTTTTAGAGCCCAAACCAGCGGGCGGCACGAGTGGCCCCCCATTCATGCTTTTCTTCAAAGAGCTGGGCTGTAGGCGCAGTGAATTTGGCGACTGGTGTGTCGAAGGTGAGGAAGTTGACGTCGATGCGTCCTACGAGTTCGTCTCCGAGCTCGACGTAGCAGGCAGCGGCGCCGTCGTAGGGGGCCGAGAACGTGCCTCCGGTGAGTTCAGCGATCAGAACTTGGGCGACGGTGGCTGCCTCGCCTTCCGCAATCCCGCCAGCGCGCGGAACTGGCGCACTTGTGACATCCCCGACGGCGAAAACGTTCGGGAACCGCGTCGCGAAGGTGGCGGGGTCGACCGGGATCCACCCGTCCTCAGCGAGATCTGAGGTCAGAACGACTCGTGGTGCACAGTGGATTGGGATGCCCAAGAACAGGTCGTAGGGAATTTCGCGACCGTCGGTCAGATAGGCGACGTGGGTCTCGGGATCGAGCCGGGTGACCCGCGTCGACGGCGAGTACTCGATGCCGTGATCCCGCAGGATCGCCGCTATCGCATCCGAGGTCTTCTTTGAGATCGGTATGGGCATAGGGAGGGGGCTGATGAGATGAATGCTCGATGCCTCACGTATGCCACGCCGCGACAGGTAGTCGTGTAACAGCAACGCCGTCTCATTCGGCGCCCCTGGGCACTTGAACATCCCGCCGAGCACTCCGACGAGGATGGCGCCGCCGCCAAACGCGGCAAGGGCGTCACGGGCACGCTCCGCTCCGGCGACGGAATAGAACTCGTAGCCGTCCTCAACCAGGCCGGGAGTCGCGGACGTGTCGTAGTCAGCCCCGAGCGCAACGACGAGAATGTCTGCCTCATAGCTGCCGCTGTCGGTAACGACCTGTCGAGTTCCTGCGTCGATAGAAAGGACGGCCTCCTGCCGGAACGTTACGCCCGACTTGTCGATGTTGCCGTATGGGTGCCATACCTCGGAGACCGGACGCCGCCCGAACATCACGTCGAGTTTGGAGAACCCAAACATAAACGAGTCGCTCTTGTCGATGAGCGTGATATCAGTTAAATCAGACACCGACTCGGACAACCGGGTAACGAGCTCAAGCCCCCCAAAGCCGGCCCCCAGAACCACCACGTGCTTCTTCATGACGGCAGGCTAACAGGTCTCCCGACTCGCACCGCTAGAGCACCGGACGGGCAATCTGCGTGGTCCCTGCTGTGACGGCCACTGTGGACTTGACCGCCCGAACGACGCGCTGGCTTGCCCAGGTACTAGGGCGCGCCAGAACGATGCCAACTATGCGTCTGACAGCCGAAAGGGGGGGAGCCGTCTCGTGGACTGCAGACCCCCCTCGTCTATTGCGCGTACTTGCGGTGCTTACTTGAGGACTGCGGGTTCGTTGCGGACCACGATCAAGCTGGTTATCCTGCCGTCGCGGAGGCCGAAATAGCTTGACAGGATCAGTTCTCCCGGGGGCAGATTCGTCTTGTCGTACTCCCCGTCGTAGGCGGCCCGGACGATGGTGTCGCCGTAGTTGTCCACCACCTCTCGCACGTCCATGGTCGCCTTGTCCCTGACCAGCTCTCGCTCGGCCCAGGCCCTGATGCCGTCGATGCCCAGAACTCCCGGCGGGCGTCGTTGACGAAGGCGTCCTTGGCGAAGGTGGCGACGATGGCATCGAGGTCGAACGCGTTCACCGCCGCGATGTGCTCCGCTATGACCTTGTCCAGTGGCTTGTCTCCCATTACCAGCTCCTTTGTAATCGTCGTAGACCGTTGTCGTCGGCACATCCCACGTTCAGCCCTGCCCCGGCGGGAGGGTCAAGGGCCCCATTTCGCCTTGACCCTCCGGCAGAGGGAGGGTGGATACTGACGAGCGTGCCCGACACCCTGACGATCGGAGAGTTCTCCCGCATCACGCACCTGAGCGTGAAGGCCTTGCGCCACTACCACGAGGTAGGGCTTCTCGAACCGGTCCACGTCGACCCAGGGACGGGGTACCGCCGTTACACCACCGCCCAGGTCCCCACCGCCCAGGTCATCCGCCGTTTCCGTGGCCTCGACATGCCCGTCGAGGATGTCAAAGCTGTCCTTGCCGCACCGGACCACGAGGCGCGCAACGCTCTGATCGCCGCCCACCTGAGCCGACTGGAAGACGAGCTTGCCCAGGTGCAGCTCTCGGTGGCGTCGCTGCGGAGCCTTCTCGAACCCGCTACCGCGCCGATCGCCGTTGAGCACCGGACGGTGCCGGCGACCATCGCCGCCGCGGTCCAAGACGTGGTGGACTTGCACGACCTGCTCCCGTGGTACCACGGCGCCCTTGGAGAGCTTTACGCCACCGTGGCCGCCCAGGACCTGCGCCCAAGTGGTCCCAGCGGCGGCCTGTTCTCATCCGACCTGTTCCAGTACGAGCGCGGCGAAGCAACCGTCTTCGTCCCACTCGACGCCAACCTCCTTGCCATTGGCCGGGTAGCGCCGGTGCTGGTTCCGGCGGCGGAACTGGCAAGAACGGTCCACCATGGCCCCCACACCGACATCGACGTCACCTACGGTGCGCTTGGCACCTACGTGACCGAGCATGAGTTGGCAGTAGACGGCACCGTCCGCGAGTACTACCCGGTCGACTCCCACTCGACGGACAACTCGGCACAGTGGCGCACAGAGATCGGTTGGCCGATATTCCAGACTGAAACCGGTCGTCGCTAGCCCTATTCTTCAGCGGGGTCCTTCCCAGCGGGCTATAAGAGCCAGCTACGAGGGGCTGTCGCTGTTGATGTCGCTCTCGGTGAAGGGAGCTTGAGCCCTCGGTGGAACACCTCGGCCCTCCCGGTGGCCTGTACGAGCCCCGCTACGGGCACAGATCTGGGCATCCGGCGCACGCTGGACAGGTGATGCCCGTCTTTGACGCCGCGCCAGTACAAAGGTGCGGCGCTCGGTCGCAACGGCCCGAGGATGCCACAGAACATCGCAATCTGACCCTTGCAGCCCGTCGGGAGCGTCGCTCCGAGGCGAGGACATGAGAACGTGTTTATCCGACCCCGCGACATGGCCCTGCGTGCAACGATGTCTGGGTGCTCCTGCTCGTCCCCGCTTACCCTCTAAGCGGCCGTCGCCCTGAGGAGTACTTCGCACCCGAGGTGAAGGCGGCTAAAGGCCTCGGCTTTGAGGTGTGCACGGTCGACCATGACGCTCTCGCCGCCGGCGACGCCGATGCCGTTGTGAGCCGGGTCGCCGAGACGGCGGACGACGCCGTGTACCGGGTATGGATGGTCCGCTCTGAGCACTACACCCTCCTGGCCGCCGCTTTGGCCAGCAAAGGCGTGGCCCTGCGGACCTCGGCGGCCGCCTACCGCGCCGCTCATAAGCTACCTGGTTGGTACCACGCCTTCGCCGCTCACACCGCACCTTCAGTCTGGCTTGACGGCCCCGGGACGGACGGGCTTTTGGACGCCGTGGAGAAGCTCCCACCAGGCCCGGCGTTGCTCAAGGACTGGGTCAAGTCGATAAAGCACTACCGGGACGAGGCCGCGTTCATCCCTGATGTCGGCGACAGCGCCGGTGTGCTGCGGGTCGCCGGCCGCTTCCTCGAGCTGCGGGACGAGGACCTGGTGGGAGGGCTCGTCGTCCGCTCCTTTGAGCACTACCGGCCCGGAGAAGTCCGCTGGTGGTGGGTCGACGGGCGCTGCGCTGTACTGTCAGCCCACCCCGATACGCCAGAGCTCCAGCCACCGGCGGGCCTGGATGTCAGCCCGTTCGCCCAGGCCGTGGCGTCGGTCCGTTCCCCGTTCCCCGTTCGTCGTGGTGGACCTCGCCCAGACGACCGCAGGTCAGTGGAGGGTCGTCGCGCTCGGGGACGGGCAGGTCAGCGACCGGCCTACAGCGCTCCCAGCCGACCAGCTGCTACGACATCTCGTACGCGCGCTGCGGTAAACGCGTTCCGATATCTAGCTCTCTAGCGTCTTTATGGGACCGTGTTTGCCGCAGGTGCCGAGCACGTTGACCTGAACTACGTCCTCTGCCCTGGGATGCCTGTCGCTTAGTACATATAGAAGCTTCGTGATCACGGAAGCCCTCGCGTCAGCCAAGCCGGCCCCAGGACAACGCTCGTCCCGCGGCAAAGAGGGGCCGCCGTCAGCGCCCTGTCGAACAGGAATTCGCAGGGGTGGGGTCGCCTATGCGGCACGTCGCTGTGGGCGGTGGGCAGGTGAATGGCCAGATGAGATCAGCTGTGCTCACAGTGAGCCGCCCTACTCTAACGAGTCCGGAGCAATTCAGCCACGAACGCCGCACCTTCGGCGGCAAGGCGGGCTTGTTCGCCAGAGGCAAGGCAGGGGTGCGGGCGGCCATGCCCGGTCCCCTCCTCGTTGCGGCAGCGATTGATCGCGCAACCAAGCAAGAAAGCGGCTCTCTCAACGCCGTCCCAGGCGTCGCCATCCAGGATCGCCTTCACCACCTCGAACGACGGCGGCAGCCGCAGCCCGAGCACCTCGAGCGCCTGCCAGAGGGTAACCGGGAAGTTCCCATGCCTGGGGTAGTCATCGATCCGCTCGACGAGCGCGTGGCGGGCGGTCGTTTCGGCGAGGTCCTTTGCGGTGCCGACCTTAAGCGCCGCGTCGTCACCGGACGTGCGGGCACGCCGACGTACACCCGAAGCGCCGCCGTCAACGTAGCGCCTTCGAGACCCTCCATGCTCCTTGGGACAAGTGTCGGAGCAGCCCATCGCTCGACAGGTCCAACCCATAGTTGTCGAACGCCTCTCGCAACGCCTCAACCGCCGACGTCCCCGGGTAGTTGTCCTCCCCTGGGCGGAAGCACCCTACGGCTCGCATCGCCGACACCAACGCCTTTACAAGCGCGGCTCCCGCCTCCTCGTCGTTGTCCGACGCCCACCACAGCACGGCGCGAATTCTCTTCATCTTGCCGCCGACTGCATCATCACGGCGGGGGTCGACCTCGGCCAGCCCGGCACGCTTGATCAGCCGGTCCAGCGTGTCGTGCGACGGCCCGGCGCCGCCCTTGAAGAACACCGCCAACGCGGCGGCCACCTCATCAAGCACGTACCGATGATCGCTCCCGGAGGTTGCCGAGCGCGCACCGATGCACCTGGGCCACTAGGTGTGACGGGAGAGGGCTAGGGGCAACGTCCTGTGGGGCGGTGACGTCGAGTACGAGCCTCTCCGTCACGACCGGCGAGTAGGCCCGTGTGGCCTCCGGGCCGCTCCCTGCGGTGGGTACGCATCGAGGTCGGTCGAGGTCGACCGAGCCCAGCCGCCAATCGCGCCCGACAACGCTACGCTCGCGCCGTGCGCCGCATCCGTGCCCCCCACCGCGGCGTGAGCGTGGCCGGGTTTGGCCTGGTCGGGCTCGTCCTGGCCGGGGTTGCCGGCTACCTGGCGTTCGGTTACGGCCTGGCCTCGGCCGTAGCCATGACGCTTCTGACCTTGACCACGGTCGGGTTCAGCACGGCCAGGGGCATGCGTGCGGGGCCCTTGCTGTTCACCGCCGTCCTAGCCGTGCTGGGCGTCGGCCTGTTCGCCACCATCGTTGGGCTGGCCGGTACCGCCATCGTTGAGGGCCGGTTCGGCATATTTTCTCGGAGCCACCGAATGCAAAAACGCATCGACCAATTGACCCGGCACTTTATCGTGTGCGCCTACGGCCGCGTGGGCCGGTCCACCGCCCGCGAATTGGAGGCCGAGCGCTTGCCGTTTGTCGTCATCGAGCCCAAACCGGAGCTCCAGGCCGACCTCGACCGTGATGGCGTGCTCCACCTGCTCGGCGCCGGCTCCGACGAGCAGCTGCTCCGTCAGGCCGGCATTGACCGGGCGCGCGGGCTGATCTGCGCCGTGGACTCGGACGCCGAAAATGTCTACATAACCCTCATCGCCCGCTCCCTGCGGCCCGACCTTCTCATCGTGGCCCGCTCAGCCGAGGACCAGAGCACCCACCGCTTATACCGGGCCGGGGCCGACAAGGTCGTGTCTCCGTACGTGACAAGCGGTCGCCGCATGGCGAACCTGGCCGTGCGCCCACATGTGGTGGACTTTTTCGACATCGCCCGGGCCGGCCAACCCGACCTCAGGCTCGAGGAGCTGGTCGTCAAGCCGGGTTCACCCCTCGTCGGGCGGAGCCTCCACGAGATAATGGGCCCTACGGCCCCGCTTCTTATTCGGCGCGCCGATGGGCAACTACTGGCCAACCCAGGCCAGCAGCTTCGGTTGGAGGCCGGCGACACTCTGGTCGTTTACGGGGAAGCGGCCGCCCTCCGACCCTTGGAGTGAGCGCTGTTTACGGCTGTAAATCGTTGAGCGTCCCCGGAGGATCATGCGCTTCCGTACCGTGGACGCTCGAGAGCTGGTCGTTGCCAACGAAGGGCCCGCTAGCCCCATTTCAGCGCTAAACTTCGTCTCCGCACGAGTTATGTGCTGGTGGCCGGCCCCTGTCCCCGGCTCAGCTTGGGAGGCCAGCGGTGACCCCGGCTCTATGATGTCCGACGACGCGTTACGTAGCCGACCATAATGATTACTCTTGGGTGAGCAGCTCGGGTCGGTAAGAATCCTTTTGGGAACCAGACATTCGGCGATCTCGGGGGTAGGGCCAACGAAAACACAACCCGGGATCTCAGCGCCTGGGGCCGCCGCCGGGGCGGGACGCCGTCGTCAGGCCGTGTGGCTACCCCTGGGGCTACCCTGCTGGCCTTAGCAAGCCTCTCATCGATATCAAAACCGTCCGCCACCTGCCCGTATCCAGCGGGGAGAGAAGGGAAGGAGGGGGGCGGCGGGCCAAAGGGGGGGGACAGCCCCAGGGGAGGGAGACGGGCGAGGACCGCCAGGGCCACAACCGGGGGGCCACACCCGGAGCAACCGGACATCATGGAGCCGGTCCGCCCCGAGGCTGAGGGTTTCGTGCTCGACATGCTCGAAGCACGTACCTTCCGCAAGCGGCGGGCCAAAGGGGGCGACCGGCTTGCCCGACCCGGGGGAGGTGGCCCACCGTCGTGTGCGGGGTTCGCCTTTGCGCGAGCAACGCCCGGCGTTCCCGGGCTCGATATTCCGGGTCTGGACCTCGCGTCCATCGCTAGGGGGTACGGCTGCGAGGTCGCCCGCCTCAACGAGCTGGAGGCGATCAAGCAAGCTGCGGCGAAGGCGTTGGCCAAGGATGTCCCCACGGTCCTCGAAGTTGCTATATCTCCGCAGCTCCCACCGCTGAGCTAAGAACGACGACTGGCAGCCCAGCCGCCGGTCGCTGCATATCAAGGCCGCCAACGCGGACGGACAGCCGCGATAAGACGCCGAAGATGGCAGGCGCTTAGCACAGACTGATTAGGCCTTATCCTCTTGCGGTGAGGAAAGAGAGAAAAGAGGCTATGGCGTCACCCCCGGTGGGTGCGCCTTTTTGTTCAGCAGCTATCCCTAAATCGCAACAAGGTCTCGAGGTCCAAGACACGGAACGTGTTGTCATCAAGTTCCGAGAGAAATCCCTCGCCGAGGAGATCGCCTAGGGCTTGCTCGTACCAGTATGTGCTCGCAACTTCTTCCCCCGCATCTGGCTGGCCCGGAGGATCGGGCAATGCAGCAGACTCAGCTACTAGATCCCAAGAGGAAGCGAGGTCGTCTGGTGACACTGTCAGTGCTGCCCCCGGATGGTTGACCTTCCGTTCGGCGAGCAGTTCAAGCACGGATGAAAGCAGAGCTCTCGAAAACTCGTCCAAGCCCTCGAAATTGGTCACGGTTTACTCGCTTCCGACTTGTGTTCCATCGGCCTCTTCGGGTCACCTATAAAGGAACTTCTCATCTGCCGTCGACGCTTCTGCGTGAACTCCGGAAGACCTGCTGCCGTGTTCGCAAGTGCGCCCCACCTCCACGTAAAGGTAACCGGTTTCGTTCAAGGGTACAGATTAGGGCCGTCGGTTGTGTAGTGAGCCATTGTCTACGGCCATCCCCCTGGAGCGCATGGTCGGCATCGTTCGGGGCGCCACGTTGATCTCACCACACGGCCTGTTGCCACTATCAGTGGCCAGGTGAAGCCAGGTGACCCCAGGGGTGACGGCGTCAGTTGCTACCGCCATTCCCGGCCACTGCTGCCCCGTCAGCTGACGTCCAAAAATGACCCAATGCCGCGCCCACCGTTGTGCGCCATCTCACATTGCGCTTGGCGGTCCGCCCGAGGGCACGGTAAGTGCGGTTCGCCCGAACGGCTGCTCGTTGGTCGTTGGCGGTGGCGTCGATGTAGGCCTGGGAGGTGTTCAGGCTCTCGTGGCCCAAGATGCGCTGGACCTCGCTGGTACTGGCGCCGTCCTCGGCCAGGCGAGTGGCCATGGAGTGGCGCAGGGCGTGCACCAGTGCCCCCCCTAGGGGCCCGGGCGCCGACACCTGCCCAACGGTAGGACTGGCGGACCTGCGCTCCTCCGCGTCGCAGGCGCTCGCCTCGTTGGTCTACGAAGAGGGGGAGGTGGAGGCGACTATCAAGCAGCGCCGAACGCCTCGGCGACGGCCTCGACGGCTCGCCTCTGGTCCGCGGTGATGTCATCGGGAACCGTCACGCGGATCCTGACGAGGAGGTCTCCCGCAACCTTGTCAGTACGTACCCCGCGGCCGCGAACCCGGAGGGTGCGCCCGTGCGGGGTACCGGCTGGCACCCGCACCCGGACGGGCGGCCCGCCCAACGTAGGCACGTCGATCTCCGTGCCCAGGACGGCCTCGGGCCACCCGATCGGCACCTCGACCATCAGGTCGTGGCCGCGGCGGCCTAACACAGGGTGGGCAGCCACGCGCACTACGGCGTAGAGATCGCCAGGCGGCCCGCCGTTTACCCCTGGGCCACCCTTGCCGGGTAGGCGGATCCTCTGGCCGTCGTGGACTCCGGGGGGCACACGCACCTTGAAGGTGTGCGGTCCGTCCGGTCTGTTGAGGGCCACCTCGGTCGTAAGGCCATGGACGGCGTCCTCGAAGCTCAGGTCGAGGACCGCCTCAAGGTCATCGCCCCGCCACGTCTTCGCGCGACCGCGGCCCGCTTGGCCCACGACCGTGCTGAGCAGGTCATCGAGGCTGTCGGGGCCCAAGGTGCTCCACGTAGAGCCGGCGAAGGTCGTCCACGCCTGCTCGTCATCGCCGGCGGGACCACCGCGTTCGTACGAGGTCCACGTCCGCCCGCCACGGCCCGGCCGGCCCGCCCCAGCTACGGCGCGTCGGAACTCGTCGTACTCGGCGCGCTTCGTCCCGTCGTTGAGGACGTCATAGGCGGCGGTCACGCCCTTGAAGCGCTCCGTGGCGTCGGGATCGTCCGGGTGGGTGTCAGGGTGCAGTTTGCGGGCGAGCTTGCGGTAGGCGCGACTGATCGTCTTGCTGTCGGCGTCCTCCGCAACTCCCAAAACTGCGTAGAGGTCCCTCTCCAGCCAATCGGCCTGTACAGCCACGCTTGTAACTTCCTCTTTCTCCAAAACTTGAGTGCACCATTGTCAACTTCTAAGAGGCGCCCAGGATTCCCGGTCCCACGGTCAGTTGGTGAACCCTGCTTGGCCCGGGTCGTTTTCGCCCGGCACTTGGGCAGGGGTGCCGACGCCGGCGCGGTCAGGCGCGTCGGGGACGATCCTCGTCTAGGGTGCGCCGCAATCTGAGCCGAGGGGTGCTCACTGCTAACGCAGCCGACAGCGTCTCTAGTTTGGTGGCGCACGCAGGCCTGATGCTCAAAGACGCAGGTCAAATGCTCCTTCAGCACCGCTGGGACCTGTCCGTTCGTTGCCGTTGTTGGCCACCCGCTCCCCTTGTGTTGTTGAACCACCGTTGAATGGCGGCAGACCTTGAAACCCGAGGCCTGTGGTCTAAGAGGACCGGCTGGGCCGGCGACCCGTCAACACTGCCGCGCGTCGAGGACGGGGAGGTTGTGTGCCGAGCTCGCGGCTCTGGCCGGCACTGACGCGCCGGAGGGCAGGTCGGCCGGCTTAGGTCGTAACGCGGGTTTGCCTAAGCCGGTGCCACCCGCATGACGTCTGCCAGCCACGCTTCGGCGGTAGGGGAGCCGACGGCCGGGTTGACTTCGAAGCGCTCGGGGGTGAGAGAGCCGAGGCGCCAGCCCGAGCCGAACGCGGCGCGCAGCTCGTCTTCGGTCACGCGCCGGGGGCCCCAGTCGCCGGGCTGGCGGTCGCTGAAGCACATCAAGTAAAGGTGGCCACCCGGGCGGAGGGCGGCGTGCACAGAGGCGACGTACCGGGCACGAGAGGCGTCGTCGAAGACGTGGAACAGCCCGCTGTCGACGATGGTGTCGAACACCTGGCCGAGCGTGACGAGGCGGAGGGCATCCAAGACCTGGAAGCCGGCGTCGACGCCGTGCTCGGCGGCCTTGCGGCGGGCGATCTCGATGGCGCGCCACGAGATGTCGACCCCGAGGGCGCGGGCGCCGTAGCGCGCCGCGAGGATCGTGTGCTCGCCGGTGCCGCACCCGACGTCGACGAGGGCGCCGGTGAGCGCCCCGGCATCGGCGAGGCGGACGAAGGCAGGCTGCGGGCGGCCGATGTCCCAGGGGGGCGGCGGGCCGGCGTAAGAGCCGTCCCAATCATGCGCGGCGTCGGCTGCAGTCATGTCCCCATTCTCTCCCGACGGGCGGTACGAGCGCTGCGAGAACGAGCCGAACCGTTGGCGGCACCGCCGCCCTTGACGGGCACGTACGGGGGCCCGCTTGAGCACAACTTCCTCAGGGACCCGGCCGGGGTTGCCGGCGTTGTCCTTAGTGTGACGCTGGACCACGGCCGGCGGACGGTGGCCGCCTACATCGGCCTGGCACAGTGACGATGGCCAGCTTGGCGGGGCTCCCGTCCGCCGTGGCCCAGGCTACGGCTCGCAGCCCTGTCCGGCTGCTAGCCAACGCGTTGGCGATGCCCGCTTGGGTGCGAGACAGGCCACGGCCGTTGACCGGCTGGAAACGATGTCCGGCAGCCTGAAGACGACCAAGCGGAAGGCTATTGACTGGTGCGACCTCACGGCTCAGAGCCCCGACGGACGAGATGCTCGGATAACTGGTGGGCCCACCCATCACCGGTAGCACCGACCAGGTCGACATGATCGGTGCCGGGTACTTCGGCTGCCCGGCGATGGGGCCCTGAGGCAGGCCTAACCGGCACGTTCGCTTAGGCTCGACGTCGTGGGGAGGACCGATCTAGTGGACCGTGTCCGGGCCATATGCCTGGCCTTTCCGGGAGCGGCGGAGCGTCGGAGCCATGGAGCGCCAGGCTTCTTCGCCGGTAAGCAGTTCGTGATGTTGTGGCCCAGCGGCCACCACGACCACGACTTCCCGCATATGTGGTGCGCTGCCCCACCGGGAGCCCAGGACGAGCTCGTCACGACAGAACCCGACCGGTTCTTCCGACCACCTTACGTGGGAGGGCGTGGTTGGATCGGGGTCCGACTGGACCGTGACGTGGACTGGCGCGAGCTAGCCGCGGTCTGCGAGGACGCTTTCCGAGCCGTCGCAACCAAAAAGCTGGTCGCCGAACTGGACCGGGCAGCTGCTGACCCGGTTCGCTAATGACTTGCCTGAACGAACCGCATCGACGTCCGAGATGTCCCGTTATGGCCGACCGACTGTCGTCAAATTGGTGAAATCTCGGGCGCGCGTTATGCCGCGTCTCTCGCCGGCCTAGAACGAAGTTGGTTATGGCCCAAAAGGGTTGTGGGAGCGATAGCGTTCGACCCACTGACGGTTGACCGCGTCGGCCTGCCGTCGGGTACTGGGGACGACCTCGTGACCGACCGGTACCTCGAGGCCAAGGAACCGGAGGACCGTAGCGGTGGTCCTTGGCATATCGGCGACCAGGCCTTCATAGAAGACCACGAGCGGCGTTATGGTAGATGAGGCGAACCACTCCCGCCAGGCGGCGTTGTGCTCGTTGACCGCCTTGACGTAACGGTCGACCTCGTCGAAGTCGAACTGTGGGCCCGGACAGGGGGTGGTCCCGTCCCTGTCCTGCCAATGGCCAGTCTGCTCTGCTCTGGCCCAAGACACGCCCTGGGCCAGCACGTCGCGTCTCTGCAAGTGCACAAAGCGCGTCTCCCGAAGGCCCATTGGAGGACCTCCAGGTCGTTGCCAAGCCGGTGAGGGCCCACAGAGCGGAGCCCGGTCACCACCTCGTCCATCCTCCCCCACATGACTCTTGCTGCGAACACCCCGTTGGGGGTACTGCCGGCGGCCACGGCAGCTCGGGAGTACTCCCAGTAGTCGAGCGAGCCGCCCGGGCCTGTCGTGACACCCCAGCTCTCGGCGTAGCTACGCTCGTCTAGCAACCGGAAGTACGACTCAGGCTTGCCCGCAATCCCGGTGGCGCTCAAGAGCCCGCACAGCAAGGTGCTGCCCGTCCTGGGGGGTCGCGCAGATCAGGAACGAACCGGCGTAGCCAGTCTCGGGCACCTGGACAACCTAGCCCTGCGTCTGCCACCCGTTACGAAAATTCACGCGCATCTGCTGGAGGGGCGGGCGCTGTCTCGCTCATGCGAATGCGTCCGCGCATGTCCAAATCGCCCTCAGGCATGGCTGCGCCCTGTTCCAAGACGGCTACCACCGAGCTTTCGCGCTCCTTCGTGCCGGGATAAGGGTAGTCCCGGCTCTCGTGAGGCCGTTCGACTCCCCCGCAGGTATTGCCGGTCCTGGTTCAATACCCTTTGATGTGGTGACCGCTGGCAATGGCCCGACGTTGCTCGACTACCACGATGACACTGTTGCCGCGAACGCAAACCTGCCCGGTCAGAGACGGACGCTTGCCATACAAGGACTTGAACTAAACCTCGTCGCGTAACGCACTATCCGCACATCATGACCCAGAGCTACACGCGATAATGTAGATTCTCTTTATCTGATTGACCAAAGTCTAGGGCAGGCTTCCCTTTTACGTCGTGCACAGGTCGCCGACGAGGTTCACGGCCGGGTGACATTGTCTGCCCGTTGGGCCCCCAGGTGGTGGTAGCGCGTCGATTCGCGATCTCGCCACGCACCGGTGAGACTTAGTAGCTCTTGCAGGGACCGTCACGACGGGACCAGGAGCTCCTCGACGCCCAGATGGTGTGAGGGCCAGAGCAACCGCCGGGAGGTCTTCCCGGACCACAGGCGTCAACTTGCGAATCGACGGTCCTTAAGCGATAGGAGCCGGCAGGACCGGTGTCGACGCGCCCGGTAGAGTACCCGCTACCCCTTCAGCAACGACGGTTGTCGTTGCGCGACAGCGAGCGCCTCAAGTCCGGCCGGACGGCCGAGATAGTAACCTTGGGCGTAACGCACACCGAGTTGTCGGAGCACCACCAGCTCGTCTTCGGTCTCGACTCCCTCGGCGACGAGCTGGGCCCCGGTTTCGGCCGCGAAGCTGACGAGGGCGGCCGCGAGGGCACGACGCACCGGGTCCACGTCGATACCACTGACGAGGTCACGATCGAGCTTGATGAGGTCCGGCGCGAGCTTCAGGATGTGGGCGAGGCTGGAGTAGCCCGAACCGGTGTCATCGATGCTGATGCGCGTTCCCTTCTGGCGAAGGCTCCGGAGGGAGCCCACCAGCCCGGGGTAGTCGTCGATGGCGTTGTGTTCGGTGACCTCGACGATGACCCGATGGGCGGGGACACCAAGGACCGCCTCGTGGAACCCCGGAGCCATGATGGTCTCCGGCCCGGCGTTGATGCTGAGGGCCACGCTCTCGGGCAACATCGGTAGCTCGGCGAGGGCGCGAGTGACCGCCATCCGCTCCAGCTCGACTCCAAAACCGTTCTCGTGGGCTTCGTTGAACCACACGTCCGGCGACCGGTAGGGGGTGACATCAAAGCGTGCCAGCGCCTCGACGGCCATGACCTCGGCGT
>JBKQUU010000108.1:0-2659 GCA_052325485.1 Acidimicrobiales bacterium | reverse complement strand
GGCCTACCTGGGGCCTGGTCTTGGATGAGCGGCCAACTCTACAGCCGGGGTCACTTCCTCAGCCCGCCCCCGGTCCCTGCGGTGAGGCCCGAGCGAGGCGGGAACGCGGGCGGCCCGACAGCCCGGGCGACGAGGACGGAGCCGGACGTTCGAACGCTACGCGAGGGCTACACCTGAACAGCTACTACTAGCACTGGTACAACCGCCGGTTGAGGCGACCATAACTATGTATGTGTTCTCGTCTGACGTTGGTCCAAACCCTAGGTTCTTATAGAGAGATATGGCAACGTCATTGTCTTTCCTGACTTTGAGACACAGCTCGGGACGATTGTGCTGACCGGCATGAGCAAGCAGATGACGTAACAGCAAACGACCGACACCCTGTCGCCGGTGCTCTTCTCGAACGGCTAGTGTCAACTCGTAAGGGTAGCGCTGGACATATCGGCGGTACCATGCGGCGCCAATGTTTACCCCCACCGCATTAACAGCAATAACTCCATAATCTCCTTTACGTCCCCACCCGCCAAGGTAAGCCTCCATCGCTTCCCCAACCCTGGCTTCTTCAAAGGTAGGTGTGCTCTCGCCAACGTTGTTCCTGCCACTCGTTTGGAACGTTGCCAGGTAGCACATTTCTTGCAAAAATGAAAGGTCAGCGGCCTTGGCTTCGCGTAGGGACGTCTGCGCTTCGCGCCTAGTTACCCGTGCGGCCGGCCCGAGAGGTGCGGCGAGGTGGATACCGGTGACGCCCGCTCCGCCAGGCCCATTGGCCCGGTGTTCGTGAATGTGCCCCGGTTCACTCATTCGCCAACCTCCTGGCCTCCTTTTGCGTTGGCCTCCGTCAATGACGTTATCTTTATTGATCTGACCGAACCTATGGTATTAATGGAAATACTGGCCTGAGGGGGCACGTTGTTGCCCTTACCGCTGCGAGCGGCCCGTAAACGGGCTGCGATTTCGCCTAAAGCCGAGACGAGCTCGGCTGCGCTCCCTGGAGGGAAGTCGCCGAGGGCCTCGATCAGCGGTCCGTCCACCGGCACTGACCGGGGCCCGACGACGGCCGTTGGTCCCGACCTGCTCACCCTCACGAGCGTGCGCCGACGGTCAGCCGGGTCGGCCCGGGTCTCGAAGGTCCCCAGCTCGCAAAGCTTGGCCACCATCGCCGAGACGTAGCTCTGGGGCAGCCCGGTCCGCGTGGCGATCTCGCCGACCGAGCTGTCGGGGAAAGCGAGCGCATCCATCAGGACCACCCGTCGGCCCGGCCGCGAGGGGGAGCCGCCAGCAGGGCGCATTGCCTCCTCGCCAAGCTTGGTGAGCCAACGTCCAAGCTGGAACAGGTCGAGTGCGTCCATCACTGACTAGGTTACAAGTATTTCTACTGTATCCATAGTTTGACTTGGTACAACACCCGGAGCCGGCCGCTAAGAGCAGTGACCAGCGACGGCATCGAGGGCGAAGGTGGGGCCCACGTGGCTGGCCAGGGTGGCGGCCGAGGGCACCGAGGTGATGCGGCCCTGGGCCTTGTCGAACGTGGCGGTCTTTATATAGGCCTGCACCGTGGGGCTGGTCAGGGTGGAGCCGTTGGCCCCCTCCAGGTCGGCCTTTTCCTGGCTGGGCAAGAAGTAGTAGGACAGGTACTGCTTGGTGGCGGCCACGGCCTGGCCTGGGGCCACGCCCAGCAAGCCGGCGCTGGCCCGCAAGTAGGCGTCCTGGTCGGCCCGAACAGGTCGTTGGTGGCGCTCAGCTCCGTACACACGTATTCCTGGACCAAGGCGGGGCCCGACACGAGCAGTTTGTGCGTCACCGCCAGGACGCCTCGGCCCCATGTCAAGTCGGAAGACCGCACGCCCTAGTCCACAACCTGGTGCCCAGGCGGGCCAGCCGGTCCGGTCAGCCTCCGGACAGCCGCTCGAAGGACCCCTCGCAGGGGACGGCGATCCACCCCTCGCGCTGGGCAAGTGGTCGGTCCTCGCCAGGGACGGGCTCGGTGAGACCAGTCATCGCGGCACGGGCGACCAGTGCGGCAATAACCGCGTCGAAAACATCGTCGCTCGCAGCACAGCGGGCGGCAAAATCACCGTCGGCGCGCAGCCAGGCACTCGAGCGGGCCATCAGCTGGGACACCAGGATGTCACGTGCTTTGGCATTCTCGTCCCGCTTGTACTTCCGCCACGAAAAGCCCCACCGCTTGAGGGCAGCAGCAGGATAGACCTCGACGGCCAGGCCTGAGCCGTCCAGTGCCCCACGGCCGGGAGCCCGGGACAAAAAGGCGGCGGCCCTCATGGCCGGTAGCGCGATCCGGTCGGCTGAGACCGACAGGGGGACCAAACCCAGCGTCTCGCGCACCCAGAGGTCTGTCCGCCGGAACCGAAGAGCCCGGTTGTCCGCGTGGTCGTACCCGTCCGGCCAGGAGCCGTGGCGAGAGTGCTGTGACACGGCGGCAGCGAACGCCACCGGCCAACCGAAGGGGACGTCGATGCCCACCTTGTCCGCCGTCGCCATCAGGCCGACTATGTCGTGGTCCGCCACCCGGGATTGCAACAAGGTAACGGTGGCGCGGCCGGCGGACCACTCGATGGCGCACATAGCAGTGTTGGCGTCCTGCGATGAGAGGTCGACACCGGCGGTGAGTATGAGAAAAGGGTACGGGGCCGGTGCCGAC
>JBKQUU010000107.1:0-2890 GCA_052325485.1 Acidimicrobiales bacterium | reverse complement strand
GTGAGAACCATAGGTATTGCAAAGGCGGTCGCCGGTGGTCAGTGACGAGCACTTGGTCGTCAAATTATCGGCCACATCGCAACTGCTCAGGAGCTCTATCGGGCACCAGCGGTAAACAACGGGAGTTATCGTGTAATTAGCACTCAGAGAACTACGGATCAGAAGGTTGGGGGTTCACATCCCTCCGAGCGCGCTGGATAAGTCCAAATCAGAGGCGGTTTCGCTGGAAATTTCCCGCCCCTGCTGCCAGGAACTGTCACAGAATTTGTCACGGAGGGCCGGTTGCCTCGGGTCGTGGACATGGAGCGTGAGCGTACTCGCCGTCTTTCTCGAGTGATCGAGCGCGACTTGCGCTGGACCGGGGGCAAGGCGCTCGCCGTCGACGAAGGCAAGGTCGGGGACCCCGTCCGTTGGCGCCGGGTCGCGGTAATGGCGGCGCACCGCATGGGGCACCAGGCCCGTACCTACCTCTGGCTCAGGCAGTGGCAGGTCGACCTCGACTACCCGGTGACCAAGGAAGAGAGCAGGATGGCCGCCGACGTGATGGGCGCCCTCCTGTTCGGCCTGAGGACGACGCCCTAGCCCGCTGTAGCTTCTTCCGGGCCCCGAAGAGCATGCCCGCCACCTTCTCGGCCGCGGCGCGGTCGAGCTGTTCGACCCGGTGCTGGTAGACGTTCTGAGTGACCGCCGTGCTCGAATGGCCCAGGCGGCCGGCCACGACTTTGACGTCGACCCCGGCCCGCAGCAAGGCGGTGGCATTGGAGTGACGCGTGTCGTGGAGGCGGACCCGTGGCAGGCTCGCACGTCTGACCGCCCTCGTGAACTCCTTGGTCACGTTGTCAGGGACGAGCGGCCTACCGATGTCGTCGGTGAAGATGTGGCCGTCCCGCTGCCAGAAGCCCGTGGGGCAGAGGGACTTCTCGACCTCCTGACGCCGTCGGTGCTCCTTTAGGACGGCGAAGGTGGCCTCGTCGAGCCCGATCGTCCGATGCCCGGCGCTCGTCTTCGGCGTGGACTCCATCAAGACGCCGTGGACCATCACCAGACAGCGCCGCACGGTTAGACATCGAGCCCAGGTCGAGGTCCTCCCAGCGCAGGCCGCAAAGCTCACCCCTCCGCAGCCCCGTAGTGGCGGCAAGGACCCACAGTGCGTAAAGCGGGTCGCTGACCGTGGCGTCGAGGAAGGCGGCAAGCTGCTCGAGCGTCCAGACCACCCTCTCGGGCGACGCTTCGCCGCGCGGCAGGTCGTCGCTGGCACCCTCGGAGATTGGGCGCAGTTGGGGGCGGTGGGCGCCGGCGGGGCCTTTTCAATGCTTGCCGCCGATCGCCGCCTGAGCTCTCCGAGGCCCGGCGCTTCACCGAGGCTTGGGAACGCCCCGCGCCAGCGCCGAGTTGCGGGCCGGCTCGCCCGGGGCGCTGGACGCCTACCTGGGCCACGGCCGGGTGCCGAGGGCAACCGGAGGAGATGTTGGCCGCCTGTTATGGGGCCTGGAAAGCCGACACCGACGCCGGCAAGTCCTCGCTGATGCTCGCCGTCGACAACACTACGGTGGCTGAGCTGAACCGGCTGGCCCGCTCCGCGCGGGTGGCCGCCGGCCAAGTGGCCGAGCTGGGCTTGGCCCTGTCCGACGGGTCGGTCGCCGGCGTGGGCGACGTCGTCGTGGCCCGGCACAACGACCGCCACCTCCGCATGACTGACGGCGAGTGGGTGCGCAACCGGGACCGCTTTGTGGTCACTGCCACCCATCAAGATGGGGCCATGACGGTAAGGGCCATGGACGGCGATGGCGAAGTCGTCCTGCCCGCCGGTTACGTGGCCGAGCACGTCGAGCTCGGGTTCGCGGGCACTGTTTTTTCGGCCCAGGGCAGGACCCTGGCTACCGCTCATGCCCTGGTCGGTTTGGGCATGAGCAGAGAGGCCCTGTACGTGGCTACCACCTGGCCCCGGGAGGCCAACCGCCTCTACGTCGACGTGGAGCCAGAACCAGCGGGTGCTGATATGGCCCACGGCCAGGCGGACCGCCTGAGCGCTCGCGAGGTGCTGGTCGCCGTCGCCTCGCGCCGGGGCACCGACCTTTCCGCCCACCAGACAATTGCTTCCGAGTGGGCCAAAGCGGCCAGCTTCGACCAGCTTGTCAGGGAGCACCAGAGCCTGGTGGCGGTAGCCAGGGCGACGCTGGGAGAGCGCACCGCACGGCGCCGGTCCGGGGGCCGTCGAGGCCCTCAACCGGGCACTACTGGAGAAAGCCGCTGGCAATAAGGTGCTAAAGACGGCCCGTCTCAGAGCTGGTACGACGGTCGTGCCCGCGGACATGGCGTACCCGACAGATAGCGGCTTGATGACCAGAGGCGTCGCCCGCCTGGGCGCCCTGGTGGGAAAGCTGCACGGCTGCGGCCTGGCCACCAGGACCAAGCTGCGGGACCGCTCCCGGTCCATGCGCCGGCGTGCCCATGACATCGGGGCCTGGCTGCGGCGCCGGACGGACGTGGCCAAGGACGAAGCCAAGGCCATCACGGCCGAGATGGCCGACATCGCCGAAAAGAGCCTGGCCGAAGCACGCCAGGTGGCCGCCAATGCCCAGCGGGGCCTGCGCCGGGCCGGCCAGGGCGCCTCGGGCCAGGCCAGGGCGGCCCTGTGCGAGCTGGAGACGCTCATCTCCCGCCTGGAGCGGGTCGTGGCCCAGTGCCGCTGGCGCCTGTCTGGTGAGGTCCCTCCCGGCGCCACCAGGCTCGTGTCCCTGCACGACCCCGACGCCCGGCCGATAATGAAAGGCCGCATCGGCAAGCCGGTCGAGTTCGGCTACCTCGCCCAGGTGGTCGACAACGAGGACGGCATCGTGGTCGACCACAGCCTCCATGTCGGCAACCCGACCGACGGGCCGCTGCTCGC
>JBKQUU010000106.1:0-6939 GCA_052325485.1 Acidimicrobiales bacterium | reverse complement strand
CGGGCCTGGCTAGAGCGGGTCCCTCGCATAGACGCCGGCCCCCTCGACGACCGTGGCGAGCCGGTCCCGTTCGACCGCAGCGCCATCCACCCCCATGCTTTTCGCCACACCTACGCCCAGACCCAGTAAACCGACCAGGGCGTCCCGGCGCCAGTGCTGAGGGACCTGATGGACCACCGCAGCATGTCGACAACCCTCGGTTACTACAAGGTCCAAGAATCCCGGAAGCGCAAGGCGATGGACGTCCTCGCCCGCCACGCGGTGGACAACCGCGGCGTCGCACGTCCGGTCGAGGGCGAGCCGTCTTCTTTGGCACACCTGCGGGAGCACATCTCATGGGTGGCCGTGCCGATGGGCAAGTGCTCCGAGCCCACCAACGTCCGTTCTGGCGGCCAGGCCTGTCCCATCCGTTACCAGTGCGCCGGTTGCCCGCATTTCGAGTCTGACCCCTCCTACCTGCCCGAGCTGCGTGCCTACGCCGACGACTTGCGAAAAGAGCGTGAGACGATGCTTGCCGCGGGTGCGACTGATTGGGCGGTCGAGCATGTCAGCCGCCAGCTCGAGGTGATCATGGGCCACGTCCGGGTGCACGAGTCCCTCCTCGAGCGTCTTGCCGACGACGAACGGGCTTTGGTCGAAGAAGCGTCCACCACCTTGAGAAAGGCCCGCCAGTCCGTCCCCGTCGCCTTTGGCCGCCGCAGGGCCGGCTGATCGCTGACAACAGCGCTGCCCTGCGCCGGGCCCGGCGCCAAGACAGCGGGGCCAAGCGCCAGCGAGCAGCCGAGGCACTCACGGGGATGGAAAAAAAAGGCGACCCTATCAGGTTCCCTGCCGTAGCCCGGCGAGCGGGAGTGTCGGTGTCGCTGCTTTATGCCGACACAACGCTCAGTTCGGCCATCGCCACAGCCCCCGACCGCCAACGCCAAGCAGGGCCCGAGAGGGCTTGGCGGCTCCCCGCCCGCTCGCTTGTCACCGAACAGAGCCTGCGGGCAGAGCTGGCCAACGCCAAGGAGCGCGCTCGCCGGCTAGCCGAAGAGGTCGCTATCCTTCGCGAACGGCTCAGCCGCCACCTCGGTGCTGGCGCCGACATCGCGCGGGCCGAGGCCCTAAGCCCACTTCTCGACCAGCTCGAGCAACGTAACGCGGAGCTCGAATCCGAAATCCACCGCAACAAAAGCGCGTCCGACAGCTCGAGAGCGACACCCGTGAGCTCAACGAAAACCTCGACGCTGCCCGAGCTGTCAACCGGGAGCTGATCAGCGAGCTCAACCGGAAGCTTCCCGCACCCGCCGGGCGTTCCAGGCCCCCCGGTGGTGGTGTCAAATGAACTGGAGAGCCGACTGCGTCTATCACACAACTCGTAGCCAATTACCAGGACATTCAGTTGTTAATACAATAGAACCGACGCGATGGTGTCGTCGCCGAAGACCTCGCCCAGCGGCTGAAGCCCCGCCGGGCCGACCCCGACGCTGCCTGGTATATCGTGGGCGGGGACGAAGAGCCCGCCAGGCGGGGGGGGCCAAGCCCGTGGACGGCACCAAGCCCGAGCGCCCCACCAAACGAGGCAAGCAGGTCCGGGGCCTGAAGACCTGCTTCGTGATGGGCCGCAGCCCCGAACCCCATGGACGGGTACTGCTCGACTTCGACCACTGCCCCAAGGACGAGATGGGTTTCGCCCTCGCCTCGCTGGCCCAGATGGCCCCCCCGGCTCCCCGGCCTACAGGGCCTGGTCTGGGACGGCGCCGGCCGTGGCACCCATGCCAGCCAGCTTCGGCCGGGCGCTGGGGATCCACCTCATCAGCCCCATTACCCCGGGGTTAGGCGGCCACACCACCGACAAGGTCGCCGTCTACAAACCTCGTCGGGTCGGCGCCGTGAGCGTTACCCGCCCCGACGGCACCATCCACAAGGCTCAGCTCTACGGGGCCCAAGGTGCCGCTCATGTCCTCGAGGTCGACAGCTCCGGCAACGAGGTTCTGCTTCCGGCCAAGCGGCTCAAGACCGAGCGCCGCAAGAACTCCGACGGCACGTGGCGGATGTACAACCTGTGGCAAGCCCCCGACGGCGGCACCTTCCGGGAGCCGGTCATTGACACCGACGATGACAAGCTGCGCAAGCTCAACCGGGCCGAGCGCCTCCGCTCCATCCCGCCGACCGACCCTGACTACAAAGGGCTCTACGGCCGGCGCAACGACACTGAAGCTCAGAACCGCATGCTCGACGACAGCCTCTGGCTCGGGCGCGCCCACTCCATGGGTGCCCAGCGCCACCTGCTGGACTGGCTCGGCTACGGTCTAGTCGTCAACGCCGTGGCCCGCCGCCGCTCCCGCCTCGCTCGCGCCTCGCAGGCGGCCTGACCAGGAAGTCAGCGGGCTGGCCTAGTCAGCCCCGCCCACGGCGAAGCCCTGTGCAGGACTCCAGCGGCGCTGAGATAAACTCGACGGGGACGAAGAGCGGGGCCAAAAATGACATCGAGGCCGAGTTCCGCTTGTCGTCGAGTTTTACACCGGGTTTTCCACCAAGTTTTCTACATGCTCCGGGGGACGTAGCTCAGTGGCTAGAGCACCTGCTTTGCACGCAGGGGGTCGTGGGTTCGAGTCCCATCGTCTCCACCAAAAACGAGCAGCTCAGAGGCGGTAAGGCGGAAGTGACTAGGACGAGTTAGCCGAGTTGTGCGCGCTGCGTGCGCGATCTCCTAGGATGTCGCGCGTGGGACGTCGTCATTTCGGGAGCGTGCGCAAGCTCCCATCCGGGCGTTACCAAGCCGGCTATTGGCATGAGGGGTGGCGGCACGTAGCCCCCGAGACCTTCAAGACCAAGGCCGACGCACAAGCGTGGCTGGCTACGCACGAAGCGGACATAGTCCGGGGCTCTTGGGCGGCACCGGCCAGGGGGAAGGTCACCTTCGGCGAGTACGCCCAGGCCTGGTTCGACAAGCAAGTGCACCTCCGCCCGCGCACGCGCGAACTGTACGCCTACCTGCTGCGGGCCCACATCGAGCCCACTTTTGGCGACAAGGCGCTGTCGGCGATCGTCAACTCGGAGGTCGTCGCCTGGCACCGAGGGCTTACGGCCAAGGTCCCCGGCACGGCGCCCAAGTGCTACCGGCTACTGCGCCAAATCATCGCCACTGCTGTCGCCGATGGCTATCTCGTCAAGTCTCCCGCCGCCGTCAAAGGCGCGTCCCGGGAGCGCGTCCACGAGCAAGCCATCCCCACCGTGGCCGAGGTCCGCACCCTCGTCGGAGCCGTCGATCCTCGTTACCGGGCCATGATCTGGCTCGCCGGCGGGTGTGGCCTCCGCTTCGGAGAGCTGGCTGCGCTCCGGCGCGATCGCATCGACCTGCTCCACAGGGAGGTCCGGGTGGCCGAGACCGTTACGGAGATGGCGGGGGGTGAGCGGTTTGTCGGGCCTCCCAAGACCGAGTCCAGCCGACGCACCGTGGCCATCCCCCCGACCATCGTCCCTTTCATCGAAGAGCACCTCGCCAGCGTTGGCGCTGGGCCCGGGGCAATCCTCTTCCCCGCACCCGAAGGTGGTTACCTGCAGCGCCACAACTTCCGCCAGCGGGTGTGGCTGCCCGCGCTCAGGGCTACCGGCCTCAGTTACCGGTTCCACGACCTCAGGCACGTGGCGATGACGCTGGCCGCGGCGTCGGGTGCGACTATCGCCGACCTGATGGCCCGAGCCGGCCATTCGAGCCCGCGCGCTGCCATGGTCTACCAGCACGCCAATCGCGAACGGGACCGTGCCATCGCCGAGGCCATGGGCCTGGCGCTGGAAGAGCCGGAGAAAGCGGTCAGGCGGCTCCCGCGGGGGCGGTAGCAGCCACAGCAGAGTTCACCGGCCCGGGACATTGGCACGGCACGGGTCGAGGCGAGAGCCGTCCAGCCACTGGGCGATGTCCTTTGGGTCGAAACGGACCAGCCGTCCGACCTTCAAGAAGGGCAGTCGACGCTCGGAGATGAGGCGGCGGACGTGCCGGGGGGTAACGCCGAGGTGCACGGCGAGCTGGTCAATCGTGAGCAGGTTGGGCAGTTCAGCGACGGGCATCGGCTTACCTCCGGGCACTTTCAGATCTTCCAGTTCATGGTGCCACGAGAACGGTCCTACCGCTAACCTTCCGTTATTGTCCGCTATTGACCGTACGTGCCCGCTGTTGCCGTAATGCACCATGGACGTACGCCAACGGACGTCAGCGGACATTCCAAGCCAGCAAAGATTTTTTCATGGCCCGACAACCGGACAACAAGCTCCCACCTCTGTTCGATCTTCCCGCACCTCTCTCAAGTTTTACGGTTTCCCGCTAGCCGGACCAACTGACAGTCTCACCCTCGCCGAGAGCCAACTGACAGCCCCGAGCCCACCAAGAGCAATTGACTGCTGGTGACACTTACTGACCGCTACTGACCGGTCACAAGAAAGTGCTTCACAAGTCTCCACCAGTCGAGTAAAAAGACAAAGTCTTTGGGAACACGTTTGCAACCTTTGGTTGCCAACAAAGGCAGGCCCGTCGCGGCGCTATTACAGAGAGGTGGTGGGGGCCGGTGGCGTGGATGCGGATGATGGGGGCCGACTCGGTCGGCTACCACGAGCACACCGTGGCGGGGCGGGGCGACGACCCCGTGGCCGGCGCCCTCGACTACTACGCCTCCCGGGGCGAGACGCCCATGACGTGGGGCGGGGCCGGGGCGGCGTGGCTGGGCCTGGAGGGCGAAGTCGACCTGGACGAGTGGAGAGCGGTCTTCGGGCCCGGCGGGACGCAAGACCCCGTGAGTGGCGAACGCTTGGTGGCCTGCCTGCGCCCGGGGTTGGAGCTGGTGGTCAGCCCGCACAAGAGCGTGGCCGAGCTCGGGGTGATCGGCCGGGCCGAGGACATGCACCAGATCGTCGACGCCGAGAGGGACGCCACCATGGCCTACCTGGACGATGTGGTGATGGACCGCGGGGGCCGCCGGGGCCGAGCGCAGGAGCGCACTCCCACGGGCGGGCTCACCTGGGCGGTGTCCCGCCATGCCACCACCAGAGCGGGTGACCCCCAGGTCCACGAACACCTATGTCCTGGTTGCCAATGTCGTGGCCATGGGCGACGAGCGGGGTGGTTGGAAAGGCTTGGACACCGGCCAGTTGCGTGACCACCTGCACGCCGCCACCGCCGTTGGCCGTATGGCGGGGGCGGCCAAAGCGGTCGAGCTCGGCTACGGCATCGAGGCCGACCCCGGACCGTCGGGACGACTGGGCGGTTGGGCCATCTCGGGGATCCCCAAAGAAGCCTGGGAAGTACACGCCAGCCGCTCGGCCCAGATCGAAGACGCAGTAGGTCCCGACGCTTCCTACCGGTCGCGCTCAATCGCCGCCCGCGCCACCCGCGACCGCAAGGGCCACGACAAAGTGGAGGACCTGGCAGGCCGGTGGCGGGCGGAGCTGGCCCGAGCCGGCTACCCACCGGTCGACCTGGTGAACGCCGTGGAACGGGCCGGCCTGGCCTACCAGCCGCCGGCCTTGGAGGTGCTCGACGACCTGGCTGGCCAGCTGCTGGAGCCGGGAGGCCGCCTAGCCCAAGAGAAAACCTTCACCGGGGACGACGTGGTTGTCGCCGTCGCCCCCCACCTGCACGGCCTACCCGTCTCGTTCTTGGACAAAGCAATCGAAAGCGTCCTGTCCCATGACCATGCCCTGGCATTGCCCATGGTGGCCGGCGCTAGGGAGCCGGTGTGGGCGGCGGCGTGTGTGGTCGAAGACGAGCGCCACATCGCCGAACTGGCCGATGTCGTGAGTGAGAGGACTGGCCCCCGGACCGAGCGGCAGGTAGCCATTGACGCCGTCCGCCACTTGGAGCTGGAACGAGGGACGCGTCTCAGCCCGAGACAGTCCGAAGTGGCTACGGGCTTGCTCACCTCGGGGCACCAGGTCGACTTTGTCCTCGGGGTGGCCGGGTCGGGGAAAACGACCATGTTGGCGGCGGTACGCCAAGGTTTCGAGGCGGCCGGGTACGAGGTGCTGGGCACGGCCACCTCGGGCCAGGCCGCCAAAGCTTTGGGAGAAGGCGCCGGCGTCACTTCTCGTACGGTGGCGTCGCTGCGTTGGCGGCTCGAGCACGGCCGGGAAGCCCTTACGGCGCGCCATGTCCTGATATTGGACGAGGCGGGTATGACCTCGGACGCCGACGTTGCCAAGCTACTGGGGGCGGTGGCGGCCTCGGGGGCCAAGTTGGTGGCGGTAGGCGATTACCGCCAACTGGACGCCGTGGGCCCCGGCGGCGCCCTCGAAGCGCTATCGGCCCGCCACCCGGACCACGTCTGGACGTTGCGGGACAACCTGAGACAAGCCGACCCGGCCGAGCGGTCTGCCCTCGACCGCCTGCGCTCCGGCTCGGTGCCTCTGGCCGTCAATTGGTACCGGGACCACGGCCGGGCGCACGCCGCCCCCTTCCAGGAGGTAGCCGTCGTCCTCATGGCCAAAGCGTGGGCGAACGAGGTGTCCGCCGGGCGGGACACCCTGCTGCTCGCCTACCGGCGCAGCTCGGTGGAAGCCTTGAACCAGGAAGCACGCATGGCCTGGGGAGAGATGGGACAGCTCTCCGGCCCGGAAATCGAAGCGCCCGGGGGCCGGCGCTACCGCTCCGGCGACCGGGTCATCGCCCTGGCGCCCGGGCCGGGCGGGGCGTGGGCCACATCGCAGCGGGCCGTGGTGAGCTCCGTTGACCCGGCCTCGCAGTCCCTGGTGGCACTCACCCCCGAAGGCAGTTACCTGCACATGGGGCGGGACGACATCGGGGCCGACAATCTGGGCCACGGCTATGCCATCACCGCGGCCAATGCTACGCAAACGTTCTTCGGTAGACACGCCGTGCACGGAGCCTGTCACTGGGCTCCAGCCGGGCTGCCCCCGGTGGGGGTGAGCCGCCTCTGTACAGGTCGCACCCTTGGGTGCACCGTC
>JBKQUU010000105.1:0-14648 GCA_052325485.1 Acidimicrobiales bacterium | reverse complement strand
ACAGTGACGACGGCAGCACCGGTGTGGCCACGGTCTCGACGTCCACGTTCTACGGTAACGAGGCCACTGGGGCCTTTGGTCATGGGGGCGCCATCGACAACGGGGACAACGGCAGCAATGGCACCCTCACCGTGACCGCGTCCACTTTCGACGCCGATACGACCACCGCCGACGGCGCCGCCATCGACAACGGTGACGACACCGTGACGGTATCGCCAAGCACGGTGACCGTGGCAGCCGACATCTTCAATGAGGGATGCGACTTGAACGGGGTGGTCTTGACCGACCATGGCTACAACGTCGGTTCCGACGGCACGTGCGAGAACTCCGGCACCGACGACGTCACTAACGGGAGCCTTTCCAGCTTCCTGGGCGCATTGGGCAACAATGGCGGGACCCCGGCCCCGACCACCCCGCCCGAGACGATAAGCCTCGTCACCGGCGGCACCAACCCGGCCATCGGCATCATCCCCGACACGGGGACGGCGTACTGCCCGACAAGCGACGAGCGGGGGGACGCATCGGCGGCGAGCACGAAGTGCGACGCCGGCGCCTACCAGTCGAGCGCCACCTCGCCGGGACAGACCATCACCTTTACCACAACGCCACCCAGCCCGGCGTACGTCGGCGGGGGCTACACCCCCGCCGCCACCGCCCCCGGCGGCACCGTCACCTTCAGCATCGGCACGGGCGGTACCGCCGGCGCCTGCACGTTCAGTGCGGGCATGTTCAGCTTCGCCGCCGACGGCACCTGCGTCGTGGCCGCTAACCAGTCCGGCGGCAACGGTTACGGGGCCGCACCGCAAGCAGTACAAGACATCTCCATAACCACCCAGAGCACCGGTGGTGGCGGTGGCGGTGGTGGCGGCGGTGGCGGCGGGGGCGGCGGGGGCGGCGGCGTCTTCGTCACGCCCACTCTTACCGTCACCGCACCGAGCCCGACCATCTTCGCCGGCTCGGCCATCCCGACGTTCACCCCGACCTATTCGGGGGGCACCCCCAGCACGCTGGCCACCTGTTCGACCACGGCCACCTCGGCCAGCCCGGCGGGCAGCTACCCAATCACCTGCACGGGGGCCGCCGAGGCGGGCTTCCAGGTCGTCTACGTGGCCGGGACGCTCACCATCATCGGGCCGTCGCCAGTCACGCCGGCCCCGCCCCCGCCCCCGCCGACCCTCTACTTCAGCCATGCCGCCGGCTCCCTGCTAGCCAGCACCCCGGACGCCAAGGGCTGGTGGGTGCTCAAGAGCAGCGGCAACGTCAAGGCGTACGGGACGGCCAAGGCCTACGGCGGCTACACCACTGGTAAGGGCAAGAACGTGCCCGTGGCCATCGCCGCCACACCGGACGGCAAGGGCTACTGGCTGGTGGCCGCCAACGGGCTGGTCCATCCCTTCGGCGACGCCAAGGCGTACGGCCCGGCCGTCAAGCTGGCCGGCTCGGCCATCGTGGGCATCGCCTCCACGCCCGACGGCAAGGGTTACTGGCTGGTGGCCGCCAACGGGGACGTGCACAACTACGGTGACGCCATTTCCTACGGCCCGGTCAGCCCGCTGCACCCGGCCAAGCCCATCGTGGGCATCGCCTCCACGCCGGACGGCAAGGGCTACTGGCTGGTGGCCGCCGACGGGGGCACGTTCAACTACGGCGACGCCCATTTCTACGGCCCGCTGACCAAGCTCCACCTGGCCAAGCCGGTGGTGGGCATCGCCTCCACACCGGACGGCAAGGGCTACTGGCTCGTGGCCCTCGACGGGGGCGTGTTCAACTACGGCGACGCCCATCCCTACGGTTCGGACGGGGGCAAGAAGGAGGCCAAAGCGGTCCTGGGCCTCATCCCCAGCTCCACCGGCACCTCTTATGCCCTGGTCAACTCGGCCGGGGCGGCCACCAACTTCCCCGCCGCCTAAGCGGGCCAACCTATGCGGGCCAAGTAGTACCCAGACCAGCGCCGGCCACGACAGTCCCCGTGACTGCCGGGCCGGCGCTGGTGGCGCGGTTAACTGCTCTTTCTCTGACCGGGGGCGGGGCGTGAGCCGACGAGGAGGACGTAATTGAGCGAGCCGGTCGTCGGCGTCGTCATCCCTGCTTTCAATGCCGAGCCCTACCTGGAGCAAACGCTGGCGTCCATCGCCGGCCAAAGCTACGGGCGGTGGCGGGCGCTGGTGGTCGACGACGGCTCCACCGACAGGACGGCTGAGATCGCCACCGCCCTGGCCGCTCAGGACCCGCGCCTAAGCCTGGTGCGCCAGGACAATGCCGGTGGCTCCGCCGCCCGCAATAAAGGCATAAGCGTGCTGGAGGGCACGGGGGCCAAGTACCTGGCCTGCGTCGACAGCGACGACCTGTTGTTGCCGGACGCCTTTGCCGGCCTGGTCGGCGCCCTCGAGGCCCGCCCTGACGCCGTGGGGGCCTACGGCTTGGCCGAGTACATCGACGCCCAGGGCCAGCCGATGAGCCCGGGGGCGCACAGTGCGCTCCAGCTCCACCGGACGACCTTCAGGCGCCCGCCCCGGGCCGCGGCGGGCGGCGGGGGCCTGGTGGCGGCGGCCACGGCCGCGCTGGCGCCTTTCGTGGGCCGGGACCTGGCCCCGCACGAGGACACCGGCTTCGACACGCTGGCCATCTACGGCGGTATCTGGCCCCCCGCCGTGGCCCTGGCCCGCTTCGCCGCCGTCCTCCAGAGCGGCGGTTTCGACCCGTCGCTGTCCTACATGGAGGACTGGGACCTCTTCCTCCGCCTGGCCCGCCAGGGGCCGTGGGCGTTCCTCGACCAGCAGGTGGCCTGGTACCGCCGCCACCCCCGCAACACCGGCGCTACGGGGGCGTCGGAGGGGTCGCCGCTGGGGACCTGGGGGCCGGGCTTCCTGGGGGCGGTGGCCTCGGTGCGCTATCGCGCCTGGCAGTCCCCCGCCAGTACCGGGGCACAACGCCTGGCGTTGGCCCGGGCACAGCGGCGCGATGCCCTGTCGCTGGCCAAACGGGAGACGGAGGCTCTGGTGCGCGAACTCGCCCGCCCCGAGGGCTGGCGCGCTGCCCGAGGCCACCTGGCCCTGACCGGCTATGGCCTGTGGCTGGCCGCCCACCCCCACCCCGTCCCGCCCCACCAACGCTGGCTCCGGGCGCTCGAGCGCGCCCAATCCCCCTGGGGGGACCGATCACCCAGCCAGGACCGGCCGCCTAGCGGGGACCAGTCCCATTGACCGCCTCGCCCAGCTAGATTCGATCGATGCGCGACGTGGCGGCCTCGGCGGCTCTGCTCGCCACGGTCTCGAGCCATCCCGCAACATGGCTGCTGGCTTGCGCCGGGTTCTTCGGTGGGCTGGCGGTGGGGATAGCCGGGATGGGCGGAGGCGCGCTCATGACGCCGGTGCTGGTGCTCCTGTTCAAAGTGGACCCCAGGGTGGCCATCGCCAGCGACCTCGTCAATTCCCTGGCCATGAAACCGGTGGGCGGAGCGGTGCACGCCGTGCACGGCTCCGTCAACTGGGCACTGGTCCGCCTGCTCGTGGTGGGGGGCGTCCCGGCGGCGTTCATCGGCGCCTGGACGCTCAATCAGCTCGGCGACAGTGCCGCAGCACAGGCGCACCTCAAGACCGTGCTCGGTTGGGCCTTGGTCGTCGCCTGCGCCAGCCTGGTCACCAAGATGGCTCTCGGGGCCCGGCTTACCCGCCGGGGCCGCGCCCCCGCCAACGTCTCACCCTGGCTCCTCAAGCCTCTGCCCACAGTGCTGGTGGGCATCGTGGGCGGCTTCATGGTCGGGCTCACCTCGGTTGGCTCGGGGTCCTTGGTGATCGTGCTGCTCATGCTCCTCTACCCCCGTCTGTCGTCCAACGTGCAAGTGGGCACCAACCTCGTCCAGGCCGTGCCGCTCGTGGTATCGGCCACGATCGGGCAGGTGCTGTTCGGCCACATAGATCTGCACGTGGCCGGGAGCTTGGTCATCGGGAGCGTGCCCGGAGCTTTTATCGGCGCCCGCATTTCGAGCCGCGCCCCCGAGAACGTGGTGCGGCCCGTCCTGGTGGTGCTGCTCACGGCGTCGGGCCTGGCCCTGCTCATCACCAGTTACACCGGGCTGGCCTGGGCCCTGGGGATCAGCGCCCTGGTCGGAATGGCCCTGTGGGGGGCCGTCGACGCCACCCTCCACGTCTCCGAAGACTGGCGGGCCGCCGGCCTCGACCGCACGACGTGGGTGGCGCTCATGGGCATCGGGGCGCCGCTGGGCGTGGGCCTGGTGGCCTCCGCCATCTATCTCGTCCGGGTCCGGCCCCGCCTAGTCCACGTGGGCCGGGCGCGCGCCGCCGTTCTTTAGGTCCCCAGGCCAAGCCACGCCGACCGTGACCCGCCTACCGTGACCCGCCTACCATGACCACGGTGGCTAGCTCACAGGACGTGCCCGGCGGGCCGTGGTCGCCCCTGGTGAGCGTGATCGTCCCCACCCATCTTCCCGACCCTCCCTACCTGGGCGAAACGTTGGCATCAGTCGTCGGCCAGGAATGGGCCAGGTGGGAGGTCATCGTGGTGGACGACGGTTCGGCGGCCCCGACCGAGGCCCTGGAGGAGCTGACCAGTGCCGACCCGCGCATAAGCCTCGTGCGGGCACCCAAGGGAGGCATCTCGCGTGCCCGCAACCTCGGCCTCGAGCACGCTCGTGGCGAGCTGGTGGCGTTCTTGGACTCCGACGACTACTGGTACCCCTCCCACCTGTCTTGTGCCGTGGGCGCCCTCGCCCAGCACGAGGAGGCGGTGGCCACCTACAGCGCCATCGCCGTGGTCGTGGGCACCAGCAAGGAGCCGTTCGAGTTCGACTACCAGACGGGACCGACCAACCGGCACACGGCGCTGTCGGGAGGCAACCGCCCCTTCATCCCCAGCCTGGTCGCCCGGCGCCAGGTCGTAGAGGCCGTGGGCGGGTTCGACCCGCAGTTCGACCGCGCCCAGGACCAGGACCTGATCTTCAAGGTGCTGGAGCAAGGACCGTGCCTTTACATCCGCACCGTCACTGCCGCCTACCGCCACCATGACCAGAACGTGTCTCTCGACATCATGCGCAGTTCCCGGGCCCGTGACCGGGTCCTGGCCGCCCACCGGGCCCGAGCACTGGCGGCGGGGGACACCGAGACCGTGGCCACCATCGCCGTCGGCCTGCGCCGGGCCCGTCGCTACGACGCCGGCGTGGCCGTCTCCAAAGCATTGGCGGCGACGAGGTCAGGCGACTTCAAAAAAGCGGCCGACCTGTTCTTTTGGTCCCTACGGTGCTCCCCGTCCCAGGCCGTCCGCACGGCCGCCCAGCGGACCGGGAAAAAGCTCCTGAGCCGGCAACGGCCGAGCACGGCGCCGGCACTTTGACCAACGGGCAACATGACCGACTGTCAGCGGCCCACCGCGCTGGTGGCCCGGTGCACATGACCTACCCCGACAGGAAGGACGTCATAAGCCCATGGCCACTGACCTAGTCGTAATGGATATTAAAGACTTCCGGGGATTTGCCGAGGTGCACGGTGGTCGCTACCCTTACGGGCTGGAGACGCTCAACAGTTTGGGTTTTACTGTCCGCCACGTGGACTGGCCCTACCGGCCCAAATTTCCCCCGAAGGGGTTGGACAGTGTGGACATGCTCCTACGTCGGCTGGGTACCGGTGGTATAGGAGCGTGGGCGCAGTTGGGAGAGGCGTGGCGGTCGCAGCTGTGCTTGAGCCTCTTCGAGAGAAATGCCATGGCGTACAACGCGTTGCGACGGGTGCTGGGGCGGAGGCTCCCACCGCAGGTCGTAATGAGCTGCTGGATGGCGCAGTGGTGCTTGAGCTGGCAACATTACCGTTCCGTGCGTGACACAGTGAAAGGTTCAGTCGGGGTAACGGTGTTCTCGAGCAACCAAGTTGACCTACTGGCCTCCGCTCTCGACCAGCCGCGGGACAAGTTCACCGTGGTCCCCTTCGGGGTCGACACTGAGTACTATACGCCTGGGAACTGTACGCCGGGCTCGGAGCGTGACCACTATATCGCCGTGGCCGGTAATGACGTGGGACGGGATTGGCCGACTTTCCTCCGAGCGGCGGCCGAGCTACCAGACCTCCATTTCCGAGTGGCCTCGAGCCGGGAACACTTTCGGCACCTAAATGTCCCTGAGAACGTGGCATTGCTCGGTTCCATGAGCACCGATGACTACCGGTCATTGCTCCGCCGCGCCCTGTTCGTGGTTTTGCCGTGCCACCCAACGGCGTACCCCAGCGGTCAGAGCGTACTGCTCGAGTCCCACGCCTGCGGGAAGATCGTCGTCGGGCCATTGACGGCGGCGTTGCGGGAGTACGCCCGTGACGATATCTACGTGCCCTACGACCCCGGTGACCCTCGTTCGCTCGTGGTGGCGACGCGCCGGGCACGATCGTCGGTCACAGACGGCTCGGCTCTGGCTGTTAGCGCCCGGAGGCACGTCCTTGAGAACTTCACTAATGAGCACATGTGGGAGGCGGTGGCGCCCGTGCTGACCGCGGCGGTCGCCAGGTTTGCCAACTAGTGCTGCCTCCAGGAAGAACTAGCCCTTGAGGGCCATGGCTGGCCCGAGCGTCAGGACCTTGCCCCGGGGCGGGAGCAGCAGCCCACCACCCCGCCGGTGCTACCGCCGCCGGCGGGAGCACCCAGCCGGCCCGGGGGTTAGCGCAGGACGCGCTGGCGGCTGTAGATGAGCTCCCAGCCCGACGCCTCCCGGGTGCTGCGGGCCTTGGCCAAGATGGCGTCCGTGGCGGCGTCCTCGCCCGGGGCGGGGGGAGGCGCCGGCGCCCGCAGGGCCTTGACATTGACGTCAGGATCTTTCTCCCCCAGGGGGCCCTGGGCTTGGGCGGCGTTGCTCACGGCGTCGGCCAGCGAGCCCAGGAAATGGCGGGCCGCCACCTGAGCCTCCTCCAGCGTGGGCCGTTTTTCCAGGGCCCAGCGGTGCCGCCCGTCACCGAGCTCGATGAACGGCTGCCAGCTGCCCTGCACGGGCACGACGAAGGCGTCCGAGACGCCCAGCACGGCCAGGCACCTCCATACCTCGGCCGGGGCCAAGCTTTGCCCGGCCCGCCGGGCGCGGTATATGGCTATATTGCCGGCGTCCAGGGCAAATCGGTAGAGCCAATGGCCCCGGTCAATATGCACCGAGCTTTCACCGTTCACCCCTGACCTCCACGAGTTGGAGCTAGCCGACTTGGGCTAGCCAGTTGCTAATATTTTCTAAAGCTCTCCCACTTACTCCTGGTCAAGTATGCTAGCCAGCCGCGCTGCCAGCCCCGTGTACGTGGCCGGCGTCAGTGCCAAAAGCCGCTGCTGTGCCTCCGCAGGGAGGTTGATCTCGCGCACAAAGTGCTGCAAATCGTCCGGGGTCAGAACTCTGCCCCGCGTCAACGCCTTTAGCCGCTCATAAGGTTCTTCGACGCCGTAACGGCGCATCACTGTTTGCACCGCCTCGGCCAGCACTTCCCAGGCTTGGTCGAGGTCGGCCGCCAGGGCCGCCGGGTCGGGAGCGGTCCGGGCCAGGCCCCGCCGGGCGGAAAGCACCGCCAGGCCGGAATAGCCGAACGCAGTGCCGATATTGCGCAGGGCGGAAGAATCGGAAAGATCCCGCTGCAGGCGCGATATGGGCAACTTCTCAGAGAGGTGGCCGAACAATGCCCCGGCCAGCCCGGCGTTGGCTTCGGCGTTCTCGAAATCGATCGGGTTCACTTTGTGGGGCATGGTCGAACTGCCGACTTCTCCTTCGACGGGCTTTTGGCGCAGGTACCCCAGGCTCACGTAGGACCACATGTCCCGGCAGAAATCGGTGAGGACGGTGCCGAACCGGCTCAGCGCCCCGAACAGCTCGGCCATCCAGTCGTGCGGCTCGACCTGGGTCGTGAGCGGCGCCCATTGGAAGCCCAGGCCCTCGACGAACTGGCGGGTCACCGCCAACCAGTCGACCTCGGGGTAGGCGACGACGTAAGCGGCCAGGGTGCCGGTGGCGCCGCCCCACTTCCCCGGGACGGGCACGGCCCGCACCGAGCGCAACTGCCGTTCCCAACGGGCCACGAACACGGCCAGCTCTTTGCCGAGCGTGGTGGGCGTGGCGGGTTGCCCGTGGGTGTGGGCCAGCATGGCCAGGCCGGCGTGCGCCCGGGCCATGTCCCGCACCTCGTCGACCAGGGACTCGGCCGCCGGGAGCCACACCTGGGCCAACGCCGCTTGGACCATGCGGGCGTAGGCCAGGTTGTTGACGTCTTCCGAGGTGGCCCCGAAATGGGCGAACTCCGCCCGGGCCGCCGGCCAGCCCAGCTCGGCGGTGAGGCGGCGTTTCAAGTAGTACTCCACGGCCTTGACGTCGTGGTTGGTCCGCGCCTCTATCTCCTTCACGGCGGCGGCGTCGGCGGCACCGAAGGTCCGGGCCCAGCCCTCCAGCACCCAACGTTCGGCCCCCGGTACCGGGCCGAGCTCGGCCAGGCCCGGGCGGTCCGAGAGGTGCAGGAGCCAGGCCACCTCTACGGCGAAGCGCTCCCGGATGAGGGCCTCCTCGCAGAAGGCGGCGGCGTAAGGCTCCATCTGCGGCCCGTAGCGGCCGTCCAGGGGCGAAAGCGCCCGCAACCGCCACTCCGGGGCCGTGTAGGACCGTCCCCCCGCCTCGTTGTCCCCCTCGCCGTGCTGGGCCGTAGCCGACATGTGACCTCCCCGAGCCTGACGTTACAGCGGCGTTGAGGCCGCCGTCATAAAGGTCCGGGGAACCCGGGCGCCCGCTTTTCGGTAACCATTTAGTGATGCGCCCCCACCGAGGCACCGTGGTCCTGGCGGTGGGCGCCGTGGCCGGGTTGGCCTGGCCCGCGCTCGGCTGCGGCTCGGCGCCAGCACCTCCCGCGGCGGCGGCCGGCAGCCCCCGCACGCCCAGCCGGGGGCCGCTGGGGCCCAGCACCCCGACCACCAGTGCCGGCGCCGGCCTCGGCTCGGACCCCTCGGTCCTCGGCCTTGTCCTGTCCGGGCGGGGGGCCAGCCTGTACCCGCCCCTGAGCCCGACCGACAAGGCCTACAAAGCCGACTGCCACCTCCTCATCGACCCCGGCTTCAGCGGCAAATGCGCCGTGGCCACCGGGCCTCAGGGCACCGTGGCCGGGGTGGTGGAGCAGGAGACGGCCGCCCTGGAAGGCGCCACCCGGGCCGGGCCGGGGGCGCTCAAGGTGCAGGAGGTGCAGGAGCGCGACCTCGTCTGGCGGCGCCGGGGGCGCTCGTGGGCCTTGGCCCTGCGCCGGGTGTTCAACAGCGTCGGCGCCCCCACGCAGCTCTGGACGGGCAACGTGCAGGGCGGCCGCCGGCCCGACCTCGTGTTCGTCACCCCCTCGGACAGCGGCGGCTTCGGCAACGAGCTCGACGTCGTCGACGGGGCGGGGACGGTCAGCCTCTACCGCTTCCTAGGCGAGGGTTTCGTAGTCGCTCCCGAGCCCGGCGAGCTGGTCGTCTATGTGCCCGGATGGACCGAGCAGCGTCCCGTCGAAGGGGCCTACGACCAAACCCTGATCGGGTACTCGTCGGGGTCCTGGCGGGTGCTGGCCCAGCAGTACGTGCCCGATGGCGCCGCCCTGGCCCAGCACCACGGCCCCTTCCGGGGCACCGCCGTGCCCGCCTCTTGAGCTCAGGCTCCCGGGCCGGCGAGGTTTTTCACGTGGCGCCTCGTCCCGAGCTGCGCCGTGTAGCCGGCGGCCTGCCAAAAGCTCAGGGCGTGGGCGTCTTCGAGCACCACGGTGGCCGCCGCCCGCCTGGCCCCCTGGGCCACGAGGCGGCGCTCGGCCTCCTCCACCAGGGCCAGGCCCAGCCCCCGGCGCCGCCATTGGGGGTGCACGACCAGGCGGTGCAGCTGGGCCCGCCACCCGTCAAAACCGGCCACCAGGGTGCCGACCAGCTCCCCCCCCGGCCCCGCCTCGGCCACGATCAGGGCCATGGGGTCGCGGGCCATCAGCAGGCGCACGCTGGCGGCGTCGTCGGTGAGCCCGGGCCGGGCCCCGGCGTCCTGCCACAGGCGTAGCACCGCCTCGACGTCGTCGTCGCCCGCCGAGCGCAGGGCTATGCCCGCCTCCCGGGCCGGGCGCCCGCCGGCACCGTCACCGGCCGCCCGCAGGGCCGTGCCCGCCTCCCGGGCCGGGCGCCCGCCGGCACTCCCCGCCCGGGCCGGCACGGGCCGGGCGCTCGGCACGTCGGCCGGCCCCACCGAGGCCGCCGGCGGCGGCCGGAGGCCTTCGCCCCCCCGCTGGGCGGTGGCCGCGGCCACGGCCAGGCGGTCCACCAGGTCGTTGAAAGGGTCAGCGCCGTGGCCCTTCACCCAGCGGAAGTGCAAGCGCCCCGGTGAGCTCCGGTACAGCTCGACCAGCGGCTCCCACAGATCCCGGTTGGCCACCTTCTGCTTGGACGCCCCCACCCAGCCCCGGGCCAGCCAGCCTTGCCACCACCCGTCCCGGAAGCAGTTGACCACGTAGGTGCTGTCGCTCACCACCTCGAGCGGGCCTTCCAGGGCCCGGGCGGCGTCCAGGGCGGCCGAGATCTCCATGCGCTGGTTGGTGGTGCGGGCCGCCGCCCCGCTGCGCCAACGCCCTCCCGGCACCGCCCACGCCCAGCCCCCCGGGCCGGGGTTGCCCAGGCAAGCCCCGTCCGTGTACACGGTGGTGCGCCTCTCGGGGCCGCTTTTACCCGGCGCCGTCTCGCTCGTTCCCCGGTCTGCCATAGCCCCTAGCATGCCTGCCCGCCGAGCCCGCCGGGCGCCGGCGGGCCCCCGGCCCCGGGACCAGGGCGACCGGGACCAGGGCGACCGGGACCAGGGCGGCCGGGACGGCTGAGACAAATGTCACACATTGCTTCGCCGTCCTACTACCTAAGAGGCCATGTTAGGCGCGACGATGGGAAGCGTGATTTTCGACGGTATCTCCCATCAGCTGCCCGACATCGACCCCACCGAGACCGAGGAGTGGGTCGGGTCCTTCGACGACGTGCTCGAGGTGCAGGGCAAGGACCGGGCCAGCTTCTTGTTGATGAAGCTCCTGGAGCGGGCGCACGAGACCCAGGTCGGGTTCCCGGCCACCATCTCCAGCCCGTACGTCAACAGCATCCCGGCCAGCCGGGAGCCGTGGTTCCCCGGTGACCCGCAGATGGAGAAGTTGATCCGCCGGTACATCCGCTGGAACGCGGCGGTGATGGTGGTGCGGGCCAACCACATCGCCGAAGGCATCGGCGGCCACCTGGCCACCTTCGCCTCCTCGGCCGCGCTGTACGAAGTCGGCTTCAACCACTTCTTCCGGGGCAAGGCTGGCGCAGGCGTGGGCGACCAGGTCTTCTTCCAGGGCCACGCTGCTCCCGGGATCTACGCCCGGGCGTTTGTCGAAGGCCGCCTCGACGAGGGCCAGCTCGTCCACTTCCGCCGGGAACTGGTCGGGGCCGCCCAGGGCTGCGGGGGCCTGACGTCCTACCCCCATCCGCGGCTCATGCCCGACTTCTGGGAGTTCCCCACCGTCTCCATGGGCATCGGCCCGCTCAACGCCATCTACCAGGCCCACTTCAACCGGTACCTGTACAACCGGGGCATCGTCGACACCAGCGGCTCGAGGGTGTGGTGCTTCGTGGGCGACGGGGAGTGCGACGAGCCCGAGACCCTGGGCGCCCTGTCGCTGGCCGGGCGCGAACAGCTCGACAACCTCACCTTCGTGGTCAACGCCAACCTGCAGCGCCTGGACGGCCCCGTGCGGGGCAACGGCAAGATCATCCAGGAGCTCGAGGCGGTCTTCCGGGGGGCGGGCTGGAACGTCATAAAGGTCATCTGGGGCACCAAGTGGGACGAACTGTTGGCCCGGGACGTGGACGGCGTGCTCCTGAACAAGATGAACACCACCGTCGACGGCGAGTTCCAGAAGCTGGCCACCGAAGACGGGGCCTACATCCGGGAGCATTTCTTCGGGCCCGACCCCCGTTTGCGCAAGCTCGTCGAGCACCTGAGCGACGAGGAGCTGCGCAAGTTGCCCCGGGGCGGCCACGACGACCGCAAGCTGTACGCCGCCTACAAGGCCGCCACCGAGACGACCGGCCAGCCCACGGCCATCCTGGCCAAGACCATCAAGGGCCACACCCTGGGGCCGACCATCGAGTCCCGCAACGCCACCCACCAGATAAAGAAGATGAACGTGGCCGAGCTGAAACGGCTGCGGGACCGCATCCACCTCCAGGCTCATATCTCCGACGCCGAGCTCGACTCCGGCGAGCCGCCGTTCTTCCGGCCGGCGAAGGACAGCCCCGAGTACCAGTACATGGTGCAGCGGCGGCGGGAGCTGGGCGGGCCCCTGCCTCAGCGCGTGGTCCACTACAAGGCCCTCCCGGCCCCGGCCGCCGCCATTTTCGCCGAGTTCGACCAGGGTTCGGCCGGCCGTGAGGTCTCGACCACCATGGCCTTCGCCGTCCTGCTGCGCCACCTGCTGCGGGACAAGGCCATAGGAAGGTTCGTGGTGCCGATAATCCCCGACGAGGCCCGCACTTTCGGGATGGACGCCCTTTTCAAGGATTTCAAGATTTATTCGCCCCGGGGGCAGACTTACGAGCCCGTCGACTCCAAGCTCATGCTCAGTTATTCGGAGGCCAAAGACGGCCAAATCCTGGAAGAAGGCATAGCCGAGGCCGGCGGCCTGGCCGATTTCACCGCCGCGGGGACCTCTTATGCCACCTTCGGCCAGCCCATGGTGCCGTTTTACACCTTCTATTCCATGTTCGGGTTCCAGCGCGTGGGGGACATGATCTGGGCGGCGGCGGACATGCGGGCCCGGGGCTTCTTGATGGGCGCCACCGCCGGGCGCACGACCCTGCTCGGCGAGGGGCTCCAGCACGACGACGGCCAGTCCCACCTCCTGTTCTCAGCCGTGCCCAACGTGCAGGCCTACGACCCGGCCTTCGCCTACGAGACCTCCGCCATCGTGCGTGACGGCATCCGGCGCATGTACGGGCAGAGCGGCGGCGAGGACATTTTCTATTACATAACCCTCTACAACGAGAACTACCTGATGCCGCCCAAGCCCGAGGGGGTGGAAGAGGGCATCCTGCGCGGCCTCTACCGCTTCGCCCCGGCGCCGGCGGGACCGAGCCGCCGGGCCACCATCGTGTTCTCCGGCTCGGCCAGCCAGGCCGCCCTCCAAGCCCAGCAGCTGCTGGCCGAGCACCACGACGTGGGGGCCGAGCTGTGGAGCGCCACCAGCTACAAGGCCCTGCGCGAGGAGGCCCTGGAGGTCGACCGGTACAACCGCCTCCACCCGTCCCAGCCCCCGCGCACGCCGTTCGTGAGCGAAACCCTGGCCAACGCCGAGGGGCCGATAGTGGCAGTCACCGATTACATGAAAGCGGTGCCCGACCAGGTGGCCCGCTGGGCCCCGGGACCGTTCATCACCCTGGGCACCGACGGCTTCGGCCGCAGCGACACCCGCCCGGCCCTGCGCCGCTACTTCGAGACCGACGCCGCCCACGTCGTGGTGGCGGTGATGGACGGCCTGCGCCAGGTCGGTGACGGCAAAGCCGAAGAAGTGGACGACGCCATCCGCCGCTACGGGATCGACCCCGAGCACCCCAGCCCGGCGCAAGCCTGAGCCCGGGCCCGAGGGCGCGGACAGGCGCTACGATTTGCGCCGTGCTCCATCTCTCAGGCGATGCCGAGGCTGACAAGCTCATCTCGAAGGACCCTTTAGCCCTCCTGGTGGGCTTTGTCCTGGACCAACAGATCCCACTGGAGAAAGCCTTCAGTTCTCCCCGGGACCTGCGTGACCGGCTCGGCGGCCAGCTGGACGCGGCCGCCATCGCCGAGATGGGGCCGGAGGCCCTGGCGGCCGTGTTCTCCAAGCCGCCGGCCCTCCACCGCTTCCCGGTCTCGAACGCGGAGCGCGTCCAGCAGCTGTGCCGCCTGGTCGTGCGGGACTACGACGGCCGGCCGGCCCGGATCTGGGAGACGGCCTCGTCCGCTCAGGACCTGCTGCGCCGGGTGCGGGCGCTGCCGGGCTTCGGTGACCAAAAGGCGAAGATCTTTGTCGCCTTCCTGGGCAAGCAAATGGGGGTGCGGCCGCCCGGCTGGGAGGACGTTAGCAAACCTTTTGGCGACCCCGGCACCCATTTCTCGGTGGCCGACATCACGGGGCCAGAGTCCCTGCTGGCGGTCCGGGCGCACAAGGCCGAGATGAAGGCAGCCGCCAAAGCCGGCGCCACCCGCTGACGCTCGTCGTCGCACCGGCACAGCCCCATCGGCACAGCCCCATCGGCACAGCCCCATCGGCACAGCCCCATCGGCACAGCCCCATCGGCACAGCCCCATCGGCACAGCCCCATCGGCACAGCCCCATCGGCATAACTGCCTAGCTCCTACCTAAGGGGAAGGCGGCTCGTTCAGGGGGCAGAGCCGAGATGGCGGTCGAACCAGCCCAGCAGCAGCGCTATGGCTCGGGGGTCGTGCACCAGGCCGTGGCCGGCACCGGCCAGGACGCGCAGTTCGGCGGAGGCGTCGGCGGCGTCGGCCAGTTCCCGGGCGTCGGTGAGGGGCACCACGTCGTCGCCGGCCCCGTGCACGATCAGCAGGGGCCGGGGCGGGATATTGGCCACGAGCACGGAGGGGCGGACCTCCTTCACGTCCCGGGCCCAGCCCCGGG
>JBKQUU010000104.1:0-6991 GCA_052325485.1 Acidimicrobiales bacterium | reverse complement strand
TCGTCCACCTCCACCGCCGGCAGGTCGCGCACCTCGTCCTTGGTCAGGTTGAGCCGCACGCCGTCTTCGACGTCGTTGACAGCACCGATCGGGATGGCCACCCGCTTTTGGCCCCAGAGATGGCCTTCGTCGAGCAGGACGTGGGTGACGCAGTGGTCGCCGTGGTGCACGACCAGTCCCCGCACCCGCCCGATGGCGCCGTCGGTGGCCAATACGTGCTCGCCTCGGCGCACCTCGACTTCGCCCTCGGGCACGCTGTCGTTGGTGACGACCACGGGACCGGGGGGGCGCCTGCCCGTACCCACTTTGGCTCGAAGGCCGCGCCTCTAGAGGCCGCCGGTGGCGAAAAAGGCAATGGCCCCAGCTGCCATCAAAGCGGTGGTCGTCCAGCCGATGACCCGCAGGGCGGGCCCGTTTACGTCCTCACCCATGATCCGCTTGTCCGATGAGACCAGCATGACAACGATAAGGAAGGGGGCGGCGACCACTCCGTTGACTACGGCCACGAACACCAACAAAGTTATCGGGTTGACTGACAGCAGGCTGAGGGCCATGCCCCCGATGGTCCCGACGCCGACAAGACCATAGAAGACCGGGGCGTGGGTGAACGACTTGGAGAAGCCGGTCGACTTGCCCATCAGGCCCGCCATACCTGCCGACCCGGCGCCGGCCAGGACGGGGACGGCCAGCAGCCCTGCCCCGATAAAGCCTAGGGCGAAGATGGTCGAAGCAAAATGACCAGCGAAGGGGCGCAGCGCCGAAGCGGCTTGAGCGGCCGAGAAGATGACTACGTGGTGACCATTACTGCCCAACGTGGCGGCGGTCGCCACGATTATGCAGAACATGATCACGTTGGAAAATGCCATGCCCGTGAAGACGTCAAATCGGCTGGTGGCGAGCTTGGCACTGGCCGCTTTCCGAGTCCGCCGCCTCAAGGGGACGGCACGGTCCCCGCCCGTGGGCTCTTCTCGCATGTCTTCGACCCGGTGAATGGTCTGCCAGAAGAACAGATAGGGCGAGATGGTGGTACCGAGCACCGCCACCAGCAACGCCAGGTAAGCCTTGGACAGTTCCAGGTGAGGCAGGAGCGTATAGAGCGCTACCTTGCCCCAAGGGACCGTGATGAAGAACAGGACGGCCACGTAGGCCAGCAGCGCGGCACAGAGGATCTTGAAGATCCGGGCGATGACGGGAAAAGACCCGCTGACGAGCAGGACGGTGATCGCGGCCCCCGCCAGCAACGCCCACAGGGCAGCCGCGCCGGCGTGCAGTAGGTGCATCCCCGCTCCGACGGCCACCAGGTCAGCGGCAACGTTGAGGGCGTTGGCCAAGATGAGCACAGCGATGAGGATGCCTATGCCCAGGCGCCAGGCCCGTCCGAAGCGCATGTAGATGAGCTCGCCCAAGCCCTTCCCGGTGGCGAGGGCGGTGCGGTCGCATATTTCCTGCACACCGTACATGAGCGGGAAAGTGATGAGCGCCACCCATAGCATCCCGAAGCCGAAGCGAGCTCCGGACTGGGCATAGGTGGCGATCCCCGACGGGTCGTCGTCGGAGGCCCCGGCGATCAGGCCCGGTCCGAGCGCCCGAAGGTACCGGCGCCACATTGCCGGCTTACGATCGGCCAGGTCCACGCGCACCGGGGGGGGGCGGGCCGGATAGTCGCGTCCCGTCCCGGGTGCGCGGTCAGGTGTCTCTCGGCTCGGGGGGTACATCTGCCGCCTTCGCCCGGCCGTTGGCCGAAGCTAGAGGCAGCTTGGCAACAGCGCCCGTCTCCCGGGACAGGAAGGCGCCGATCTCTTGGATCGTGCTCATGAGCGGGCCGGGGAACACCACTGTCGTGTTCTTGTCGACGCCGATCTCGATCAGGGTCTGCAGGTTGCGGAGCTGGAGCGCCAGCGGGTGCACCATCATTATGTCCGAGGCCTCCCCGAGAGCGGCGGCGGCCAGGGACTCGCCTTCTGCGGCGATTATCTTGGCCCGCTTCTCTCGCTCTGCTTCTGCCTGGCGGGCCATCGCCCGCTTCATCGTGTCCGGTAACTGGATGTCCTTCAGTTCGACCAGGGTCACAAGCACGCCCCAATCTGCGGTCTGGATGTCCAGGATCTCCTTGATGTCGACATTGATGCGGTCGGTTTCCGCCAGCATCTCGTCCAGGGTGTGCTGGCCCACGACTTTGCGCAGCGTTGTCTGGGCGATCTGGTTGATCGCGGCCTCGATATTCTCGATGGCGATGACGGACTTGGTCGCGTCCACGACGCGGTAATAGGACACGGCCGACACATCGACGCTTACGTTGTCGCGGGTGATGATGCCCTGGGACTGGATCGGCATCGTGACGATCCGGAACGACACCTTTCGCAACACATTGACGAAGGGCACGATGGCGACAAGTCCCGGCCCCTTTTCGCCAGTGACGCGGCCGAAGCGGAACACGACGCCCTTTTCGTACTGCTGGACGATGTGCAATGCGGAAGCGACCACGATCAGCCCCACCACCGCCACGGCGATGACCCCGACGATCACGCCGGTCATGTGCGCTCTGTCCCGGCCTGTTGGGCCTCTTTGCCGGGGACGTCTGCTTCTTTTAAGGAGGATGCCACCAGCTTCATGTTTCCGCTCGGCTCTGTTCGCCAGTGTTCGGGCCGCCGGTAGCGCTGGCACTGAGGGTTCCTGCTCGCGCCCCAGTAACCGCCTGAAGAACTTCCCGGGGATGGAGGACGTAGCCCCTTAGAGCTCCCTCCAACTTGGGGATAAAGTCATGCCGGGCTTTGAAGTCGACCTCGGTCTCCGACCAGACGTCGGACGTACCATAGTGCCGACTGCCCCCACCTTTGGGAGCGAAAAAGACACTGCTGAGCAGCGTCAGAGGTATACCGGCCACGATGACCCAAATAAGCATTGCATCAACACCACCCTCGTAGGCACGCTTGGACCGCATGCGCCACCGGGGTCCGGAGCAACGCTGACCCCCTGACGATACCACCACTTCGTTCCTTCGTTACTTCGCTCCCACCCGGCTCTGTTGAACCGCGCACAAGGCTCCTTTCCCTCGATAGCTCCTCAGCGGAGGCCCTGATCAGCTAGCGAGAAGGTCGCGGGCGTCGCTACCGGCCATAGCGAGGCGCAAATTGGCCAAGGCGTCGCGCTCGGTGCGCCGGACCTGGTCGGCGGGGAGGTGGAGCAGGTCGCCAACCTCAGCCTGAGTACGTGGCTCGCCCCTATCGAACCCGTAGCGCAGCAAGAGCACTCGGCGCTCGGCTCTGCAGAGGCGCTCGAGGATCTCGTCGATGTGGCCGCCGAGCATGGCCTGGGCGGTCAGTTCGAACGGTGAAACAGCCGAACGGTTGACGATGAGGTCGCCCAAGGTCGTGGCTCCGTCCTCGCCGATAGCAACGTCAAGGCTGACGGCGTCGGCGTTATAGCCGAGAAGCTTGGCCAGCGCACCTTCGTCCATCTCCAACGCCTCAGCCAGCTCGGAAGTGGTCGGAGGCCGGCCACGGTCGGCTTCGAGCTGTGCTTTCACTCGCTGGACGCGGCGGATCTCGTCGCCGACGTGGGCTGGGATGCGGACCGTGTGGGCCGTGTTGTCGATGGCCCGGCCGATCCATTGCCGGATCCACCAGGTGGCATAGGTCGAGAACTTGAACCCTTTGCGCCAGTCGAACTTCTCTACGGCTCGCATGAGGCCGAGGTTGCCCTCCTGGATCAGGTCCAACAGCGGCAGTGCCGACCATTGGTACTTGCGGGCGATCGAAACGACCAAGCGGAGGTTGGAGTTGACGAACTGGCTCATGGCTTGGTCTCCGGCCACGACCGCCAGGCGCAGCTCACGGTGGTGGCCGGGTGCTAGTCCGTGGCCGCTGTCGCCCAGCTCCTCCCTGGCCGCATGCGCAGCTTGGACCGCTTGGCCGAGGCGCACCTCGTCGGTCCTGGTGAGCAGCGGGAACTTCCCTAGCTGGTCCAAGTACAGGCGGAGCACGTCGGGTCCGGCGGTCATGGCTGCTTTGGTAGCCGCACTACCCATGTGCGCCGTCCGTTGGCACGTCAGGTTCCCCGCGAAGCCAGACGACGATGGGCTCCGCCTCAGCTTTATCGACGAGCACAAGCCCTCACCTCGAAGGTCCGGCCGACGTGGGCGGGGACGTGCTCGCTCGCTGGCCCGGACGGCGCCTCCCCCCAGGGCCAGGCGACGATCGGACCTGCCTCCGGGCCCCCTCGGTACGGGGCGGGCGCGTTAGGGACAGTTAAGCAACATGACCCGGTGGGGACCACAGAATTCTCCTACCTCAGGCACTGCGAACGTCGCGTTACCAAGGTCTGGAGTACCGCCCCCGGCCAGCGCATGCTGGCCCAACACTTCGGGGCTTCGGTGGTGTCCCCCTCACCGTACACCTTTCTGGAGCGGCCGCGTACAGCAGGAAAGTAGAACTGCTTCCGGGGTGACGGGTAACTGCCATCGGCGGACGCTACGGTGAGCGAGGGGTTGGGAGCCCTGGCGCCGGAAGGCCATGGGGGGTTAGCCACGCAGCCGGGGCTCCCGTAGTAAAGGTTACTGGACTGGACCAATCGCCGGGCGGGAAGGGGCACCCCATGGTGCTCTTGGGCTCGCGCCGGTGCGTCGTCGGCGCTGTAAGGTCGACGCTATGGAGCTCTGGGGGGTTGTCGGGGCACAGGTCGCCGGTATGCCGGAACTAGCAGCGCCGTCGGTGGTGCCGTGACCGTCGTCGAGGACAACCGCAAGCGTCTCGCCGCCCCGGTGGCCGGTTTGGAGGAGAGCGTCAGCGTCCTGGTGGCGGCAGCCTCGGAGGCCGGACGGCCGGTCCCGACCACCAGCGTGATGCTGGCCCACGTGGTCAGCTGCCCGTCTGGAGAGATCGAGGAGAACGAGCGCGCCTGTGCCAACAGTACGGGCTGGAGCCGGTGCCCCTCGGTCAGTGCCCGTTCGCCCTTGTCGGGCCACCTGGACGGATGGTCGACTTGTTGGAGGAGCGCGCCGAGCGGCTCGGCCTGGCCTCGGTGATCCTGCTTGGCAGCAACGACGTCGAGGGCTTCGCCGCCTCAGTTTTCTCCGGGGTGAAGGGCTGACGCCTGCCGTGAAAGAGCGTTACCCCCCGATCGAGCCGTACGAGTCGGGGATGCTCGATGTGGGGGATACGAACCTCGTGTACTGGGAGACCTGCGGCAACCCGGCGGGGAAGCCGGCGCTGGTCGTCCACGGAGGCCCCGGGTCCGGGTGCACCCCGGGCCACCGCCGCTGCTTCGACCCCGCTCGCTACCGGGTCGTATTGTTCGACCAGCGTATGTGCGGGCGCAGCAGGCCGCTTGCTGACGACCCCGGGGTTGACCTCGGGTGCAACACTACCGCTCACCTAGTCGCCGACATGGAGCGCCTGCGAGCCCATCTAAGCATCGAGCGATGGCTGCTGTGGGGCGCCTCGTGGGGATCGACGTTGCTGCTCGCCTACGCCCAGAGGTACCCCGAGCGGGTCTCGGAGATCGTCATCAGCGGGGTGACGACGACGCGGCGGTCCGAAATCGACTGGTTGTACGGTGGTTTGTACCGGTTCTTCCCCGAGGAGTGGGAGCGTTTCCGGGCTGGGGCGGGGAGTGCTCGTCCCGGCCCTGCGACAGAGGACCTCATCGCCGCTTATGGGCGGCTTATGGCTGGCCCCGACCCTGGTGTGCGGCTTCGGGCGGCACAGGACTGGTCGGCCTGGGAGGACGCCACCATTTCGTTGGACCCCGACGGCAACCCGGGCGTGTACAGTGCCCGTCCCCCAGAGCTGCTCTTGGCCCGGGCCCGCCTGTGCTCCTACTACTTCTCGCACGGTGCATGGCTGCAAGAGGGTGAGCTCCTGGTCAACGCCCACCGCCTTAGGGGGATCCCGGGGGTGTTGGTCCACGGTCGCATGGACATGGGTGGTTCCGACACCGCTTGGGAGCTGGCCCGAGCCTGGCCGGACGCCGAGTTGGTGGTGATCGAACGGTCCGGCCACAGTGGCAGCCAAGCGATGACGGCGCGACAGGTGGCCGCACTCGACCAATTTGCCGCCCAGTAGGGGAGCCTTTCCTCTCACTTCTGTGAAGTCCTGGCGTGTTCGGGGTGGGCTCTACCTGGGGACGCCTTCTTGCCCCTCGGGGTCGCCGTACCTTCCCCGTTTAGCCACGCCATATCTTCGTCCGTCAAGTGCAGGGCGAGCGCACCGACGTCGTCACGGACCGGTCCCCGAGCCGTCTCGTCACGTGGTGGGCAGCAAGCCCGGCCCCGTGAACGAATGGTGCCCCGACCCAACTTCGAACACAGCCTCCTTCTGGCCGATGGCGCCGGGGTAATCTGCCACGTCCTGAGGTCCTGACCCGCCGGCGTCGACAACTCCGAGAGGCTCAGTTGACGGCACGCGCACACTGGCTGAGACGTTCGGTGGGACTTCGATGTTGAAGATGAACCGACCGTCCTTTCGTTCCCAGGCTGACGTTATTTCTCCGCGCACTGAGCGGAACGAACCTCGGGCATGAGTGACGGGCTCGCCTGGGTGCGGCCTCATCACCAGGCGCTCAAAGCCAGAGGCACCCGGAGCGAGCTCAATGCCCAGGACGAAGCGGTAGAGCCATTCGCCCACCGAACCGAGCGAATAGTGGTTGAACGAGTTCATACGTGGTGACTGGAACCCATGCTCGTCGGTGTAGCCGTCCCAGCGCTCCCAGATCGTCGTAGCACCGCGGTCGATGGTGTACTGCCATGACGGGAAGCCCCGTTGCTCGATGAGCCTGTAAGCAACCTCCGAGTAGCCATTAGAGCTGAGCACTGGCAGCAGGTAGCCGACCCCAACAAAGCCCGTGCTCAGGTGCCAGTCTTCTTGGGCGATGGCCTCGACCAGGTAGCGCGCCGCATTAGCCCGCAGGTCGTCGGGAACAAGCCCCATGTGCAGGGCGAGGACATAAGAGGTTTGGGTCCCGACGTCGACGCGGCCGGTCGGGCTCACATACG
>JBKQUU010000103.1:0-54248 GCA_052325485.1 Acidimicrobiales bacterium | reverse complement strand
CGGGGCCAGGAGCCTCTCGGCGTACTGGTCGTCGCCGGCCAGGCGCTTGATGACGGTTTCGTGCATGGCGCTGGAGACATGGCGGGCCCCCAGGTAGACCGTGACAACGCGGCGCCCGAGGGCGGCCCACGTCTCGGGAGAAATGACAAGTTGACGGACGGTGAACGTCGGGTACGGGGCGATATCGACGACGTTGACCCCGCCGAACGCCGCCGCCGCCTGGTCCTGGACACCGCTCTGCAGGCACAGGTCCACTGTCTCGATCTCGTGGGCGGCGCGGGCCAGGGCCGTCTGGCTGTCGTCGTGGCCCGAAAGGGCGTGCAAGGCGGTGAGCAGGGCCACGACCACTGTCGCCGAGGTCCCCAGGCTCGAGCCCGGAGGGACGTCCGAGCCCAGCCTCACCTCCAGGTGGCTGTCCTTCGGCGCCCAGTGGCACAGCGTCGCCTCGAGCAGGGGGTGGCGGCCCGGGGGGGCGTCGGTGCTGAACCAGTACTCTTCGGCGAAGTCCGGGACGCGCAGTTGGACCGTGGTGGCGCCGGCCCGGGTCCGCGACCGGCCGGGAACGCACCGGCGGGCGAACACCTCGGCGCCGGGGCCGGCGGCCACGTGGCAGACCTTCCCCGTGCGGGCAAACCAGGTGTCTGTCCACCCTCCCGCGTCCAGGACACGCACCGGAGCTTGCACTCGTACCCACTCGGCCACGGGGACAGTCTGGCAGGGACGGCGCACCAGCGACCACCCGGGCGTGGTTGGCGCCAGTCCAGTCCTGGTGAGCGGTGCAGGGCGGCCCTCGTGGTCGGTACTGAGGGGCCAGGCCAGCCTTAGTGGCCGGTGCGGGCCAGCACCAGGCTGACGCCGAGCAGGCACGTGGACCACGAAAGAGCGACCAGGGCCCGCTCAATGGGCCGCAGGAGCGATGCGTGCGAGATGGGCCGGCGGCTACCGTCGGAGTACGTGCGCTCGCCCTCGACGGCGACCACCCGGCGGCGGACCTCCCGGGCCTCCGTGCTCAGCTCGCGTTGCGCGCGCGACAGGCCGAAGGTGAACGCGGCGGCCACCAGGGCGGCCGGACGGATGCTGGCGGCTTGTGCGTAGTACGCCGTGAGTAGGGGGAACGACCCCCATCCCAGGGCGAACATGGTCCCGTTGTGCAGCCGCCCGCCCCACACCTCGAGGTTGTAGGTCACCACCAGTGCGACCCCCACCACGATGAAGACGGCCAGCCCCCAGCCCACCTGTTCGATGCCCAGGGCGCCCAGCACCACGGCGCCGGCGATGGCGGCGGCGGACACGGTGGCGAGCACGGCGGAGGGGATCTCGGTGCCCAGGGGCCGTCCCCGCAGCTCGTCCAGGCCGTGGGCGCCGATGCCTACAGCCAGGCCGAAGGCGATCAAGGTGGCAGCCAGCCGCTCGAGGTGGAAGCGGGGTGCCATGCTCGCCCCGATCAGCACGTAGCTCAGGTGCCAGGCGGTGTACGGCGGGTGGAGCACGGTGAGCCAGTCCCGCCCCCGGCCCGGGGGCACCGCGTACCAGGCCGGCCTGGCGGGGGCCGAGCGACGTTCGGGCACGCTGCCGGTGGCGTCAGGCACGGGCCGTGTCTTTTGCCGGCGGCCCGGGCGGGGCCGCGCCGGGGCGGCCGGCCGGCACCGAGGCCGGGGCTTTCCGGCCCCACATCACCAGGCCCCCGCCCAGGCTCATGAGCTGGGCGGTGACGGCCTCGGCGCCGGCGGCGCGCCACGCGTCGAGGTGCCAGGCCACCGGGTAGTCCCGGTAGTGCCGTGAAATCGATGGGCCCAGGAAGTGGCCCACCTCGAACCACTCCCGCCCCCCCAGCGCCCAACCGGCGGCGGGCAGGACCAGGCGCGTGTACAAGGCCCACAGGGGGCGCCAGGGCAAGTCGCCGGGCGGGTGGAACTCGAGGCTGGCGATGGCCCCTCCGGGCTTTACGACCCGCACCAGCTCGCGCAGGGTGGCGGCCGGGTCGGCTACGTAACGGAGCAGGTAGGTGAAGGTGAGAGCGTCGAAGGTGGCATCGGCGAAGGGCAGGTCCTCGGCCCGCCCCAGGACCAGGTCGACCCGCCGGCCCGCTGGGCTGCGGGCCAGGTTGGCCTGGGCGGCCTTCAGCATCTGCGGGGTGATGTCGACCCCGGTCACTTGCGCCCCGGTACGAGCGGCCAGTTGCAGGGCGACCCCGCCCGGCCCGGTAGCGACGTCGAGCACCCGGCACGCCGGCACTGGGGACGCCGGCACCGGGGACGCCGCCACCGGGGACGCCGGCACCGGGGGGACGGCCACGGCCACGGCCACGGCATCGACCATCGCCCGCCGCCACCGTCCGTTCTGGCCGAAGGACAGCACCTCAGCCAGGTGGTCGTAACGGGCGGGGAGCCCATCGAAGAGCTGGCGGGCGAAGCGGTTAGGGCCCGTTCCTTGCACGTCGTGCTCCTTGTGGCAGGAGGGGACTGGGGCGCTTGCAGGGGCGAGCCTAGGGCCCGGGGGCAGTAACCGGGGCCCGGTGCCCGCCGCGCTTAGGATCGGGGGGCAAGGCCGGACAGACATTGCCACTCCTTGACCCATTTTGGCTGCTGCTGGCCGGGTTCGGCGGCGGGTTGAGCGGCAGCGTGGCCGGGCTGGCGTCCCTCGTCAGCTACCCGGCGCTGCTGGCCGCGGGGTTGTCGCCGGTGAGCGCCAACGTCACCAACACCGTCTCCCTGGTGTTCAGTGGCATGGGGTCGGTGTGGGGGTTCCGCCCCGAGCTCCGCGGTCAGGTGGGCGCCATGCGCCGCCTGGTCCCCTTTGCTATCGCCGGGGGCATGGCCGGCGGTTTGCTCCTCCTGCTCACGCCGTCGACCACCTTCGCCCGGCTGGTGCCCTGGCTCATCGGGGCAGCCTCGCTGGCCGTCGTGGTACCGCGGCGCCTGGCGAGGCCGGCTCCCCGGCAGCCCCGCCGGTCCCGGCTGCTGCTGAGCGTGGGCGTGTTCTCCGTGGCCATATACGGCGGCTACTTCGGCGCCGCCGCCGGTGTCCTCCTGCTGGCCCTGCTCTTGGTGAGCACGGTCGAGCCCCTGCCGCGGGCGGCGGCTTTGCGGAACCTCCTGCTCGGCTCGGCCAACGCCGTGGCCGCGGTGGCGTTTATCGTCTGGGGCCCGGTGCGCTGGTCGGCCGCCGTACCGCTCGGCTTAGGGTTCCTGGCCGGGGGGCGCCTCGGCCCGTTCGTCGTACGCCGCGTCCCGGCCGCCCCGCTGCGTGCCCTGATCGCCTGCGCCGGCCTGGGACTGGCCGTACACCTCGGGCTCGACGCCTACCGCTGAGACGGTCACGCCGGTGGCTATTGTGGCCGGCGGGAGATGCTGAACTGCCGGCGGCGACCGAGCTCGATGGGCCGTGCCCCCATGGGCGGGGCCCGGCGCTGATGTCGTCGGCGCCTGCGGAGGGTGACGACGAGGGCCCGCCGCCCGCGCCGCGTGGTGAGGGCCGGGGAGAGGTCGGCCCAAACCGGGCGGGGCGCCGGCGCCGACCGCTCCCCCTGCTGAAATGGCGCCTGCCCTCGGGGCGGGGAGCCACGGAACAACCCAACGCCACCGGTGACGGGGACGCCCCCCTGAACGGGGTGTTCTGGGCCGGTATCGCCCTAACGGGAGCGGCCGCCGGGCTTTTAGGAGCCGCCATGATGGCGCTGCTTTTCAGCGTCGAGCACCTGGCCTTCAACTACTCCTCGGGGCCGTTCGAACAGGCCGTCGAGCGGGCGAGCGACGCCCGGCGCCTCATCTCCCTGCTGGTGGCCGGGCTGGTCGGCGGGGTCTCGTGGTACCTGCTGCGGCGCTACACCAAGGGCGAGAAATCGGAGGTCGACGACGCCATCTGGCGAGGTGACGCCCGCTTGTCGTTCCGCCGCTGCCTGGGCACCGGTGTCATCTCCGAGGTCGTCGTCGGCATGGGTGCCTCCCTGGGACGAGAGCAGGCTCCCAAGCTCTTAGGGGCGGCCTCAGGGAGCGTGTTGTCGGGATGGCTGGGCTTGACGGACGGGCAGCGCAAGCTGTTGGTCGCCTGCGGCGCCGGCGCCGGACTGGCCGCCGTCTACAACGTGCCCCTGGGCGGGGCGTTGTTCACCGTCGAGGTGCTCCTGGGCAGCACCGTCCTGCCCGCGGTGCTCCCGGCCCTGGCGTGCGCTTTTATCGCCACGACGACGGCGTGGACCTACCTGCCCTCCAGTGCGACCTACCTGGACGTCCCCGCCTACCATTTGAGCGTCACGCTCGTGGCCTGGGCCATGGTGGCCGGCCCGGTCGTGGGGTTGCTGGCGGCCGGTTATATACGGCTCATCGGTTGGGTTTCTTACCGTCGCTCCACCGGGGCGATGCTGGTGCCGGCCATGGTGGCCGCTTTCGGGGCCCTGGGGCTGGTCGGCTTCGCCTATCCTCAGCTGTTCGGCAACGGGAAGGACGTCGCCCACGACGCCTTCCTCGGGCACGGCACCCTGACCTTGCTCCTCGCCCTGTGCTGCCTGAAGCCGTTGCTCACGGCCCTGTGCCTGAGGAGCGGGGCCGCCGGTGGCGTTTTCACGCCGACCCTTAGTACTGGCGCCCTGCTGGGCGCTTTCCTGGGCCTGGCTTGGTCGCACCTCTGGCCGGGTGCTCCCGTCGGGGCCTTTGCCATGGTCGGGGCGGCGGCCATGATCGGTGCCGCCATGCAGGCGCCCCTGGCCGGCCTGGCCCTGGTCCTCGAGCTGACCCACACCGGGTTCGCACTGGTGGTCCCGATGATGGCGGCGACAGTGACGGCAACGTACGTAGCCCGGTCAGTGGACGGTTATTCGATCTATTCCGCCCGTCTGCCCCCCGAACGCTAGGTCCTCAAGCGGGCGCAAATGGCAGCGAAGACGGCAGCAATGTGTCGCCCATGAGCCAGCGGTCCACGGCCGCGGCGGTGCTGCGGCCCTCGGCGATGGCCCAGGCCACCAGGCTCTGGCCCCGGCCCATGTCCCCGCAGGCGAAGACGCCGGGGACATCGGTGGCCCAGTGGTCGTCGCGGGCGACGTTGCCCCTGGCGTTGAGGCTCACCCCGAGCTGGGCCAGCATGGGGGAGTGCTCGGGGCCCGAAAAACCGAGCGCCAGCAGCACCAGCTCGGCTGCGATCACCCGCTCGGAGCCCGGGACGGGCTCGAAGCGGGGACGCTCGTCATGCATGTTCATCGTCACGTCGGCCACCTCGAGGCCTGCTACCCGGCCATGGCCGTCGTCAAGGAAGCGTCTGGTGGACACGGACCACTCCCGTTCGCCACCTTCGTGGTGAGCGGCCGAAGACCGTAGCGGGCGGGGCCACGCCAGCCACGGCACGGCCGGGTCACGGCCCTGGGCGGGCCGGGGCATGATCTCGAGCTGGTGCACCGAGGCGGCGCCTTGGCGCAGAGCCGTGCCCAGGCAATCTGCTCCCGTGTCCCCGCCACCGATGACGACCACGTCCTTGCCGGCGGCGGTTAGCGTCGGGGAGGGCGCCGCCTCACCTTCGAGGACTTTGTTGGCCGTTACCAGGTACTCGACGGCCTGGTGCACCCCGAGCAGGTCACGGCCCGGTACGTCCAAGTCCCGGGCGGCGGTCGCCCCCCCGGCCAGCACCAGGGCGTCAAAGTCCCCTCCTGCCCCGATGAGCTCCCCGGCGGCGATATCGGTGCCCATCTCGACGCCGCAGCGGAACGACACCCCCTCGGCGCGCAGCTGGGACAGACGCCGTTCGAGCACCCATTTCTCCAATTTGAAGTCGGGGATGCCGTAGCGCAGCACGCCTCCGGCGCGCCGGGCGCGCTCGAAGACGGTGACCTGATGGCCGGCGCGGGCCAGCTGTTGAGCGGCGGCCAGGCCGGCTGGGCCCGAACCCACCACGCCCACCCTCTTGGCCGTCTGGGCCCCCGGCCGCTGAGGGACGACCCAGCCCTCGGACCAGGCCACTTCGGCGATCTGCTTTTCCACCACGGCATTGGTGACGGGCTCGTCGTTTATGGACAGGGCGCAGGCGGCCTCGCACAGCTCCGGGCAGAGCCGGCCCGTCAGCTCGGGGAAATTATTGGTGGCGTGCAGGCGCTCCGACGCGTCGCGCCACCGGCCTCGGTAGGCCAGGTCGTTCCAGTCCGATATCAGGTTGCCGAGAGGGCAGGCGGCGTGGCAGTAGGGGATGCCGCACGACATGCAGCGAGAGGCCTGCTCGGACGCCTCCGGGCGGGAAAAGGGCTCGAACAGCTCCTGCCAGTCGTGGACGCGGGTAGCCACGGGCCTGTGGGCCGGGGCCCGCCGGCCCTGGGAAAGGAAGGCATGGGGGTCACCCATAGGGCTTTAGGTGGTCGCCGAGCATGCCGCCACCTTCGCGCCGGCGCCGGCGCTGGAGGTAGAGGCAATTGTCACAATCGCTGGGAGGGCACCGGAGAGAACTACGTTTGGAGCGATGCGGAGAGAAGAACGCTTTTCAGCCATCCTCGGGCGCCTGGCTGACGGCGGGTCCGTAGGCGTGGCCGAACTGGCCCAGGACCTCGGCGTCGCCTCCGCCACGATCCGGCGCGACCTGGCCATGCTCGAACAGCAGCGGCTCCTGGGCCGTACCCATGGCGGGGCTGTGGTCCACGCCGTCTCCTACGAGCTGCCGTTGCGCTACAAGGGCGTCCGTCATGCCGAGGAGAAGCGCCGTATCGCCCAAGAGGCGGCTTCCCATGTCGTAGAGGGAATGGCCGTGGGGCTGACGGGCGGCACCACCGCCACCGAAGTGGCCCGGGCGCTGGCCGACCGCCAGGGCCTGACCATCGTCACCAACGCCCTTAACATTGCGTCGGAACTGGCCGTGCGCCCCAACCTGACCCTGGTTGTCACGGGGGGGACGGTGAGGGGTAATTCCTACGAACTGTCGGGGCCCCTGGCCGAAGCCAGCCTCGCCTCGCTCAACCTCGACATTGTCTTCGTGGGCGTGGACGGCATCGATGTCCGGGCCGGGTGTACGACGCACCACGCCGTGGAGGCCCACAGCAACGGCGCCATGATCGGGCGTGCCCGTGAGGTAGTCGTCGTGGCCGACAGCTCCAAGATCGGCCACGTCGCCTTTGCCACGATCTGCACGGTCGAAGCCGTCACCCTTATTATCAGCGACACCAACGCCGACCCTCAAGCGGTAAAGGCCCTGGAGGAGGCCGGCCCCGAAGTCCAACTGGTGTGACGGGCGCTCGTCGTGCGGCCTCGTCCTGCAGGCTCGCCCCGGCGAAGGGGCCGGCGCGCCCGGGCCTATTTGACGCTGCCGGCGGTTATGCCGGTGACGATCCAGCGGTTGAGGAAGAACACGATCACCGCCGGGACGGCCACCGCCACTATGGCGGCGGCGTTGATGATGGTGTACGGCACGTCCCGGCTGTCGATGGCGGCCAGCAGGACGGTCAAGGGTTGAGTGGCGCTGCTGCTGCTGAGGACCAGTGGGAAAATGAACTGGCTCCAGCCGAACAGAAAAGTGACGATGGCGGTGGCGGCGATCCCGGGCCGTGCCGTGGGCAGCACGACCTTCCAGAAAGCTTGCATCGTGGAGGCACCGTCGATGAAGGCCGCCTCTTCGATGGCGCGCGGGAGCGCCATGAACACGTTGTACATGATCCACATGGCCAGCGGGATGAACCCCGAGGTATAGACCAGGATGATCCCCGTGTAGGTGTCCACCAACCTGAGATCGGCCATTATGCGGTAAAGGGGGATCAGCGTCGCATAGACCGGGAGCATCAGGGTGGCGATGACGGCATAAAAAAGCACGCCCTTCAGACGGAAGTGAAGGCGGGCGAAGGCGTAGGCGCCCAGGACGGACACGACCAGGGTGAGGATGGTGGCCCCCGTCGCCTCCACCGTTATGTTCACCAGCGACCGGGCGATGCCCCCGGCGGCGTCCTGGCTTTCCGGGCCGGCGCCGAAGAGGGCTTGGTAGGCGGTCAAATTCAGGTGGGCGGGCCACCACTGCACAGGTGTGCTCTGGGCGGCGACGTTGGTCGACAAGCTTGTCTTCAGGGCCCAGTAGATGGGGAACAGCGACCACACGACGACCATGGCCAGGGCGACGAGGCGCGCCAGCTGCCCGGCCCGGCGCCTCACGAGTACTCCACCTTCCGGTAGACAACCTTCAAAATGAGCAATGCCAGCAGGATCGTCGTCACCGTGGCGAACAACGACAGGGCGTAGCCCTGGCCGAAGTTCAAGTCCTGGAACGTTATGAAATAGGTCTGGCTCATCAGCGACGAGCCGGTGGTGGCGGCGGCGTTGAGCACGTAGACCTGGTCGAAGATGTTGATGGACATGACCAGGGCTTCGGCGGCGGCGACGGCTATGGCGGGGCGGGCCAGCGGCAGGGTGATGCGGGTGATGTGCTGGTACCAGGCGGCCCCGTCCACGCGGGCGCTTTCGTACAGCTCGTCGGGGATGGACTGGGTGGCGGCCAGGACGAGCAGTGCCGCCAGGGGAGTTATCTGCCACACCTGGACCAGGGCGATGAACAGGATCGTCTCGATCTGATGAGACCCGATGAAAAGTTGGTACTGGCCGATCAGGTGCGCGCTCTTGAGGGCCGAGTCGAGCACGCCGAACGTGGGGTTGTAGATCCACGACCAGATCACGCCTTCGACGACGCCCGGTAGCGCCCAGGGCAGGATGACGATGGCGAGCAGGACGCCCCGGCCCCGGAAGGGCCGCTGCAGGAGCAGGGCGATACCGGTGCCGAAGGCGACGGTGAGCACCACGCCGAAGAGCGCGTACCAACCGGTGTTCTCGATGCTGTGCCGCACCTGGGGATTTTCGAACACGGCGGAGAAGTTGCCCAACCCCACGAAATGGTTAGGGGGAGTGAGGGGATCGGAGTGGAAGAAGGCCTCGGTGACGGTGAGCACCGTCGGGTAGATGGCGAGCGCGCCTATGAAGACGACGAGCGGCGCCACCATGGCGTAGGGGAGAGCGCCGTCGCGCCGGCGCCTCCGCTTGACGCTGGCCAACGAGGGCGACGGCGGATCTCCTGCCCGCGCCGAGCTCACCCTCGAGTAGGCCTCAGGGCTCGTTGGCGCGGGCAGCCTGTCACATCAGCCGGCATCTCAGCACAACAGCCAGCATCTCAGCTTTCGAGGCTTGACACCTGCGAAGCGATGGCGCTGATGGCGCTGGCCACGGTCTCCTGTCCCGCTGCCGCGCTGTGCAAGTTGGTGTACACGGCATTGCTGAACGCCGGGTACCAGGGCGGTGCCCCGGCGGGGAAGATCGCCCGCGAGTGGTCCTTGGTCAAGGTGGCCAGTTCGGCGGCGCCGGGGACCTTGCCCGAGGCGACGAGCAGGGCCAGCCCGGAATTGTTGGCCGGCAGGGGGAAACCGTTGATGGAGCCGGCGACACCGTCGGCCCCGGCGAAGGCGGCCTGGTTGGTCGATTCGTCGTACCACTTGATGAACTCCACCGCCGCGCTGACATGCTTGGCTGTGACCGGGATGCCGATCCCGTCGGGGTTGGCCAGGTTAGGGGCGGGCCCGTTGACCCCGGGGGTGGGGATGTACTCGATGTCGCCCACGACCTTGGAAGAGCTGGGCACGTCGTAAACCGTGCCTATGTCACCGGAATAATCCGAGAACACGCTCGCCGTAAGGTTTTCGGCCTGGTCGTCGCTGAACCCCTGGTAGTCCTCGAGGGCCAGGTTGCCTTTGGGCACGAGGCCGTCTTTATAAGCCGCCACCATCCAGGTCATCGCCTTGTAGCCGGCGGACGAGGGCGACGTGAACTCCGGCTTGTAAGAGCTGCTGAGCACCCCGCCCCCGAAGGCGGCCGTCGTCTCGTACCAGTAAGTCGACAGTCCATCGGCCGCCGCGAACGGGATGTCCAGGGGATGAGCGACCACGCCCTTGCTCTGGACCTGCTGGAGGTCGGCTTGGTACTGGGTAAAGGTGGTCGGCATCTTGGTGATACCGGCCTTGGCAAAGTCCTTGGTGTTGACGTCGGTCACCAGCAGCGACGCGTCGCTGGGCATGCCGATGAGCTCGCCGTTGCGGATGAACGAATCGACCTGGGGGTACTGGGCCGGTAGCGACGCCACGTTGAAGTACTTGTTGAGCGGCATAAACCACTTCGTCTGGTAGTACTCGCCCACCTTGGACCAGTCGACGTCGGTGACGTCGGCAAAATACGTGTGCGCCTCGGCCGCGGCGGCGATCTTGGTCTGCAGGTTGTCCCATTGGATGTCAGAGTAATTGACGGTGATGCCGGTCGACTTGGTGAAGGCGGCGAGGGCGGCTTTGGACGGCGGCGGGTAGGCGATGGCTACGTTTATGGTCACGTCCTGGACGGCAGGACTGTTGGCTGACGACGTGGTCGCCGCTGAGGAGGCTCCCGCCAGGCAGGTCACCAGGAGGGCGCCGGCCACTCCCGGTACGGTCGCTGTGCGCAGGAAGTTATGCCTTTGTTTTGTCATGTGGTACCTCTCCTTTTAATGGTCTTCAAATGGATGGTCTTCAAATGGTCCTGCCGATGGGCAAGGTAGGACTTTGGGGCGCCGCCTCAGCTCGCAGGGCCAAGGCGCCAGCACCCACCAGGGCCGAGTCGGCACCGAAATGGGCCGGCTCGACCTGGGGGCAAAACACCGCAGCTTGGTCGAACGCCTTGCGGGCCCGGCTGCACAGGTCCGAGGGCGAGCGCAGGAAACCCCCGCCGATGACCACCCGTTCGGGGTCAAGCACGATGGCCAGGTTGACGGTCCAGCGCGCCAGCTCGCTCAAGATGTCTTCGAGCAGGGCGGCGGCTTTGTCGTCCTGGCTGCTGCGCTCGGTGAGCTGTTCCATCGTCAACGCCAGCCCGAGCGCCTCTTTGGTGCGGGCCGGCACCGCCCGCCCACCGATGAGCTCTTCGAGGGGGGCGGGGACGTCCTCGGGCAACCTCGGCCCCGTCTGCTCCCGGTGCAGGGCCGCCCGGTCGGTGAGGATATAACCGATCTCGCCCGCCGCCCCGTGGGCGCCCTCGACGATCTCCCCACCGGTGACGATCCCGGCGGCAATGCCCGTACCGAGGTTGAGGTAGACGCCGTGCGCTATCCCCCGCAGCGCCCCCCAGGTCATCTCGGCTAGGGTGGCGGCTTTCACGTCGTTCATGACCGACACCGCCAGGTCGGGGAACCGCTCCCGCAGGAGGGCGGGGATGCGCAGGCGCGACCAGCCCGCCATGCCGGCGATCAGGACACCGTCTTCCCGGGTGATCCCTTTGGTCGAGACGCCGAGGGCGGTCAACGGGGCAAAGGCACCCTGGTCTTGGCGCACAGTGGCGGCCAGTTCCAGCGCCCGATGGATGACCCGGTCGGCTCCCTCCTCCGGCTTTGTGTCGATGGCCCGCCGGCCGCGGGCGGTGCCATCGGCGTTGACCACGGCGGCGGCCAACTTCGTCCCGCCGATGTCGAGGGCGAGCACAGACCTCATTCCCACTGGCGGCCCACCGGGCGGGACCAACTACGGGCGCCTGTCATCGCAGGCTCATTTCAGCACGATCGACCGGGCGAGCCGGCGCGGCTGGCTCGGGTCGATGCCCTTGAGCTGGGCCAGGGCGATGGCGGCGCGCTGGGCCCGGACCAGCTCGGCCAGCGGGTCCCCACCGGGGGAGGGCGGCTCGAGGGTGGCGCCAGTGGCCCGCACCTCCTCGTCGAGGCCGACGGGGAGCTCGCTAAGGGACCACACCAGGCTGTGCGCCTCGAGGAGGCTGATCGGCCCATGGCGCAGCTCCATCGACGGGTACGCCTCGGACCACGACAGCGACGCTTCCCGCAGTTTCAGCGCCGCCTCGTTGGCCAACCCGGCCCCCGGCCCGTGGCCCAGGAACACGAACTGCCGGTAGTTCCCGAGCCCCTCGGGCAACGGGGCGGCCAGCCGTTCCTCGCCCAGGCGGGCCAGGTGCTCGATGTCGTGGCCGAGGTGGGCGCGCCACAGGGCGCACACGCTCGTGGCGAAACGGGTCTGGACCACGGCCTGCTCGTCGGCGAAGGGCAGGGAGATGTTGGCCGCCGCCGCCGCCGCGACAGGGGTCGACGCCGAGCCGGTGATGGCCAGGACATGGGTACGCGACGACATGGCCTCAATGAGGCGGAGGATCTCCGTCGTAGTGCCCGAGCGCGAGATGGCCACGACGAAGTCGTAGTCACGCTCGGGGGGCATCTCCGAGGCGGCGAAGGCATCGCTTTCGCCCAATCCGGCGCCTTCCCGCCACGAGGCGACCGCCTCCGCCATGTACCGCGACGTGCCACAGCCGACCAGGGCCACCCGGCTCCCGTGCTCGGGAAGGCCACCCGCCGACGCCACCTGAGCAGCTCGGCGCCAACAGCCGGGCTGACTGTTCACCTCGGTGACAAGAATGTTCGTTTCTGCGCGTAATGCGTCCATATCGAACTATAATAGTCCGGCGACGGCCCGCAGTGTCAAGACCGAGCGGTGGGTGCGCCGCCAGGGGGCTGCCGCCCGGCCCCGCCCTGTGGGCCGGTGGCGTCCCGGGTTAGCGGCGGGTCAGCCGGGGCCGAGGCCGAACATGGGCAAGCAGGGCTCCAGGCCGACGATCCTGGTCCAGGGCATGGCTTCCTGACGGGCCCGCCATTCTGCCGCCGTCAGTTCGAAGCGGGTGGCGGGCACGGGCGTGCCCCGGGGGGCGGCGCGGTAGTGCCCATTCTCCCGGTAGCCGAGGGTGCGCGAGACGGCGACCGATGCGATGTTCTCGTCAAAGGCCGCGCTGCGGGCCACTTCGGCCCTGAGGCCCCCGAAGGCGAGGTTCAGGACGGCGGCCCGCATTTCCTTGCCCAACCCCTGGCCCTGGGCCGAGCGTGTTAGCCACGACCCCGTCTCGACCTCCCGGAGGCCCGAGAAATCCTTGGCCATGAGCGCCTGAGACCCGATGGGCTGGCCGTCAAGGAAAACCGCCAGCCCGAGGGCCCAGTCCCCCGGGCTCCAGTTGGCGCGTTGACGCCACCAGTGCAAAACGCTCTGCCGGCGGCGTTCCGCGGGTGGCGCGTCGGTCCAGGCGAACGTGAACGGCATTTCGGCCGGTTCGTGGATGCCGGCGTCGATGGCGTCGAGGAGGCCCGGGAAGTCACCGTCGGTGGGGCAGCGCAGCACTAGCCGCGCCGTGACGAGGCGGAGCCCGAACAGGGGCCACCAATCGGGAGCGGCGGCGGGCTGGTCAAGCCCCGTCTGTGCCGCCTCGGCCCTGGACGACGTCGGCTCGGGGGGGCCATTGTTTTGCATTTAGCCAGGAAAGCCGCTGCAGAGGTCGCGGTCCAGCTAATTAAGTCTCGGTGCCCGGGACGCCAGAGCGTCGAGGCCGTGCCCGCGCTCGTGCGCGGACGGTCCAGTACGACCACCTACGCCTCCGGGCCGAACGGCTTGGCCACCCTGCAGGTACTGGTACCTCTCACCAGCCAGCAAGGTCAGGGCATCAAGACCGCTTATGACAACAAACAAAGTTAGCTTTGAGGGGACGAGCGTCAAAGGGACCGGCGTGGCCGCGTTCTGGAAGACCAAGGTCGGCACGCCGGCTATCTATGTGCTGACCAAGAGCGATGTCATGTTCGACATCGGGGCGACCACCAACGGCACCAATTCAGCTTCAGAGGCCGATCTTGAGCGGGTGGCGGCGAAGGTGGCCAAAGCGCTCTAGTGGGCCTGGCCGGCCCGCGCCGGCGACGGCCCCGGTCTACGGGGCGCGGCTATCTCCACCCTGGGGCTAGGGGTTCCCCGGCGTGGCCGCGCAGACCTTTTCGTGGATGAGCTTGGTCAGGGCGTGGATCTCTGTGGTTAAGAGAGTGTTCTGTTGCAACGCTTGGGACAGTTTGGCCTCTACCGAGCTGATCTGGGCGTCCTGAGCGATGATGCGGGCCAGGGTCGCCTCGAGGTTCCGCTCCGAGCGGTTGGACGAGGCGCCGACGAGGAAGCCGATGTAAAGCTCGGCCACCGTCGTCACCAAGTTGAGCGGGAAGTTGTACCCGGTGCTAGTGAACCACAAGGGCAGGAAAGTGCCTTTGGCATTAACTATGTGAACGGCGAAGAGAAGCGTCCACCCGACGACTATGACGATCCATATGCCGATGTTGAGCGGGGTACCCATGGCATAGGAGACCTTGTCAGCGGCGCGCTGGAACAGTGACAAACGCTCGGGTGCCCTCGTTACCGCTACCTCGGTGGGCTCGAGTGTTTCCGTCTGAGTCATCTTTCCCTCCGTCAACCTCGTGCGTTCGGACGGGAACGCGCCTGTCGGCTGGAAGCGTAGGCCGCGGGCCGGTGGGCAGGGCCTGAGGGGTGGGACGGCCCGGCCGCCGGGCCCTGGCACCAGGAAAGTTGCGAAGCGAGGACGGGGACGGCCGATTGATCGGCACCCTGCCGCGGCACTAACGGCGCGAAAGGGAGGTTGGAGCCATGAAGCGTCCCAGGGTGAAGCCCGCCGTGGCCGGCCTGCTCACCGCCACGTGCCTGGTCGGGGTCAGTTTCGAGGCGTCGGGCCAGTTGGCTGGCGCTACCAGGCCCGGGACAGGGCAGCTGGTGAAGCTGGCGGGGGCCGACCTGATCTCGTACGCCAACTGTGCCCAGATGCTCCGTGACGTAAAGGCAGAGGCTCTAAAGGAGGTGGGCCCGTACGGTCTTCCCACCTCCGGGGGGGCGTACCCCACATCGCTGGGGACGGACGGCGGGGCTGGACCGCGGCTGCTCGCGCCGAGCGCAGTGCTGCCCTCTGGGGGCGTGGCGCTGGAGGCCGCGCCCCCGTCGACGGCGCCAGCCCAAGGTGCCGCCTCCGCCGGCGCTGCTGCCGCCTCCCCGGCCAACGGTCTGGGCCAAGCTGATTACTCCACCACCAACGACCAAGAGGCCGGTGCCGACGAGCCGGACATGGTCAAAACTGATGGCCAGATAATGGTTGTGCTGCGCCAGCAACCCATCGGGGTCCAAGTCATCGACGTGAGCGGGCCGGTCCCCCAACTTGACGGGTTCCTGCCCCTGCCCCAGCTGGCGAGCGCCGATGGCCTGTTCCTGGTCGGCCAGGACGTCGTGGTCCTGGGCGACGAGTTCAACACCTCGCCGCCTTTTGGGTTTACGGGAGGCGGCGGCGGCGCCATGCCGGTAGTACTTCCGGCACCGGGGCCCGTGCTCGTCCCCGTCCCGCCGAGCGCTCCCGTCCCGCCGAGCGCTCCCGTCCCGCCGACCGCTCCCGTCCCGCCGACCGCCCCGGTACCGATCTCCGCTCCGGTCTCGTCGGCCGCCCCCGGCCCCGCCACCGCCGTCCCAAGGGCGGTGCCGGCCCGAGGGACGGCGTCGAGCGGCCCCGCCCGGGTCATCGCACCGTTGCCCGTGTACTTCCCGGTCGAGGGTGCCCAGTCCACTACCGACGCAATAGTCGTGAGCGTCGCCGACCCCGATAGCCCGACGGTGCAGCGGACCTTCGCTTTCCAAGGCGGACAACAGGGCGCCCGCCTCATAAATGGACAAGTGGTGCTGGCCCTTACCAATCAGCCCCGACTGCGCTGGTTCTATCCATTGAGCCTCACGGCGACGGCGGAGAAGGCAGCGACGGCGGCCAACAAAACGGTGATCGAGTCCTCCGCCCCGTCTGACTGGCTTCCTTCCGTGGCCGTCCGGCCCGGGGGAAGTTCTCCGGCCATGACCGTCGCCGGGACCGCCTCGTGCTCGAGCACCTACCACACGGTCATCGGTTCGGGCCTGGGCACGCTCTCGCTCGTTTCCTTCGACCCGACCTCCAGTTCACCGGGCAACGAGGTGACCGTGATGGGCAACGCCGAGGACGTGTACGCCAGTACCACCCAAGTCTTCGTGGCGACGACGGCCTGGCCGTACCAGGCACTCCCGAGCTGCCCGCCCGTGCCCGGCGAGGCCTGCCCAATGCTGCCTTCGGACGTGGCCTGGCCGGTAAACAACGCCAGTACCGACATCTACGGGTTCGACATCTCCGACCCGGCGGCGCCCCAGTACCTGGGGTCGGGGAGCGTACCGGGGGCCCTCATCGGTCAGTACGCCATGTCGGAGTACGACGGCTACCTCAGGGTGGCGACGACGGTGGGAGAGCCCACGCCGGCACCGGTGGACGGGGAGGCGGCGCCGGCCCAGCTCTCGGACAACATGGTCAGCGTCCTGCAACCTCAGGACGGGTCCTTGGTGACGGTGGGGGCGGTGCACGGCCTGGGCGAAGGCGAGAAGATCTACTCTGTGCGCTTCATCGGCGACCTCGGTTACGTGGTCACGTTCAACCAGGTAGACCCCCTTTACATAGTGGACCTGAGCAACCCCGACCAGCCCGTCCTGGCCGGCCAGGTCTCGCTGTCGGGCTACTCCTCCTTGCTGCAACCGCTGAGCAGTGGCTTGCTCCTGGGGGTAGGCCGATCGGTCGACCAGGAGCTGCGTACGCAAGGCCTCCAGGTCGAGGTTTTCAACGTGGTCGACCCGGCTCAGCCCTCGATGGTCTCCCAGCAGGAGCTCGGTGAGGGAGCCGGCTCGGCCGCCGAGTACGACCCGCACGCGTTGCTGTGGTGGCCCCAGGACAGCCTCCTGGTGATGCCGGTCGACAACTATTCGGGCTCGGGACCGTCCAGTGCCGCCGACCTCTGGTCGGTGAGCTCGACGGGAACGCTGGACCAGGTGGGGGCGTTGAGCCAACCAGGGAGCCAGCCCGACGGCTACCCCGAGATCGAGCGGGCGGTCGTTGTCGGCAGCGACATCTACACCCTCTCCGAGCAGGGCGTGATGGCCAACGACATCAGTTCGCTGGCTCAGGTGGCATGGCTTCCCTACCAGAACAGCTCTTCGTGATACCCAGACCGGTTGGCCATCACAAGTGGGCGACGAGGTGGCGGCGAGCCGATGCCCCGGGGGCCGGCGTTCGCCACGATGACGCCGGCCACGATGACGCCGGCCACGATGATGCCGGCCACGATGATGCCGGCCACGATGACGCCGGCCGGGCCGGCGAACGGGAGATGCTGGTGGCGGCGGCGGCCGGCGACCATGAGGCGTTGCGTTGGCTGCTCGACGAGGTCGCGCCCACGGTGTACGGGTTTGTCTACGCCCGGGTCGGTGGGGATGACGCCGCGGCCGAAGACGTCCTGCAAGAGACCCTGATGGAGGCGGTCAAGGGCGCCGCGAGCTTCCGGGGAGAGGCGTCCGCTTCTACCTGGATGTGCGCCATCGCCCGGCGTCGCCTGGGCCGGTACTACGAGTCGGAAAGACGGGCCGAGGTGGCCCGGCGATCGCTGCGCGTGGTGGAGGACGCCAGGAGCAGCGAAGACGTCGCCGGCACGGCCGAGCTGGTGGAGCGCCAGGACGAGGTGGTGAGGGCGCTCGGCCGCTTGCCGGCACTACAGCGCCAGGTCCTGGTCCTGAAGTACCTGGAGGACATGCCCGTGCAGGACATCGCCCTTCAGGTCAACCGCAGCCGCGTCCAGGTCCAGTCCCTGCTGCAGCGAGGACGCGAGGGCTTGCGCCGGGAGTTGGGGGGACAAGGTGCCTGAACAGTTCGATGACTACCGCCGTCCCGAAGAACTGCTCCCCGGGTCGGACCGGCCCCGGCGCCTATCGCCGGCGCTTCGTACCCGGTTGGAGCGGTCCCTGATTGGCCTGGCCGGGGACACGGGGCCGGCGGCCGCAGCCCCAGCCCCGCACCTGGCGCCGGCCCCCGCGCCGGTCCCAGCGGTGGCGGCTGCCGCCTCGGTCCCGGCCCCAGCCGCCAAGGCTCTGTCGCCCGAGGTCCGTGACCGGCTGGAGAACAGTCTCCGCCCGAGCCGGAACAGGGCGGCGAGGAACTGGAGGGTGGTCGTGGCCGGTGCCGGGGTGGCGGCCGCCATCGCCGTCTTGGCGGCGATCTTGGTCCCTCAGCTGGTGAACAGCCCGAGCCGGCCCGGGGGCACAGTGGCGGCCAAGGCGGTGGTCCCGTCGGTGGCGCGCTTCGGCCTCGGTGTTGCTCCTTCCTCGAGGGCGCCGAGCGCCCGCCCTCCGGGTGGAAAAAGCCAAGGCGGGCCTGGCGGGGGGCCGGGCCGTCCGCCTCGGGCCCGTTCTGGCCCGGCCCGCTTTGCGCCCAGCCGTTCCGGCGCTGTTCCTCTCGTGCCGGGGCCCGTTGTGCCCAGCTCCGCCTTGCCCAGCTCCGTCGTGCCCAGCCCTGCCGTGCCCAGCCCTGCCGAGCCCAGCTCTGGCGCGGCCGGCCCGGCTGTCACGGGCCGCCCGGCAACGGCCCCCGGGCCCATGGCGGCTGTCGTCGAGGCGCCCACAGTGAGCGGCGTCAGCCCTCACCACGGGCCTGTCGGCGGGGGTAACTGGGTCGTCGTCACCGGCCAGGGTTTCGTCGGCGTGTCAGCCGTCGACTTCGGGGCGGTCTCGACGGTGAAGTTCACCGTCGAGTCCCCGGTGCGCCTGAAGGTCCGAGCGCCGCTTCACGCCGCCGGGACTGTCGACATCGTTGTCGCCGCCGAGGCCAGGCGGAGCAACATCTCAGCTCTGGACCGCTACACCTTTGGTCCCTGAGGGGCCGCCGCCTTTCTCGGGGAGCGGCGGGCGGGAACGCTCGGACGCGGGGGGAGGCCCCGGGCCGTTAGCTGGAGAGCTGGAGGACGACCTTCACGTCATCAGGCTGGCGCTGGTAGGCGTCCTTCCAGCTGTTGAGGGGTACTCGCCGGGAGATGACGCGCCCCAGCCAGGCGGGGTCGGCTTGGGCCAGCGCCTTGGCCCCGGCCTCGTAATGGGCGCGGTTGGCGTTGACCGAGCCGAAGACCACGTCGTTCTCGAGGACCATGTGGCGGTTAAGTTCACCGGCGTCGATGCCGAGAGAACGACCCTTGGCCGAAACACCCGTCAGGCACAGGACCGCGTTGGGGGCTATGGCGTCCATGGCGTCGAACACGAGCTGGCCGACCCCCGTGCACTCGAGCACGATGTCGGGGACGCAACCCGTGGAGGCGATGTCGCCGTGGTGGTAGGTGGCACCCAGGGCGGCGACGAGGTCCGGCTTGAGGCCGGTGGTGACCTGGTCGAGCACATGCACGTCCAGGCCCTTCTGCACGCCGAGCAGGGCGGCCAGCAGGCCTATGGGGCCCGCCCCGGTGACCAGCACGGTGCGGGGCTCCCATTTGGCCCGGGCCCCGATGCGGCCGATGTGGTCCCAGGCCTTGGCCACCACGGTCGTCGGCTCCAGCAGGACCCCGAGGTCGCCCAGGGCGGGAGCCACCTTCACCAGGAAATCGGGTGTAATGCGGTAGCGTTCCCGGGCATACCCATGGTGTTGCTTAATGCCCCACTCGGTGTAATTGCCGTTGCGGCACATGTCCCATTGCCCGACTGCGCAGTTCAAGCACGGCTCGGGGTCGGGCCGGCGCACGATGCCTACGACGAGGTCCCCGGGGGCGAAGCCGGAACCGCTGGGGGCGTCCAGGACTTCCCCCAGAGACTCGTGGCCGAGAGCCAGGCGGTCGGAGCCTGGAGGCGCCCAACCGTAGTCGCCGGCGATGATCTCGATGTCCGTCCCGCACACCCCTATCGCCCTGGTCCTCACGAGCACAGGGCCGTCCTCCTCGGGTGGTTCGGGAAGCTCGGTCAGGTCTACGGTGTTGGCCTTCAGAGGGACGACAGTGACGGCGCGCATGTTTAGAACCGTACCCGAGGAATGATATGACCAATGGCTGATCTGCCCGTTGACCTACAAGGCAAATTGCTGGTGGCGAAGACCGACCTGGTCGACCCCAACTTCAACCGGACGGTGGTGTTGGTGCTGGCCCACGGTGACCAGGGGGCGCTAGGCCTAGTGCTCAACCGGCCGACCATCACCCCGCTGACTTCACCTCTGCCGGAGTGGGAGGAGCTGGCCTCCGAACCGGCGGTGGTGTTCGTCGGCGGCCCCGTGACCCAGGGGACCATATGCCTGGCCCGGGTGCGCTCGGAGGTCTCGGTGCCCAACACCGGCTACCTCCCCCTGCAGGGCACTTTGGGCACGGTGGACCTGGAGGGCGACCCTGCCTCTATGGCCCCCTGGCTGGAGGAGCTGCGCATATTCGCCGGTTATGCCGGCTGGGGCGCCGGGCAGCTGGAGGAGGAGCTGGCCTCCGGTGCATGGTGGGCCCTGGAGGCCGAGGACGACGACGTTTTCAGCGACGAGCCGTCCCTGCTTTGGAAACGGGTCTTACGCCGCCAGGGCGGGGCCTTGGCCATCACCGCCGCCTACCCTGCCGACCCTTCGCTCAACTGAGCCGGCCTAATCGCCGGCCAGCGAGGCCTCCTGGTCGCGCGCCCGGGCGCGCACCCGGGCCCGGTCGGGCTGGGACAGCTGGACTTTGCGCAGCCGCACCGATTGCGGGGTTACCTCGGCGCATTCGTCCTCGCGCAAGAACTCGAGGGCCTGTTCCAACGAAAGAGCGCGGTAAGGCGACAGCCGCACCAGCTCTTCGGCCGTCGACGAGCGCATATTGGTGAGCTTGCGCTCTTTGGTGGGGTTCACGTCCATGTCTTCCCGGCGGGCGTTCTCGCCGATCACCATGCCTTCGTAGACCTCGGTGCCCGGGCCCAGGAAAAGGGTGCCGCGTTCTTGCAAATTGAGCAAGGCATAGGTGGCCACCTTGCCCCGGCGGTCGGCCACCAGGGAGCCGTTTTGGCGGGTCCGGATCTCGCCGCACCCCGGCTCCCAGCCGTCTAGGACGTGGTGCAGCTGGGCCGTCCCCTTGGTCTCGGTCAACAACTGGGAGCGCAGCCCGATGAGCGCCCGAGAGGGGACGAGCCAGTCGGTGCGCGCCCAGCCCGAGCCGTGGGAGACGACGTGCTGCATGCGTCCCTTGCGGCCCGCCAGCAACTGGGTGACGGTGCCGAGGTGCTCGTCGGGGATGTCCAGGGAGACGCGCTCAACGGGCTCGTAGACCTTCCCGTCGATCAGCTTGGTGAGGACCTGGGGCTTGCCCACGGTCAGCTCGAAGCCCTCCCGGCGCATCAGCTCGACCAGAACGGCCAGGGCCAGCTCGCCCCGGCCCTGGACCTCCCAGGTGTCGGGCCGGTCCGTGGGCAGGACCCTTATCGACACGTTGCCGACGAGCTCGGAGTCCAGGCGGCCCTTGACCAGGCGGGCCGTGACCTTGGTGCCTTCCTTGCCGGCCAAGGGGGAGGTGTTGATCCCGATGGTCATGGAGATGGCCGGTTCGTCGACCGTCACCCCCGGCCGAGGCCGGGGGTCGGTGGCGTCGGCCAGGGTGTCGCCGATCATGATCTCGGGTATCCCGGCTACCGCCATGATGTCCCCCGGCCCGGCGCCCCGGGGGCCGGCGTCGACGCGCTGGAGGGCCTCGGTCAGGTACAGCTCGGCGATGCGCACCCTTTGCACCTCGCCCCCGGGCCCGGGCCGGCACCACGCCACCGTGTCGCCCTTGTGCACCCAGCCCTGATGGACCCGGCAGATGGCCAGGCGGCCCACGTAAGGTGAGGCGTCGAGGTTGGCCACGAGCGCCTGGAACGGGTGGCCTTCGGTGTACTCCGGTGCCGGGATGTGCTCCACCAGCAGCTCGAACAGCACCTTGAGGCCGGGCGCGTCGGGCACCTCTTCGGGCGTCAGGGCCGCCTGGCCGGTGCGGGCGTTGCAGTACACCACGGGGAACTCGATCTGGTGCTCGCCCGCCCCGAGGTCGATGAACAGGTCGTACACCGCGTCGAGCACCTCGGCCGGGCGGGCGTCGCTACGGTCCACCTTGTTGATCACGACCAGTACTGGCAGGTGGGCCTCGAGGGACTTGCGCAGTACGAAACGGGTCTGGGGCAGGGGCCCTTCGGCGGCGTCGACGAGCAGCAGGACCCCGTCGACCATGGTCAGGGCGCGTTCGACCTCGCCCCCGAAGTCGGCGTGCCCGGGCGTGTCGACGATGTTGACGGTGAGGTCGCCGTAGGGCACGGCCGTGTTCTTGGCCAGGATGGTGATGCCCTTCTCCCGCTCGAGGTCGGTCGAGTCCATAACCCGCTCCGCCACCTCTTCATTGGCCCGGAACGCCCCGGACTGGCGGAGCATGGCGTCGACCAGCGTCGTCTTGCCGTGGTCGACGTGGGCGATTATGGCTACGTTGCGGATGTCAGCGCGCTGCATTTTCCTCGTGGTTCCGTAGGGGCGGGAGCAGGGCGCTCATGAGGCCGGGGGGCGGCTCGTGAACGCTCGCCACTACCCCAGGGTACCCGGTGGGAGCCCCCGTCAGGCTGACCGGACGGGCGAGCGCCACGGTAGTCAGCGCTCGGTTACCCGGTCCCCGGGCCGGCGCGTCGGGCGTTCAGCCCGCCGACGGTGCTCCTCCATGCGCCGGCGGATAAGTTCTCGCCGGGCCTGGAGGTCACGGTAGGTGAGGGCCTCGACGTCCTCGCCCACGCCCACGGCGGCCCGGACCCCGTTCATGTCGATGGGGTGGAGGCGGGGGTCGATCCCGATGTCGTGGGCGATGCGCTCGCCGTAGCGGCTGGTGAAATAAGCCGCAATCTGCTGCACCTCGGAGAACAGGTCGAGGTCGGGCGCCAGCGTGGCCAGCGAGCCGTCCACGAACAGCAGGTCTTTCACGAACAGCATGAGGATCTTGGGGAACTTGGCCCCGTACTCGAGGAGGCGCTTGGTGAGGTCGCGCACTTCGGCCAGCAAGGCCTCGGGGGCGAGCGTGGTGGGGTCCACCATGGGCTTGTCGAGGCCGAGGTCGACGGCCAGGGCGTCAAGGTCGGTGTCGGGGGGGACGGCGCCCATGTCGCGCAGCGCCGCCAGCTGTAGGCGCTGGTCGTTGATGCTCCCGCCCATCAACAGGCGCAGGAAGGCCAGGCGCCGCACCTCGTCCAACCGCCCCGTTATCCCGTAGTCCAGCAGCGCCACCCGCCCGTCCGGGCGGACGAAAAGGTTGCCGCCGTGCAGGTCGCCGTGGAACACCCCGAAGAGGGTGGCCCCTTCCAGGAACACGATGAGCAGGGCGCGGACCACGGCGTTGGTGTCGATGCCGGCCCGGCGCATGCCCTCGACGTCGTCCCAGCTGAAGCCGTCCAGGCGTTCCATGACGAGCACCCGCCGGGTCACCAGCTCGGGGTGGGGGCGGGGCACGACGACCGCCTTTTGGCCCGTTTTGGCCAGGACGGCGGCGATGTCGAGCATGTTGTCGGCTTCGAGGCGGAAATCGAGCTCCTCGACGATCGTCTCGGCGAACAGCTCCACCAGGGCGGGAGGGTTGGCCAGGGCCGCCACCGGGATGCGGCCGATGAGGTGAGGGGCCAGCCAGCTCATGGCCGCGATGTCACGTTCCACCAGCGTGGCCACCTGGGGCCGTTGCACCTTGACCACCACTTCTTCACCGGTGCACAGGCGCGCCGCGTGGACCTGGGCGATCGACGCGGCGGCGATGGGAGTGGTCTCGAAGTGCTCGAAGACTGCCTCCAGGGGCCGGCCCAGGTCGGCCTCGACCACCTGGCGCACGACATCGAAGCGCTCAGCCGGCACCCGGTCCCGCAGCAGCCTGAACTCGCCCACCAGCTCGGGCGGGAAGACGCCTTCCCCCGAGGAGAGGATCTGGCCCAGCTTTATGTAGGTCGGCCCCAGGTGCTCGAACGCGCGGCGCAAGCGGTAGGACAGCCCCGCCCTCGACACTTCGGGCCGGCCCAAGCGCAGGGCGACCCGTTTCTCGACCAGGCGCCAGGCCAGGACGGCCCAGCCCAGGACCATGGCCGTCAGCAGGACCCGCCGGCCGGGAGGCAAGGCCCGCCGGCGCAGCAGGCGGGGGACCTGGCGGGCGGTGGCCGAGCGGAGGGCATCGACGTCGTCCCGCCACGGGAGCGCCTTGTCGCTGAGGTCCCAGGGGGGTTCATCGCTAAACGCGCCCAGCGCCAGGTCCGCCGGTGGGGCCGGGGGGCGGCCCTGGTTCCCGGGCGAGGGAACGGGCTCCCCTGAGGTCATCGGCTCTCTGGCTGAAGTCATCAGTTGATCGTTGCCGACCCTAGCCGCGGCCGGGCTTCTTCGGCCGGGCCGGCGCGGTTACGCTGCGACCCGGTCAGGCCGGGAGCGCTCTGCCAAGCGCCAAGTCGGCCGCCTGGTCGGAACTGAGCCCCCTGCCGAGGGCGTAGGCGCGCTCGAACTCGGCCTCACCGAGGACCTGGCCGAGCCGCGCCCGGTTGTCGTCCCGCACGCTCTGCTCCAATGGGCCCCACTTGTTCCACCTGTAAGTCCCTGCGGGGGCAACGTCGTCGTCGATGTAGGCGGCGTGGACCACGTCGTGGGCGCCGGTCAGCTGGGCGGCCAGGAGGTAGTCGCCCATCCCGGTGGCGCAGCAGGCGAGCTTGAAGATGGCGGTGGCGGCGCCCTTGCGGCGGCCAGCGCGGCGGAACGCCACCAGCGCCTCACGGCACCACCGCGCTGCCTCCTCGGGCTCTCCCTGAAGGAGCAGGACGAAGCCGAGGTGGCCGTACTCGTCCCCCAGGGTCCGGTGACTTCGAATGAGTTCCAATATGTGCCAGCAGGCCCAACGCGCCCAAGGCACTCGTCCCCCTAACGAGGGTCGCGATGTTGTGGGGGCCGGCCCGGGGGAGTGATGAGTGGCGAGCAGGCAATGGACCCTGAGCAGGCGCCCGAGACGGTTTCTTCCTGGTCGGTAGGGGGTTGGGGGGTAGGCTTTGCCGTGTGGCCGAACGACTTCGTCCTGGGGACATGGCTCCAGACTTCACCCTCCCTGATCAACACGGGAACCCATTTCACCTGTTCACGGCCCTGAAAGAGGGCCATGCTGGGGCGATAATATTCTTCTTTCCGAAGGCGGACACACCCGGTTGCACGGCCCAAGCGTGCTCCCTGCGGGACGTGGCCGGCTCAGTTGGCACCACGGCCATTGTCGGCATCAGTCCCGACCCGCCCAAGCGGCTGGCCGCCTTCGACCATAAGTACTCTCTCGGCTTCCCCCTGCTTTCCGACCTCGACCATTCGGTGGCCGAGGCCTACGGGGTGTGGGTGCCGCGCCGTATGTACGGCCGTAGCTATATGGGCATCGAACGCTCGGCTTTCCTGGTCGACGAGCACGGCGCCCTGTCCCACGTCTGGTACAAGGTGGCCCCGGCCGCCACCGCCCCGAACCTGCTGCAGGCCATCGGCGCCTAGCAGGGCGACCGGTCGCTCTGCCCTCGTCGCTCCGGTCTGGTCGTTCCGCCCTGGTCGCGCCGCCCCGGTCGGCCTGGTCGCTCCGGTGCGGCCCTAGGCCGGGACGAGCACCAGGCAGCCGTTGTGGCCGCCGAAGCCGAACGAGTTGGACAGCACCGGGCCCGGCTCCCAGTCCCGGGGGCCGCCGATGACGACGTCGAGCTGGAAGGAGGGGTCGACGTGGCGGGTGCCGGCGGTGGGCGGGATCTGGCGGTGCTCAATGGACAGGGCCACCGCTACCGCCTCGATGGCCCCGGCCGCGGCCAGCGTATGGCCGATCACACCCTTCACGGAAGTGGCGGCCGGCCCCGGTGAGCCGAAGACCTTGTAGATCGCCTCGGCCTCGGCGGCGTCGCCGGGCGGGGTCGAAGTGCCGTGGGTGTTCACGTGCGCGACCTCGGACGGCTTGAGCTCGGCGTCCACCATGGCCAGCTCCATGCAGCGGGCGGCGCCGTTGCCGTCGGGGGAGGGGGCGGTTATGTGGTAGGCGTCAGCGGTGCTGGCCGCCCCAGCCAGCTCGGCATAGATATGGGCCCCCCGGGCCAGGGCCTGGGACCGCTCCTCAAGCACGACGACGCCGGCCCCCTCACCTATGACGAACCCGTCCCGGTCGGAGTCGAAGGGCATGGACACCCCCGAGGTCGACAAGGCGGTCATATTGGAGAAACCGGCCACGCCCAGCGGGGAAAGGGGAGCCTCGCTCCCGCCCGCCACCATCACGTCGCAGCGGCCGGTGGCGATCAGCCGGCCGGCATTGGCGATGCTCTGAGTGCCGGCGGCGCACGCCGTCACCGTGGTCTCGCACGGCCCCCGCAGCCCGTACCGCATCGAGATGTCCGCCGACGCCCGGTTGCACATGATCATGGGGACGAGGAAGGGGCTCACCCGGTTGGCCCCTTTTTCCAGCAGCACCTGGTGCTGCTCGCATATCGTGTCCAGGCCGCCCACGCCCGTGCCGATGAGCGTGCCGGCACGGTCGGGGTCCCCCCGGAACTCCTCGATGCCACCGGCGTCGTTGACGGCCTGGTCGGCGGCGGACGCCGCCAGCTGGACGAAGCGGTCCGCCCGGCGCAGCTCTCGGGGCCCGAACAGGGCGGCGGCGTCGAGGCCTTCGACAGGCCGGACGCGCCCGACCGGGGCGGCGCTGAGCAGGCCGTGCCAGAACGCTTCAGGGCCTATCCCGCAAGAGGCGACGACCCCCAGGCCCGTAATGACGACGCGCCGGCCCCGGACCGCTCCGGTGCCATCGGGGGCGCCCACGACAGCCAGCATCAGATCTTCGAGGCCACCAGTTCGTAGGCCTGACCGATGGTCTGGACGCCTTCCAGCTCGGACTCGGGGACGTCGATGCCGAAGCGTTCCTCGAGGGCCATGACCAGTTCGACTAGGTCCAGGCTGTCGGCGTCGAGGTCGTCTGCGAAGCGAGCCTCGGGGACGATCTTGGACGGCTCTACTTGCAGCACCTCCACGGCGCATTGCTTGAAGACGTCGAACGACTCTTCCGGGCCCATCTGTGCTGCCATCTTTCCTCCATCATGTGCTGGCGATCCGGGATTGTCACAATCTAGTGGGGGCGGCGGCCACGCCCATCACCTCACCGGCCCGCTCACCCCCGGCCCGCTGTTCACCGGCCCGCTGTTCACCGGCCCGCTGTTCACCGGACGGGGCCGCCTCCCCAGCGCCAGACGGCCGAAGCCCACGTCATGCCGGCGCCAAAGCCGGCCAGCAGGACGAGGTCGCCGTCTGACAGGCGGCCGGCGTTGGCGGCCTCGGTCAGGGCGATGGGGATGGAAGCGGACGAGGTGTTGCCGGTGTACTCGATGACAGAGGCGACGCGCTCGGCCGGGATGCCGAGACGATCGGCCACGGCGTCCATGATGCGGATGTTGGCCTGATGGGGGACGAACAGGGCGATCTCCGCCGCGCTCACCTTGGCTCGTTCGAGGCTCTTGGTGGCCGAGTCGACGGTCACCCGCACCGCCTTGCGGAACACCTCTTGGCCCCGCATGGTCATGCCCGTCCCACCGTGATCGGAGAAGAAAAGGGGCTGCAGCGAGCCGTCCACGCCGATGTCCCAGCCCAGCAGGGCGGGCTCGCCGGGGACCGCCTCCACGACGACGGCCCCGGCGCCGTCCCCGAACAGGAAGGCGTTGGTGCGGTCCTCCCAGTTGGTGAGGCGGGTCAGGGTCTCCGCCCCGATCAGCAGCACACGCTGGGCGCCGGTGGCGATGAACCCGGCCGAGGTGACCAGGCCGTAGGTAAAGCCGGCGCACGCCGCGTTTATGTCCATGCCCCCGCCCTTTATGGACAGGGTGTGGGCCAAGGGCGACGAGGTGGCGGGGACCAGCTGGTCCGGGCTGGTGGTGCACAGGACGAGCAGGTCGATGTCGGCGCCGGTGACACCGGCCACGCGCATGGCTGAGCGGCCGGCCTCGGCCGCTAGCAGCCCCGTCGTGCCCATGCCCTCGGGGGGCGAGGCGGGCGGCCTCGGGTGCACGAAGGGGCCGTCGGCCGCCCGGCGCTCTCGGATCCCGGTGCGCTCCACTATCCACTCGTCAGTCGTGTCGAACAGGGTCATGATGTCCTGGTTGGTGACGACCGTGCTGGGGAGCGCGCTGGCCCAACCGGTTATGGCACAGCCGTGTTCAGGTTGCATCTGTGCGCTCCTTGTCAGCGGGCACGCAGCCACGCTATGGGTTGGCCCGGTTGGACTCTTTCGCCCGGGTGGGCGATGACGCCCATGAGCTCGCCGGCGAAGGGGCTGCGGACCTCGGTGCCAGAGACGACGCCGAGGAGGTCGCCGATCTCGACCGATGGCCCGGCGGGGCCGGCGGGCAGGTCAAAGATCCCGGCGCAGGGGCTGATGATCAGCCGCTCGGAAACGTACAAGCGCTCACCCTGCTGGCCCTCGGCCGCCCCGAGCAGCGCTGTTTCGCCCGTCAAGGTGGCCACCAGGGTGTCGAGGTCGTCGGGCACGGCGATGACCACAGTCTGGGCTCCGGGCACGGTGGCCCGGACCATGGCCGACAGAGGCCCGCCCGGGCCGAGCTCGCACAGCAGGCTGTCCCCGTCCCATTCGCCTGTGCGCATCATGGTGGCCAGGGACAGCACGCTCTGGCGCCAGCGCACGGGGCTGCGCAACTGGGCGGACAGCAGCGATGGCCATTCCTCACCGGCGTCGTGGGGGAGGGAGTCGACGTTGGCCACGACGGGCACGGCCAAGGGGTAGAACGTCGTGACCTCGAGGGCTTTGCGCAACCGGGCCTGGGCCGGGACCATCAGGGGGGTGTGGAAGGCCCCGCCGACCTTGACCGGGGTGGCCCGGACGGCGCCCAGTTCAGCCGCCACCTCGGCCGCCCGGTAGACGTCGGCCGGTCGCCCGGCGATCACGCACTCGCCCGGGGCGTTGGAGTTGGCCAACCACACGTCGCCGTCTGCCCGGCGGCAGGCGATCCGCGCCCGTTCGTCGTCGACGCCCGTCAAGGCCAGCATGATCCCGGGGTTGTCGTCGGCCGCTTCTTGCATCGCCTCGCCTCGCTCGGCCACCAGGCGGACGGCGTCCTCGAAGCCCACGCCGCCCGCGGCCACCAGGGCCGTGTACTCTCCCAGGCTGTGGCCAGCGCAGGCGGTGGGCTCGATGCCTAGCCGCTCGACGGCGTCCAGCACGACCAGGCCCATGACGAAGGTGGCCAGTTGGGCGTTGCGGGTCTCGGTTAGCTCCTCGGCCCCGGCATCGAGCAGGAGGCGCTCGAGGTCCCGACTGGCCACATCGGAGGCGTCTTGGACCACGTCCCAGGACGGATGGTCGCGCCAGGGCCGGCCCATACCCGGTCTTTGGGACCCCTGCCCTGGAAAAACGAACGCCGGCACGGCGCGGCCCTCCTTCGGTCTTCCCACATTCTGACCTAGGCGGGAGGGCGAAGGTAACAAACGCGGTTTGGGACCTTCGGCCCTTGTCGTGCGGGGCCGGACGGAGTACGCCGCTCAACAGGGACGAGAGGACCCTCCTCAACCCGTCAAGGAGCCCGGCCATGCTCGAGCACCGCACCCTCACCACCGAGTCCGGCGCCCCCGTCGCCGATAACCAGCACTCCCAGACGGCCGGCCCGGGCGGGCCTGTGCTCCTCCAGGACCAGCACCTGCTCGAGAAACTGGCCCGGTTCAACCGCGAGCGCATCCCGGAGCGGGTGGTGCACGCCCGGGGCTCGGGAGCGTACGGGTACTTCGAAGTCACGGCCGACGCGTCGCGCTGGACACGGGCGAGGTTCTTGTCGGGGCCGGGCCAGCGCACCGAGGTCTTTGTCCGTTTCTCCACGGTGGCCGGCGGCCGGGGCTCGCCCGAGGCGGTGCGCGACCCGCGGGGCTTCGCCGTCAAGTTCTACACCGAGGACGGCAACTACGACCTGGTCGGCAACAACACGCCGATCTTCTTCATCCGCGACCCCCTCAAGTTCCCGGACTTCGTCCACTCCCAAAAGCCTGACCCCTATACCAATCGCCAGGAACCGGACAACGTGTGGGACTTCTTCTCGTTCTCGCCCGAGGCGACCCACATGTTCACCTGGCTGTTCGGGGACCGGGGCATCCCCTCGAGCTACCGGCACATGAACGGGTACGGCTCGCACACCTTCCAGTGGGTGAACGCCGCCGGTGAGCAGTTCTTCGTCAAGTACCACTTCAAGACCGACCAGGGCATCGCCTGTCTTAGCACGGCGGAGGCGGCCCACATAGCCGGTGAGGACCCCGAGTCCCACACGGTTGACCTCATGGCCGCCATCGACCGGGGCGACCACCCCTCTTGGACACTGAAGGTCCAGGTCATGCCCAGCGCCGATGCCGCCGGCTACGTGATCAACCCCTTCGACCTCACCAAGGTGTGGCCGCACCACGACTACCCGCTGATCGAGGTGGGCCGACTGGTGCTGGACCGCAACCCCGACAATTACTTCGCCGACGTCGAACAGGCCGCCTTCGACCCCGCCCATTTCGTACCGGGTATCGGCCCCTCGCCGGACAAAATGCTCCAGGGGCGCCTCTTCGCCTACGGCGATGCCCAGCGCTACCGGCTCGGCATAAACCATACCCAGCTCCCGGTCAACCGCCCGCACGCCGGCGATGCCGACAACTACGGGCGCGACGGGGCGATGCGCTTCGACGCCTACGGGCGGGACAAGAACTACGAGCCCAACAGCTTCGGCGGCCCGGCCCAGACGGGCCGCCCCGTCTACGGCTCCTTGGCCAGCGACGGCCCCTCCGGCACCTACCGCTGGGACCAGCGCGAGAGCGATGACTTCGACCAGGCGGCTGCCCTTTATTCGCTCATGCCCGAAGACGCCAAGAGCCGGCTCGTGGACAACATCGCCTCCGGCCTGGCCCAGGTTTCCAAGGACGACATCATCGACCGTTCCATCGCCCACTTCGCTCATGCCCACCCGGATTACGGCGCCCGCATCGAGGCCGCCGTGAAGCAACGGCGGGGCTGAACAGGGCCCGGCTACAGGTCGGCGTTCTCGGCCGCGAAGTAGCTCGGGAGGTCGTCGTAAGAGCCCTGATCGGTGACGTAGACCATCCCGCCGCCGAGCGCCTTTATGGCCTTCAATGTCGAAAGCAGGTCGGCCTGGGTCGGCCCCGAGGAGATGATGTAGCCGATCTGCACTTTTGCCGACGAGTAGTCCGGCGGCGGGTCGGACTGGAAAGCGGCCAGGGTGTCTTCCATGACCACTATGCCGTCGCCCACGCTGGTCGACAGGTAAGCCGGGGCGGGCGCGTCGCCCGGGTTGAGGATGTCGATGCCACCCAATGAATGGACGTAACTAGTCAGCGTTTCGTAGTAGCTGAGGTTGGCAGTGGCACCGGTCACCTCGTCGAAGAAGACGTCGTCCACCCCGTAGAGCGAACGCCACTCGTCGACCTGTAGCTCGACCGCCGAAATGGAGGCCGTAGCCCAAGCCGTGTCGACGTACCCGAGCATTGTCCAGCCGGCGGTCTCGGCGTCGGTGATGGCGGCGACGTAGTTCGGGTCGGCGGTCGTGCCCGGTCCGGTGTCGACATTGACGATGACATAGGCAGGGAGTTTCGCGGGGGTGGTCGTCGCCAGCGTCGACCACATCGTGCCCGCCGTCGGGTACTGGTAGGCCGGGACCAGCCACGACTGCCCGGTGGTGGCGGGAGCAACGGTCGTCGTCGTGGTCGGGGCCGTGGTGCCCGTGGTCGTGGTGGCCGTGGTCGTCGTCGTCCGGCCCGACGTGGTCGTCCGGCCCGACGTGGTCGCCCGGCCCGACGTGGTCGTCGTGGTCTGGCCCGACGTGGTCGTCCGGCCCGACGTGGTCGTCGTGGTCTGGCCCGTCGTGGTCGTCATAGTGGGGTGCGGGCCGTGCTGGCGTTCTGCGGCCGTTACCGGGCCTGGGGTCAGGAGCAGCCCGGTTACCAGGACTATGAAGAGTACCGCGGGCAGGGCCCTGGCTGCCTTCACGTCGATGTCCCTTCCTCGCCTCAGCCGAGTCAGGTTGCCCGAGAATAACCCAGAGCGGGCGTCCAAGGTCGGGGGCCGCGTCTTTGGCGTCTACGATGGCCTTGCTTATGGCCGTCGTCGGCACCAACGTGGGCTCAACATGCACGAACGTGGGCTCAACATGGACGTAATTGAGGGCGTGGCCCTATCGGACGACGAGCTCATCGCTCGCAGCTGCGCGCTGGCCGCCGAGCTGGAAGCGCGGGCGCTTGCGCTGGCCGGCGCCGGCGCCAAACGCCGTCAGCGGCGCTTGCGCCGGGTCCTGGCCAGTCCGTCGGGGGCAAAGCTGGTGTTCGCCATCGCCGACCGTGTGCTGCGCCCGGTGGACGCCCGCACGGCGGCGGCCGAGCTGGCCATGATCGCCACGGGGCCGTTGGACGGCTTTTCGGCCACCGACAGGGCTTTGCTCCGAGTGGCGGGGGTGGCCGGGAAGGTTGCTCCTTTCCCCGTCGTGAAGCTGGTCACGGCCCGCCTGCGCAGAGAGACCCGAGCGCTCATCTACCCGGCCGAGCCCGGGCCGCTCGGGCGCCGGCTCTCCGCCTTGCAGGGCCGCGCCAACCTCAACCTGCTGGGCGAGGCCGTGCTGGGCGGGGACGAGGCCACCCGACGGGCCCGGTCCGTCGAGGCGCTCTTGCTCGGCGACGACGTCGCCTGCGTCTCGGTAAAAGTATCGTCGGTGTCCTCGGGGCTCTCGCTCGTCGACTTCGAGGGTTCGGTCCAGCGCGTCTGTGGCCCGCTAGGTCAGCTCTTCCGGGCCGCCGCGGCGTGCCAGCCGCCCAAGCTCGTCAACCTCGATATGGAGGAGCACCGCGACCTCGACCTTACCCTGGAGGCGTTCTTCAGGACATTGGGCGAGCAAGAGGGGGTGGCCCACACGGCGGGGATCGCCCTGCAGGCCTACCTCCCTGGTAGCCACGAGGCCCTCGAGCGTGTCCTGGCCTTCGCCGGGGCGCGCCAGCGGGCGGGCGCCCCACCGGTCCGGGTGAGGTTGGTGAAGGGCGCCAACCTGGCCATGGAACAGGTGGACGGCGAACTTCACGGCTGGCCCCAGGCGCCTTATCTGTCCAAGGCGGAGACCGACGCTTCGTACAAAGCCATGCTGGAGCGGCTATTGGGGGCGGCCCGCGGCGGCACGGTGGAGGTCGGCGTGGCCTCGCACAACCTTTTCGACGTGGGCTTTGCCCTCGTGTTGGCCGATGCCCTGGGCGTGAAGGTGGAGGTCGAAATGCTGGCGGGGATGGCGGACGAGCAAGCGGCGGCGATCGCCGAGCGGACCGGGGGGGCCCTCCTGTACGTGCCGGTGGCGGCCAAGAAGGACTTCCGCAACGCTCTGGCCTACCTGTCCCGGCGCCTGGACGAGAACACCAGCGCGGAGGGCTTCCTGCGTTACTCGCTCGACTTGGAGCCGGGCAACGCCATATGGCAGGAGCAGGCGTCCCGTTTCGCCGCCGCCGTACGCGCTCGCCACCACGTGAGGGCCCGCCCCTACCAAGTACAGGACAGGCAGGCACAGGCACCGGCGAACGGGAGGGTGGAGGCGGGCCCGGCGGCTGGTACCGGGGCCAAGCCGGCGCCGCTCGCGGGCGCTGCGTTCGCCAACGAGCCCGACACCGACCTCACGGTGGCGTCGAACCGGGAATGGGCGAGGGCCCTGCTCGGCCGGCCCCGCCCCGAGGCCCCCACGCCGGTGAGCGTGCAGGACGTGGACCGGGCCGTCGCCGCCGCCCGCGAGGCGGTCAAGGATTGGGAGCAGGCGGGGCCGGCCGAGCGGGCCAAGCGGCTGATGGCCGCGGCCGACGTGATGGCGGCCGGGCCGGCTCGGGCGGAGGCCATCGCCGTGATGTCTTCAGAGGCGGGCAAGACCTTCGAGGAGGCGGACCCCGAGGTGTCCGAGGCGGTGGACTTCGCCCGCTGGTACGCCGAGGGCCCCGGTTCGCTGTCGGCGTTGCTCGCCGAGCTCGACTGCGAGGTGGCGAGTTCGCCCCTGGGGGTGGTGGTGGTGTCGCCGCCCTGGAACTTCCCGTTCTCGATCCCTGCCGGCGGCGCCCTGGCCGCCTTGGCCGCGGGCAACACGGTGGTCCTGAAGCCGGCCCGACCGGCTATGAGGACGGGGGCCGTACTGGTGCAGCAACTGCACGCCGCGGGTTTGGGCGAGCACGTCGTCCAGCTCGTCGCCCCCACGGACAGGGCTCCCGGCCAGCGTTTGGTGACGCACCCCGACGTCGGCGCGGTGGTCCTGACCGGTTCGTGGGAGACGGCCAGCAATTTCGCCCGCTGGGCACCGAGCCGGCGCATCCTGGCCGAGACGAGCGGGAAGGGGTCGGTCCTCGTCGGTCCCACCGCCGACGTCGACCAGGCCGTCCGCGACGTGGTGCACTCGGCCTTCAGCCACGCCGGCCAGAAGTGCTCGGCCGGCAGCCTGGCTATCGTCATGGCGCCCCTGTACGACCGCAGCCCGTTCCTGCGCCAGCTGGCCGACGCCGTGCGCAGCTTGCGGGTGGGCCCGACGTCCGACCCCGCCACGCAAATGGGGCCTTTGGTGGGGCCCTTCACCCCGGACCTGGAACGGGTCCTGACCCAGCTCGAAGAGGGCGAGTCCTGGCTCGTGAAGCCGGCCTGCATCGACCCCGAGGCCAAGTTGTGGGCCCCCGGGGTGCGCACCGGGGTGCAGCCGGGGTCCTGGGCGCACATGACCGAGTGGTTCGGCCCCGTACTGGGAGTGATGCGAGCGGAGAGCTTCGAGGAGGCCTTGGCCTGGCAGAACGCCGTCGCTTACGGGCTCACCGCCGGCCTGTGCTCGCTCGACCCCGAAGAGCACCGGCGCTGGGCCGCCGGCTGCCAGGCCGGCAACCTGTACATCAACCGCGCCATCACCGGGGCGATAGTGGGCCGTCAGCCCTTCGGCGGCTGGAAGCGTTCGGCACTGGGGCCGACGGCCAAAGCCGGGGGGCCCAACTACCTGATCGCCCTCCGCCGCTGGCGCGACGCCGAAGACATAAGCGTGGCCCGGGCCGTGGCGAGCTACCGCCACTGGTGGGGAGCGCACTTCTCCCGGGTGACAGAGATGGCCGGCCTGGCCAGCGAGTCGAACGAACTGTCCTACGAGCCGTTCACCCCCGGCGTGGTGTTGCGGGCCGGAGGGGACGTGGCCGACGACGAGTTGACCAAGGCCGTTTTCCTGGCCGAGATGACGGGTACCCCGCTGCGCATCTCGGTGCCTGAGCCGCGCCCGGCGTTGCCGGCGCTGGCCGGCGGTTTTTCCAAGGAGCCGGTCCCGGTCACGGTGGAGAGCGCCGGCGCCCTGGCCGCCTCGTTGGCGGCGGTGGGCGCCGAACGGGGCATGGGAGCGGCCCGGCTGCGCCTCCTCGGGCAGGGCGAACAACAGGTGCTAGCGGCGGCCGCCGAGGCCGGGGTAAGTGTGTTGGACGAGCCCGTGTGCTCCTGCGGCCGCATCGAGCTGGTCCGCTGGCTGCGGGAGAAGGTGGTGGCCCGCAGCCTCCACCGCTACGGCAATATCGTCTACTCGCGCTCGTAGGCGCCAGAGATAGGACAATTAGGCTCTGGGGGTGCCCCGACCTGGAGGTGTCCCGATGGCGACAAGCGAGCAGCAAACCCTCACGTTCCGTACTCAAGCCTTTATTGACGGCGATTTTTGTGACGCCGCCTCCGGGAAAAGGTTCGTCACCCTCAACCCGGCCACAGGTACGACCTTGGCCGAGGTCACGTCGTGCGATAAGGCCGATGTGGACCGGGCCGTCGGTGCCGCCCGCCGTGCCTTCGAAGACGGCCGATGGTCGCGACAGTCCCCCGAGCAGCGCAAGGAGACCTTGTTACGGTTCGCGCAGCTCCTGGAGGAGGACGCCGAGGAGATCGCCCGCCTGGACGCCCTCGACGCCGGGAAGCCCATCACCGATTGCCGGACCATCGACGTCCCCGAGACGGTCAAGTGCTTCCGCTGGTACGCAGAGGCGGCTGACAAGCTGTTCTCTTCAGTCGCCCCGACCGGGCCGGGGCACCTGGGCCTGATCGTGCGGGAACCGGTCGGCGTTGTCGCCGCCGTGCTGCCGTGGAACTTCCCGGCCCTGATGCTCGCTTGGAAGGTGGCACCGGCCCTGGCCGTGGGGAACAGCGTGGTCGTCAAGCCGTCCAAGCTCACTTCGCTGAGCGCCATCCGCATGACCGAGCTGGCGGCCCAAGCCGGTGTGCCGGCCGGCGTGCTCAACATCGTGCCCGGCTCGGGCGAGAGCGTCGGCCAGGCCCTGGGCCGCCACCCGGACGTGGACGCGGTGTCGGTGACCGGGTCGACCGAGGTCGGCCGGCTGTTCCTGGCCTATTCGTCGGAAAGCAACCTGAAGAAGGTGGTCCTCGAACTAGGGGGCAAGAACCCCCAAATAGTGCTGGCCGATGCGCCCGATCTCGAGATCGTGGCCCAGGACGTGCTGTCGGCGGGCTATTGGAACATGGGCGAGAACTGTTCGGCGGGGTCACGGCTCCTGGTCCACCAATCGATCAAGGACGAGTTGTTGGAAAGTGTCGTAAAACATGCGGCGGAGTGGACCGTGGGCGACCCGCTCGACCCCGGGACGAAGATAGGGCCCCTGGTGGAGGAACGGCACATGCAAAAGGTGCTGGGGTACATCGGCACGGGCCGGGACGAGGGTGCCAATGTGGTCATCGGCGGCGAGCGCGTGCTGGAGGAGACCGGCGGCTACTTCGTCGCCCCCACGATCTTCGACAACGTGGGCCGCGACATGCGCGTCGCCCGGGAGGAGATTTTCGGCCCGGTCATCTGCGTCATCGCCTTCCAGGACGAAGAAGAGGCGGTGGAGCTGGCCAACGATACGAACTATGGGCTGACGGCGTCGCTGTGGACCAAGAGCCTCGATAGCGCCGTACGTGTCTCCCGGGCCGTCCGGGCCGGGACCGTGTCGGTGAACTGTTTCTCCGAGGGAGATATAACCACGCCCTTCGGCGGCTACAAGGAGTCGGGTTTCGGGGGCCGCGACAACGGTCTGGAAGCTTTCGACCAGTACACGGAGGTGAAAACGATCTGGATGACTATCCGCTGACGCCGGCGTTGGCCAGGGCGACGGCCAATTGCTTGCGCCCCCCTTCGTCCAGGAGCCGGACCGGGGCCCGTGTCGGCCCGACCGGGGACCCGGCCAAGGCGCAGGCGGTTTTGACCGCGCTGGCGTAGTTCGTGCTCTCCAGGATGTGGCAGATGGGCCAGATCTTGTCCCAGACCGCCCGCGCCGCGTCGAGATCCTTGTCGACGACGAGGTAACGGTAAAGGTCCACGGTCAGCTCGGGGATGAAGTTGGCCGCTCCCCACACGGTGCCGCGTGCCCCGGCGGCCAGGGCGCAGAACGAGAGCGTGTCGGCCCCGTTGAAGATCCCGAGCCGGTCGCGGAACTCCTGGAGCAGCTGGGTCAGCAGGACGGCGTCGGCACTGCTGTCCTTGATGTAACCGACGCCCGGGATCTCGGCCAGCTCGGCGATCCTCTCTACGGTCATCCGCGTGCCGCTGGCGGCAGGGATGTTGTAGAGCATGACGGGTACGCCGATGGCGCCGGCCACCTCTTCGTAGTGCTCAAGGAGGTCCGTCCATGCCGGCGGCTCGTAGAAGGGCGGGACCACCATAACGGCGGCGGCGCCCACGCCCTCGGCGTGCTTGCTCAGCTCGACCGCTTCCTTGGTGGTGAGGGCACCGGTCTGCGGGACTACGGGCACGGCGCCGCCCGCCGCTTGGGCGACGATCTCGGTGACCCGCTTGCGCTCGGCCAACGAAAGGGTGGTGAACTCGCCCGTGCTGCCGCACGGGACGAGGCCGCCGACCCCGGCGGCGACGAGCCGGGCCACCAGCGCCCGCAGCGCGGCCTCGTCGATCGAGCCGTCGTCAGTGAACGGCGTGACCAGTGCCGGCAAAATGCCCTGTAGTTGTTGGGCGTTGTCCATGGAGGTTCCTCTCTGTCTGGCCTGTCTGTCTGGTCTGGGGGGCCGGCTGTGGGCGCCTTGGGCGGTGGCGGCCGGGACGCAAGGGGCCGCTGCTGTGACCCGAGCCCATTATCGTCGGCTCAGGGCGACGACGAACGCAGGGCCTCGAGGACGGCGCGCGCCACCGCCAGGTCCTCAAAGGCGACGCCCACCGATTTGAACAGGGTCACGTCATGCCCGTCGCCAGGGGGGACGAGACCTCGGGCCAGCTCGAACAGGTCGGCGGCCACCGGTCCCGGGCCAAGCGCGCCCTCCTTGATCGGGATAATGAGGTCGCCCGCCTCGGCTAGGGCGCTAGCCCGGGTTTCCACCACCACCACGCTCCGCGCCACGGTGGCCGTGTCCAGTTCCCGCCGGTCCGGGAGGTGGGAACCGATGGCGATGACGTGGGTGCCGGGGCGGAGCAGCCGGCCGTCAAAGAGGGGCCGCGGGCTGGTGGTGCAGCAGCACACGATGTCCGCCCGGGCGACTTCGCTGGCCGCGGCGCGCCTGGCTTTGGTCCCCAGGCTCTCCGCCAGGCCCAGTAGCTCCGCTGCGCTGCGGTCGTCCAGGGCTACGAGCAGCACTTCCTGCAGGGCGCGGATGTCGGCCAGTGCCCGCAGGTGAGCGCGCGCTTGTGCGCCCGAGCCAAAGATCATGAGCGTCCCGGCCTCGGGCGGCGCCAGCACGTTGGTGGCCCAGGCCGACACGGCGGCGGTGCGGACCTCAGTCAGTGCCGCCCCGTCGAGCAGCAGCACAGGGGTGAGGCTGAGGGCCTCGAACAGGACGTAGATGCCCTGGGCGTGGGGGCCGCTCGGGGCCAGGGTGAGGATCTTCACGCCGGCCAGATCCCCGTCCTCGGCCGGCATGACCAGGAGCTCGCCAGCGCCGAAGGCCAGCGACGTCCGGGGCAGGGGCCGGCCCTCGCCCGCGCCTAGGGCGGTCCCGATGGCCTGGCGCGCCCGCCACGGCGGGAGGGCCTGCTCGATGGCCGCCCGGCCGATGACGGAGAGCTCGCCCACGGCCGTTCAGGGGCGGGCGAGGGTTGCGCCAGCGTGCACCTCGAACAGGCGCTCCCCGAGCTGGTCCTCGTCGACTTCGATGCCCAGGCCGGGGGCCCGGGGGACGGGGCCTCGGCCGTCGGCGGAGCGGGGTTGGTAACCGGCCACGTGCTCGAGGGTCCAGTCGTTCATAAAGGACGCGGCCCACAGCGCCCGAGCTGGGGTCGACCCGGCCAGGGCGGCCACAGCGGCGCTGCACAGGTCCCCGCCCCAGGTGTCCTCGATCAGGACAGAGAGGCCCAGCTCGACGCACACGTCACGCATCACCCGCGCCGGGGCGAACCCTCCGACGCGGCTGATCTTCAGGTTGATGCCTTCGGCGGCCCGCTCGCCCGTGGCCCGCAACAGTGACTGGAGATCGGTGATGACCTCGTCGAGGACCATCGGTAGCGAGGTCCGGCGGCGGACCTGTAGGCATTCTTCCAACGACCGGCAGGGCTGTTCGATACGCAAGCGGGGCGTGCCCTCCAGCATCCCAACGGCGTGCACGGCCTCGGGCAGGCGCCAGCCGCCGTTGGCGTCGGCGACGATGGCGTCGTCCGCCCCGGTCGCTTCGACCACCGCTCGCACCCGGGCGACGTCAGTCCCGGGATCGGCGCCCACTTTGAGCTGGAACCGATGGGTACCTCGGGCTCGCTCGGCGAGCACGAAATCGACCATTTCGGCCGGTGGGCCGAGCGGTACGGCGACGTAGAGGGGCACTTCCTCCACCTCCCGGCCGCCCAACAGGGCACTTACGGGCACCCCGCAGAGCTTGCCGAACAGGTCGAAGGCGGCGATGTCCACTGCGCTTTTGGCGTAGCCGTGGCCGGCCAGGGCGGCGTCCATCGAGGCGTGCAGCTGGCCGATGTTGGTGGCTCTCTGGCCTACCACTGCTCCCGCCACCTCCCCGAGCGCGGCCCGGGCGCCCGCCGCCGACGCGGGAAGGTAGGTGCTGCCTAGAGGGCAAACCTCCCCGTACCCTGCCACGCCGTCGCCCGTACGCAGCACGACCACGGTGCTGTCCAGAGTGGTGACCGTCCGGTTGGCGGACATCACGTAGGTACCGTGGGCGTACGTGAGCGGGCAGCGGTAGACCTCCATCCGGTGGATGGTGTCCGCTGGTAAGCCCATGTGCACCTCCTCCGGGGCCGGGGCCCCCTGTCCGAGATGTCGGTCCCCCAGAGCCTAAGAGCTGGCGACGTGGCCCAAGGGCACGGGCACGGCCACGGGGCGCTTGTGCAGGTCGCCGACCTGGTTGAGGGGCCGACCGGTGAGGGCCGAGACCGCCATCTGCAACGCCGGCCCGCAGGTCCGGCCCTGGCAGTAGCCCATCCCGCAGCGCGTTACGCTGCGCACCTCCCGGGTGGTGCTGGCGCCCCGGGCGATGACGGCCTCGACCGCCTCCCAAGGCACCTGCTCGCAACGGCAGAACACGGTCGCCGGCTTGAGCCCGGAGATCCATCCGGCGCGCACGGGGTAGAGCGGCGCCAGCCGTGCGGTGAAGGCCCGGGCGGCCCGGAGACGGCTCAAGAGCCGCTTTTTTTCCGCCGGGGCTCGATCGTCGGCCAGCCCCAGGTACGAGGCCGCCGAGTGCCCGGCCAGCTCGCCTTCGAGCTCGGCCACCTCGGCGCCGCCGACCCCCGCCAGCTCCCCGGCCACGAACAGGCCGCGGACAGACGTGGCCATGGCGGCGTCGGTGGCCACACCCACCGCCAGCTGGTCGGGGTGGGTCAGGGGGCGCGCCCCCAGCTGGAGGGCAAGCTCGAGACGGGGGACGAAGCCGTAAGAGACACAGACGCCGTCGGCGGGGACGGCCTGGCCCGGACCGGGCAGCCGTTCCCAGTTCGGTCCCAACCGGGCCAGGACGGCCCGCTCGACGTGGCCGTCGCCCTCACAACGGACGACGGCACGGCCGGTGAGCACCCTAACCCGGTAGCGGGCCAGCGCCAGGCCGTAGCCGGCGGCCTCCCTCAGTTTGGGGAGGTGGCGCACGAGGTTGGGCAAGGCCCTGGGGGCCGAGCGGGCCGGTAACGCCTCGACCAGCACCACCCGGGCGCCCACTTGGGCCAGGGCGGCCGCCACCGGCAACAGGAAGGGCCCGGTGCCGCCCACCACGACCTGCCCGCCGATGGGGATGTGCTGGGACTTGAGCAGGGCCTGGGCGGCACCGGCGGTGACGACCCCGGGGAGCTCCCATCCGGGAAAGGGAAGAGCCAGCTCTGATGCTCCTGTGGCTAGCACCAGCGCCGGGGAGTGGAGAGCGGCCGGGGCGCCCTCGGTCAGACGGAGGGTGAAACCCGACGAGCCCTTGGACACCGACCAGGCTTCGCGCCCGAGCTGGAGCTCGACGCCCGGGCTCGTGGCCAGGTGGTGGAAACGCGCCGGCAGGCGCCCGCCGGCTGGAGATAGGGGCTGGTCGGCGTGGTCCATGGGCTCGGTCAGGGGCTGACGGAAGTACTGACCGCCTAAACGAGGGGCGCCGTCGACCAGGACCACCCGAGCGCCCCGGGCAGCGGCGGCAGCAGCTGCCGCCATGCCCGCCGGCCCGGCGCCCACGACTACCACTTCAGCCACGTTGTTCAGCCATGTTGTTCAGCCATGTTGTTCAGCCATGTTGTTCAGCGCCTAACGGCGCGCCCAGGCCAACTGAAGCCGAGCTATGGACTTCGTCGCCCTCTTGGAGCAGGGCCAGACAGGCGCGGACGGCATTGTCCCCGTTCAGGTCGACGAGGCAGTCAAAACAGGTGCCGATGCCACAGAAGAGCCCCCGCCGCTGGCCGCCCGTCCGCGTCGTCCTCCATGCCCGCTCGCCGTTGGACAGCAGGGCTCCGGCGATGGTGCTGCCGCGCGGCGCGGCCAGCTGCCGGCCGTCGAAACGGAAGTGCACCAGCGGCGGGCGAGGCGGTGACCCCGATGGGGACCGGTGCGCCCAGGACTGAAGTGCCGGGAGCAGCCTCTGCTCGGGCCGTCCCGACGTCAGGTGCGGCCTTGACGTCGTGAAGCGTTGGGGTGGGGGAGCGCTGGCGCGTGCGGGCCGTGTTGGCGTCGGTGCCCCCGGCGCCTCGCCCGGCGCTCCGAGAGGGGGAGGGCTGAAGGGGCCGGTCAGGGGGGCGGCGTTCAAGGGCTCGGGGTCGGAGCGCTCAGGAGCGAAGCGCTCGGGGGCGAAGGGCGATATGTCCATCGGAGCGGCCTGGCCGGTGATGACTGCCTCCACCATCTCTGCGGTGACCAGCGCCAGGCCGATGCCCGCCCCCTCGTGGCCGGTGGCGTGATAGAGGCGGCCGACGCCTCGGTCGGCGCCGATGATGGGGAGCCGGTCGGGGGTCGTCGGGCGGAAGCCCACGTAGGCCCGCATGAGGCGCGCCCGGGCCAGGTCCGGGAACAAGGCTATGGCGCGTGCGGCGATCGTCCTGACAACCTCGGGGTCGAGCTCCCGGGAAAACCCCACGAACTCTCGGGACGACCCGAGCAGCAGGGTCCCGCTCCGGGTGGCCTCGACCACCGCGGAGCAGGCAAGGGCGGCACCGTCGTCGTGGACGGTGCCCACGTAGCCGGCTTCGTAGACCTTGTACCGGACGAAGAGGGGCTCCGGTTCGGTCACCAGCACGTGGCCACGCCGGGGCTCGACCGGTACGGTCGTGCCCAGGCGCCGGGCCACTTCGCCGGCCCACGGACCGGCGGCATTGACCACGCCGGTGCCAACAGCAACGCTGCCCACGGTGGTGCGGACCGAGCGGATGGCCCCCTGGCTGTCGTGGTCCGCCCCGACGACCTCGGCCTCTCTCACCAACCGGCCCCCGCGGGCGGCGAACTGGCGGACGAGGAAGTCGACGGCCAGCATGGGCTGGACCTGGCAGTCCTGGTCGTAGAAGGCCCCGCCGCTCAGGCTCCTGGTGAGGGCCGGCTCGAGGTCGTGCAACGCGCCCTCGGTGACGATCTCGACGTGTGCTCCGAACGGTCTCTGCGACTCGGCGAAGCTTGACAGCGCCTCGAGCTCGCAGTCGTCGTGGGCCACCAGCAGCCCGCCTTTGGCCTCGAACTCGATCTGGTCTCCCGCCTCTCTCGCTTCTGCGGCTAACTGGTGCCACAGTTCCATCCCCCGCAGGGCCAGGGCCAGTTCCGGGCCGGGCACTTTGTCGGAAACGAGGACGTTGCCTTCGCCCGCCGAAGAGGTGCCGGCGGCCGGCCCGGTGCGGTCAAGGAGGCACACGTCCAGGCCGGCGGCCGCCAACCGGCCGGCGACGGCGGCCCCGATTATGCCCGCCCCGACGACGAGCACATCTACGCGGGCGGGCAAGGGCACGGGGGCGGGACCGCCATGCCGGGCGTCCTGGCGGTGCCCCACCGTACCGGTCAGGCTTCCCGCCCCAAAAGGAACCCGGCGGGGAAGGGGTCATCAGGGTCCAGGAGATAGGTGGCCAGGCCGGTGACCCAGGCCCGGCCCCGAACCGTCGGGACCACGGCGTCGAAGCTGCCCACTTTGGTGGTGCCGAGCAAACGCCCGGTGAAGCGTGTCCCGAGGACCGAGGCGTGCACGTAGTCCTGTCCCAGGCTCAGTTCCCCGCGGGCGTGGAGCTGGGCCATACGCGCTGACGTCCCCGTCCCGCACGGTGACCGGTCCAGCCACCCCGGGTAGATGGCGACCGCGGCGCGACCCGAGACGGTCTCGTCACCCGGCTCGGTGAGCACGACGTGGTGGCAGTAGTCGATGGACTGGTGCACGGGATGGGCGAAGCGGAGCTGGTCGTTGACGGCGGCCATGACCGCTAGACCGGTCCTGATGAGGTCGTCGTGTAGCGACGGGCGCACGGCCAGGCCCACCGACGCCGCCGGCAGCAGGGCATAGAAATTGCCCCCCCAGGCCAGGTCGAGCTCTACCTCACCCACCCCCGGCACCCGGACAGTGGCATCGCGCAGGTGCAGGTAAGCCGGCACGTTGCGGATGGTGACGCTCTTGGCCCGCCCGGCCTCCACCTCGACAGAGGCTTCGACGAGGCCGGCGGGGGTGTCGAAGCGGACCACCGTGACAGGCTCGTTGACCGGGACCATGCCCGTCTCCACCAGCACTGTCGCCGTGCCGATGGTCCCGTGGCCGCACATCGGCAGGCACCCCGATACTTCGATGAAGACCACGCCGATATCCGCATCGGGGCGCGTCGACGGCTGCAGGATGGCCCCCGACATGGCGCTGTGGCCGCGCGGCTCGTGCATGAGCAGCGTGCGGAGGTCGTCACGTTCGTTCATGACGTACAGCCGGCGTTCAGCCATGGTGGCGCCGGGCAGCTCGCCAACGCCGGAGGTGACCACCCGCGTCGGCATGCCCTCGGTGTGGCTATCGACGGCTCCGAGGACCAGCCGAGACCGCATCAGGCGAGGTTACCCATCGAGGCCAGGGGCCGCCGCCGTCCCGGCGCCCCAGATGTCGCCGATGGTGAAACCGGCTGGGAAGGGGTCCTCGGGGTCGAGCACGTAACGGCTATAGCCCGTGACCCACGCGGTACCGGTAATGGTCGGGACCACCGCGGGGTAGCCAGCTACCCGCCCCTCGGCCACCAGCCGGCCCGTGAACACGGTGCCCAGGATCCCCTCGCTGCGGAAATCGTGGTCCAGGGGCAACTGCCCCCGGGCGTGGAGAACGGCCATCTGCGCGCAGGTGCCGGTCCCGCACGGGGAGCGGTCGAGGGCACCGGTCCAGGTGTCCGGCCGTTGCCAATCGAGGGTGCCGGTGGAAACGACGACGGCGTTGCGCCGGTCGGCGTGGCCGCCGCGGGCCGGTCCCACCAGGCAGGCGATCGTCGGGCCGACCAGCTCCGGTTGGTCGGGGTGGTACTGGGGCACCTGCTCGCGGGCGGCCGCCTTGATGCACTCGCCAACGCGCACGAGGTCGCGGGCCTCGTCCGCGGCCAGGCGCAGGCCCAGCGCGGCGGCGTCGGCGATGACGTAGAGCATGCCGCCGTAGGCCAGGTCGACGCGCACCGTGCCCATTCCGGCGACTTCGACCGGGGCATCGAGCTGCATGGCAAAACAGGGAACGTTCTCGAACGTGACCCGCCGGGCGTGCCCCCCGACTACTTCAGCCTTCACCCGGACGAGGCCGGCCGGGGTTTCCAGCGTGAAGCTCGTCACCGGCTCGTGGACCTCCACCATGCGCCTGTCGATCAGGACGGTGGTTACACAGATGGTGTTGGTGCCGGACATAGGCGGGTACTCGACCTGCTCCATGATGACAAAGCCGGCTGCCGCAGCCGGGCTCGTGGGTGGCAGCACCAGGTTGCAGTTGGCCGCCGGGTAACCCCGTGGCTCGCGCAACATCCGCAGGCGAAGGTCGTCGTGGTAGGTGGCGAGGTGGCGCATCTTCTCGAACATCGTCGCCCCGGGCACGTCCTGGGCCCCGCCCACGATGACCCGCCCCGGTTCGCCACCGGCATGGGCGTCGACGGCGGTCAGCTCGGTCCCCGGGCTCGGGCAGCCCGGCCGCAAGCAGGGCGCCGGTGGCGTCGGTGCGCCGTGGTCGGGTTTCATGCCTGAGGTGTGCGCTCCGTCGGTTCGGCCCGGGTGCCCAGGTAGGCGGCTACTACTCGCGGGTCGTCGGCCAGCTCGCTGCTAGGACCGGAGAGCACCAGCCGGCCCTGCTGTAGTACGTAGGCCCGGTTGGTGATCTCGAAGGCCAGCGTCACGTTCTGTTCTACGAGCAAGACCGCCGTGCCCTCGCCGGCGATCTGCACCAGCAGGTCGTAGACGGACTCTACCATCTGCGGTCCCAGGCCCAAGGAGGGCTCGTCCACCATGAGCAACGTCGGCTCTGCCATCATCCCTCGGGCGATGGCCAAGATCTGCTGCTCGCCGCCGGAGAGCATCCCCGCCAACTTGGTCATGTGAGGGGCCAGTATGGGAAAGCGCTCGAGCACTGCCTGCAGCCGCTGACGCCGACGCGACCGGTGCCCGCCGAACCCGAAGCCGGCCAGTTCCAGGTTCTCGCTGACGGTCAGGGAGGGGAAGATGCGCCTCCCCTCGGGGACCTGCACGAGGCCGAGCCGCACCCGGGAGGCCGGCGCCACCCGTCCCAGGTCCTGCCCCAGGAACGACAACGCGCCCGAGCGGGGCTTTACCAGCCCGGACAGCGCTTTGAGGACGGTGCTCTTGCCGGCCCCATTGGCGCCCAGCAAGGCGACGATCTCGCCCTTGTCGACGCTGATGCTGACCTCGGAGACCCCCCGGACGGGGCCGTAGTACACCGTCATGTTGGAGACTTCGAGGACGCTCACCGGCGCCTCCGCCCCAGGTACGCCTCGATGACGCGCTGGTCATTGCGGACAGCCTCGGGCTCGCCCTCCACGAGTAGACGGCCCCGGTCGAGCACGGCCACCGTCTTGGCCAGCTGCATCACGAGCTCAACGTCGTGTTCGATGATAACCACGGTCACGCCGCTCTCCCACGTCCTGTGGATCACGTCGGCCAGCTCGTCGCGCTCGACCGAGCTCACCCCTGCCGCCGGCTCATCGAGCAGCAGTACCCGCGGTTGGGCGATCAGCGCCCTGGCCACCTCGAGGCGCTTACGCACGCCGTAGGCCAGGTCGGCGGCTAGGACATCGGCCTTGTCACCGAGGCCCACGTAGTTGAGCCAGTGCTCCGCCTCGTCGGCCAGCGCCCGCTCGCGCCGGCGCATCCGGGGCGACCCGAACACGGTGCCCCAGGGGCTGGCGCTGGCTCGAAGATGGGCCCCGATGAGGACGTTCTCACGGGCCGACAGGCGCGGGAACACTCGCACGTTCTGAAAGGTCCGCCGGATGCCGAGGGCGGCCACCCGGTGGGCGGCCAGCCGGGTGATGTCGTCCCCGTCGAAGCGGACCGACCCGCCGCTAGGACGGTAAAAACCGGTAAGGCAGTTGAAAAACGATGTCTTGCCGGCGCCATTGGGGCCGATCACGGCGAAGAGGGAGAGATCCGGTATCTGGAGGGTGACGCCCGAGAGGGCGTCGAGGCCACCGAAACGCAACGAGAGGTCTTCAGTCTCCAACATTGCCATCACGGGGCCCTTTTGTCCGAGCGAGCCGTGGAGGGGCGGGCAAAACCGCGGACGGCACGGGCGACCAAGCGGGCCCGCCGTTGCAGACCGAGACCGGTCTCGGGCCATATGCCCTGGGGCCGCAGCACCATGATCAGCACCAGTAGAAGACCGAAGACGAGCAGGCGGGCACTGGCGAACTGGCGGAAGATCTCCGGGCTGGCGATGACCACCCCCGCGCCCAAAAGGGCGCCCCAGATGCTACCGATCCCGCCCATGGCCACGGCCATGACCACCAGCAGAGACTCGTTGAAGCCGAAACTCGGCGGCGCTATGGCGATGAAGGCGGCGCCGTAGAAAGACCCGGTGATGGCGCCGTACACGCTGCCTGCCATGTAGGCGTACAGCTTGAAGCGGTGGACCCTGATGCCCATGGCGTGAGCCGTGTCCTCGTCTTCACGGATCGCCAGCCAGGCTCTCCCGAGCCGGGACCGGCGCACACGGTAGCTGACCCAAGTGAACAGCACGGTGAGCACCAAGAAGACGTAGAAATACCCCGCCGTGCTGTTGATTGTCAGTCCGGCCACGCTGAGGGGAGCGATCCCGGAGATACCCTCGGGCCCACCCGTCTGGTTGAGGTTAGTTACGACGTTCTGGATGATCTCGCCGAAGCCGAGGGTGATGACGGCGAGATAGTCGCTGCGCAGCCGGAGGGTGGGCGTCCCGATGAAGACGGCACCGATCAGCGAGGCCCCCACCGCCACCGGCAGGGTGGCGAGGATGGGCCAGTGGAGGTCCACCGACAGCAACCCGGTCGTGTAGGAGCCGATGGCGAAAAAGGCAGCAAAGCCGAGGTCGAGCATGCCGCACAGGCCGACGACGAAGTTGAGCCCGAGCGCCAGGCACATGAGGATTTCCACCTGCATGGCCACGCTGACCACGTAGTTGCTCTGGACCAGCGGGGGCAGGAAGGCGGCCAGGCCGAGCGCCACCAGCGCCACCGGCAGGCCCGGGTGCAGCCGGGACAGCCCCAGGTGGGGGGGGCCGGGAGGTTGCTCGCCGGCGTACAGCACCGTCGGCGCGGGCTCGCTCGGGGCCGGAGGGAGCTTAGACTCTCTGGCCAACGCGTTCGCCTAATAGCCCGGTGGGGCGCAGCCACAGGGTGAGCACCAGAGCGCCGAAGGCGAACAGCAGTGCCCATTGCGCACCGAACAGGCCAGTGCCTACCGACTCTAGGATGCCAAGCAGCAGGCCGCCGACGGCGGCGCCGGCAACGTTGCCGATGCCACCCATCACCGCCGCGGTGAAGGCCTGCAGCCCGAGGGAAAAGCCCTCCAGGTAATTGATCTGCCCGTAGTAAAGGCTCGAGGTAACGGCCGCCGCGCCCGCCAGCGCTCCTCCGATGAAAAACACAAGGGAGATGATGCGGTCAGCGTTGATGCCCATCAACGTGGCCGCGGCGCGGTCTTGGGCGACGGCGCGCATGGCGGTACCCAGCATCGTGCGGTTGACGATCCACCACACCGCCATGACGAGCACGGCGGCAATAGCGACGATGACCACCTGCGTCCAGGTGTAGTGGACGCTGGCCACGTTGAAACCGGTGCCAGGCGGGGTCACCGGGAAGGGGAGGTAGTTTGAGCCCCAACCGGGGATGTTGAGGACCCCGTTCTCCAGCACCTGGGAGACCCCCAGGGCGGCGATCATGACAGAAAGGACCGCCGCCCTCCTCATCGGCCTGTAGACAAGCCTTTCTACCGACATGGCGAGTACGCCGCCCGCGACCATCGTAACGATGCCGACCCAGACGACGTTGCCCCAGTTGATTTTTGTGCCTACGGTCACGGCGGCCAGGAGGGTGTAGCTCACGAAGGCAGACACCATGTAGAAGTCGCCGTGGGCGAAATTGATCAGCCGGAGGATCCCATAGACCATGCTGTAGCCCACGGCCACGAGCGCCAGGAACGCGCCCAGGAACAGGCCGGCGACGATGTCGGGGACGACGACGCTCCAGGTCACGGTCTACGGCGCCCTGTCCTGGCTACCGTCCGAGGCAACTCGCCTCTGGCTCACATCGTGGGCTGCTGCGGGGCCAGCTTGTACTGTCCCCCGATCACCTCGAGCACGATGAAGTGGGCGCCCAATCGCGACCCGTCCGGGGCGAAGGAGACCTCTCCGGTCAGGCCGGCGAACTTCAAGCTGTGCAGGGCCGTGATCACTTTGGCGGGCGATAGGCTCCCGGCCGCCTTGGCTGCGTTGGCCAGGGCGTAGATGCCGTCATATCCGTACGCCGAGTAGGGACCGGGCTGGGCGTGGAACTTGCCCACGTATGAACCGTCGAACGCCTTGGCCGCGCTACCGGTGAGGAACGAGGACAGCACGGAGATGGTGGCGTAGGTCCCGTTGGCCGAGGCCCCGGCGTCCGTTATGAAGGTGGGGTCGACCGAACCGTCGGCGCACACGAAGGGAATGGTTAGACCTGCAGTGCGGAGCTGGCGAACAAGCTCGGCTGCCTGTGCAAAGTACCCGGTCCAGTAGATGGCGCCTGCCTTATCGGCCCGCACCGTGGTGATCACCGCGGAGAAGTCCTGGTCGGTGCTGGGGATGGCCTCGACGGGCAGGACCTTGACAGACGTACCGGTGAGGCCCTTAGCGGTGAGCTGGGCCACGTTCACGGCGTACGTCGACTGGTCGTCGGCGATGAAGAGCGTCTTGACCTTCAGGACCTTGGTGAACAGGCCGATGGCCTCCTGGGCCTGCAGCGGGCCACCCGGGTCGATCAGGAAGACGTTGTGGTAGCCCGCCTGGGTGAGGGTGCTGGAGTTGGCCGCGGCCTGTATGTTCGGGATGCCGGCCCGGGCGTAAATCGCCTCTGCGGGCTGTGCCGCGCTCGAGCAGTAACCTCCTACCATCGCTTGTACGCCCAGCGAAACCAGCTTGTTGGCGGCGTTGACCGACGTCTGCGGGTCGCAGGCGTCGTCCTCCTCACGCAGGACGATCTTGTGACCGAGCACTCCACCGGCGGCGTTGATATTGTCGGTGGCCAGCAGCTCACCATCGTAGATCTCCGTGCCGGCCTGAGCCTCGGCCCCGGTCACGGGTTCTGACACACCGACCAGGTACGTACCCGAGCCGACGGCGGTGGCCGACGCGGCGAGCGAAGGTGTGGCAATGCAGGCCACGGCGAGGACTGTCGCGGCGATGCCTGTCAAGCACGTGGTGGACTTGGTTCGCACTTCTCCTCCTCCTTTGGGGCATGGACCAGCAAGGAGGTCCCATCATCGCACCGGAACAGTCGGCCGCGCACGCCATAGGTGGCCACGGAGGGTGGTCTCGCGCCCCCCGCTTACGTGAGGCGCTCCACAAACCTCAGCGCGCCTACGGTACGAGGCCTTCCTCCCGGGACCAGCCGGCGTACCGACGGCCGGGGCGGCCGCCGGCGGCCAACGGGCGGAACCGCCTAAGGCAGGCTTCGGTGCATGATATGAAGACCGACGAGGCCGTGCACGGGGTGGTCGAAGGCCTGAGGGACCGTGGCCAGGACCTTGAACCCGACGGACCGCCATAAACGGACGGCTCTGATATTGGTCTCTACCACGGCATTGAACTGCATGGCCCGGTACCCGGCTGCGCTCGCGGCGACCAAGACATGCTCGGCCAGGGCGCGGCCCACACCCAGGCCGGACTGGGCCGGGTCGACCATAAAGCTGGCATTGGCAACGTGAGAACCTCCCCCCTCGTTATTGGGGAGCAGTTTGGCCGTGCCCACGACGGCGCCGTTCTCGTCCACGGCGACAAAAACACGGCCAGGCGGAGGCGACATCCACCGGGCCCGAGCGTCTTCCTCAGCGAGCTGGCGCGGCCAGGTGTAGGTTTCCCCGGCCTGGACGATCTGCGAAAGAAAGGGCCAGATGCCCTCCCAGTCCGTCGGTCCCGCGTCGCGGATGGTAAAATGTGGAGCCACGCTCAGCAACCCTAAACGACCTGAGCCCGGCGTAGGCGGGGCCACCAAGACCCTGGGCAACCCTTTGTCATCGTTGCTTTCGCTCGGCTTGGAGCACTGCCACGGCAGCCGCTGGCGTACTGCCAGCCGGCCGCGGCACCAAGCCGTCGCCGTTCGGGGCCAGCGCCGAGAAGGGGAGGTCAGCACGGGAGCGAGTTGGTCGACGACCGAAAGTCAGCATATCGCTGGCCGTGGCGCAACTTATCCGTGCGCCGCCGCGGCTCGTCGCCGCGCCGGACTTGCGGCACGTTCCTGCTAGCACGTGACGGGGTACACCGGCTGGCCTCCTTGGTCGAGGGCGGCGATGGGACCAAACTGCTCTGGACACAGCCGAGATCATTCGGTGATCGAGGCAAAAGAGCAGGCTCAGCAGCCTTACAAACCTCTACGACCACGAAGCCCTACCGACCAACCCTCAGCTAATGCTCGACGGTCCCGACCGAGGAGATCCAAATATGAAACGAGCCACGTCCGCGCTGACCATCGCTGCGCTCGCCAGCGCTTTATTGAGCTCTGGGGGCGCCATGGCCGCGAGCGCAAGCACGGTGACCAATGGCACAGTACATGTCTTCGACTACGGCGATGGTGAGGGCGTTGGGAGCACGGTGGTGCTGACTGGGGCCATCGGCGACAGTGGCTCGGCGGACTCGATCGACGCCAATGGCACCCCTGACCCGCAGAACAACACCGAGGTCATCCTGGCCCTCGTCCAGGGTTCCTTCAGGATCGGCGTGGTGGGGATCGACAAGAAGATCGAGAGCGCGTTCAACAAGTTCCAACCCAACCACGGCACTTGCTCGGGCTACCTGGCCGTGACTGCCTCGACGCCCATCGTGGCGGGCTCGGGCACCGGGGCGCACACGGGCATCACTGGCGGCTTCGTCCTGACGCTGACCATCGCCATGGTCGGGCCAAAGTACGGGAGCGGCAAGCACGAGGGTCAGTGCAACTTCTCCAACAGTGCCCAGCCGGTCGGTCAGGCGCAGGTTGTCACCGGTTCGGGAACAGTCTCCTACTAGGTAACGCAGCGCGACGTCACGAAACGGGTCTCAGTGCTCCCGCACCGGGACCCGTTTCGCCTCTGGTGTAGGACGCCGCACTAGCCGCCTTAGGACGATTTCTGGCCTCGCCTGTTCGCTTTTTGGAGCGGCGATGCCCGGCACTTAGGCTGCGTCGGTCCCGTTCCTCGAGGGCGCGGGCTACGTAAGCGAGACGCCGTCCAGACCGTTGCTCGTGTCGTTTGAGGGGTCGCCGTTTATGAACGCGATCGACGTTTCCCCGGAGCTTGCGGCGATCGAGACTGCGTAGCGCTTCCAGATCAGGACCTTCTTCCCGCTCCCGGCCGAGTTAGTCGCGACGAAGACCCGGGCCCCGTTCACGAGGACATCGACGGTGCTCTTCACGCCGAAGATGCCGCCCGGATCGACCACGTTGCCGACGAGGAACCTCAACGTGTAGGTGCGGCCGACACTTGTTTTGACAGTCTGTTGGACGCCTGTCGGTGTGTTACTCACGCCGGTCAGGTCGAGCCACTGCTTGCCGGCGCCTGCGGGGAAGCGGAACCCGTTTTGAGCAAACGTCCCCTCGACGATTGCGACGTTGCCAGTCGCACCGACAACTCGCCACCCCGGGAAGGACTGACCGGTGCTCCATAGCCTGTAGGTGGCGGCTGCGACCGAAGGGGACTCGAAACTGCCGTTGATGATGAGATTGGGTGGCGCGACCGACGCCGTCGATGCGCTCGCCGGTCCCGCGAGCGTCGCGAGGAGTACGACAACCAGACAGACTGACATGGCGCCCCGCAACCACCATCCGCCAAAGACGGGCGTTGGCATATCAAACCCGTTCGCCTTCGTGTTCAATTCCTCTGGTTGCATGCGTGGAGTCTCGCACCGCGGGGTCCCAGGATCAAGGGGTGTCACCGTGGGTGGCGCTCCCCGCCGGACGTTCTATACATCGAAGTTGGGTGAAGGAGTCTGGGAACATCCGTGTCGGAGGGCCGACGTCAACGATCTCCGACTGGTACCGGGTCGGCTGTTGGTCCTCGTTGGTCGAACAGGCGCTCGGGAGCCGTCTCCGCGGCGGCATCGCCTGCCCGCCTCGTCGACTGACCCCGTGTTCCAGATCTGGCACTCTGTATCCCATGCGCAACGCTTTTACCTCGGTCTTTCGTGAGAGGTCAAAGGTGGACCGCGACCTCGACCAGAAGGTGAAGATCGACGGTCACCGTGTTGGCGAACTCGCGCCTGGGGAGACCGTGGAATACCGAGTCGAGCCTGGAGAACACGACGTGGTGGTCAAACGAGGCGTACTGAGATCGAAGACATTTCGGGAGAGTCCTGAGCCGAACGAGAGGCTTGACCTCGGATGTTTCTCCAGGACCAATAACAGCTGGTTTTACACCGTATTCTCGCTCCGGCCCGGCGGGTGGTTCGAGTTACGTCCACTTACGGGCTCCGACCGCACTGACATCCAGCGTGAGATTGAGCGCCGGCAGGAAAAGGGTCCCGTTCCGAGGGATCTTCGGAAGCTGATCCAACCTCAGCCACCGTCTCCCGACGTTCCCTGAGTCCGCTCCGCCCAGGGCCCCTCGCCTGGCCCGTCGGTAAACGCCGTCCGTGGTCGACCCGGCGGTGAGCGAGACCACCCGAGGACCGATCTGCGACCGGAGGCACGGTGGGTACCTACCAACCGGGTGCGCTCGGCGGCGGGCAACGGCAGGGTCAGTAGCGACCTGGGGCCGGCTGTGGATGGCCGGAGGGGACGCAAGGTCCCTGACGGCACGGGTAACGAGCCCCCAGCGCTGGGCCTGGTGAAGGGCGCTGCTCATGATGGCGTGGCGTTGGCGTACCGTCCTAGCCGCCCGGCCCTGGCCCAACCAAGCCTGGTAGGCGCGGTCCAGGTGCTGAGCGCTCAGCTTTGAGACGGGCACCGAGCCGAACGCGGCCTCGATCGCCTTGGCGTGCCTGGCGGTACCTGCGGATTGTCCCGGGCTCACGTAGGGGAGCGAGGTACTCGAGCCAGCGGTCGAGCAGCTCGGTCGCCGTGGTGCCGCGGCGGGGAGGGGCCATCCGCTCACCCCGCTCCGCCACCTCCGTTACCAGTTTCGCCAGCTCGGCCTAGGCCAGGCGCTTACCGCCGCGGACGGTCCGCGACACCTGGACCGGCTTGCCCGCCGAATTGCGCCCGGCGTAGGCCCGGAGCCACCAACCGCCTGGGCTACGCTCTGTCATCGTGCCCGTCAAGCTGGTCCTTCCTGTTCATGGTCGGTCCGCCGCTGCCCTTCGGTTCACCGACCGAAGTTCAGAGGTAGTTCAGGCGGCGGGTAAGTTGCCAGCAAGTGAGAAAACAAGCAGGTCAGAGGGGCCGGGGCGCGTGGTGGAATGGCAGACACGATGGACTCAAAATCCATTGGCCGCAAGGCCGTGAGGGTTCAAGTCCCTCCGCGCCCACCGACCGACTGACCCGTTTTTGGAGACGGAAATAACCAGCGTGTCAACGTTGGCGGTTGTAAGAAGTTGGACCAGAAGCTGTCAACACCGCCACTTCAAGG
>JBKQUU010000102.1:0-16101 GCA_052325485.1 Acidimicrobiales bacterium | reverse complement strand
GAGCGCAGACCAACCCTGACCTTCGACCAGTTGGCGGAGGGGTTGCGCCACGCCCGGCCGCCGAGCGCAGACGACGTAACGATAACCTCCGACGGCCGCCGCATCGACAGTCGTGACGAGGCCCTGGCTTGGGTGGAGGAAATGAACGCTCTTCCTCGTACCTCAGGCCGTGGCGCCGTCGGTTAGCCCCGACGACGCACCGCTCGACGTAGCCGTCCTCGTCGGGTCCCTCGAGCGCCACGGTGTCGAGTACCTGGTAGTCGGTGGTGTCGCCGCCCAAAGCTACGGTGCGGCCAAGCCCACCAAGGACTTCGATTGCCTGGTGCGGCGAGAACAGGCCAACCTCGACCGCCTGGCGGCCGCCATGGTCGAGCTGGGTGCCAGGCTACGCGTCGGGGGCCTCACCGACGAAGAGGCGAGGGCGCTGCCGGTAACAGGAGAGCCTTACGCCAGCCGAACGCCGAGTAGCGGGTCTTGTCGGCGAACACCTGACTAATGCGGAGATCGCCCAGCGGTTGTTCGTTTCCACTGTCACGGTGAAGAGCCACTTGAACCGCATCTTCGCCAAATTGGGGGTGAGCGGCCGCGGCCAGTTGGCTCGGGAAGCTCATCGCCAAGATCATCTCTCCTGAGTGCGAGCTCCAGCACCGCAACCGCCAAGCCAGGGCAGGCGAGCTATCAGAGCCAGCTGATCGGCTGCCCCGTCAACGTGGACATCGCCTTGCAGGAAGAAGCGTTCGCGCCCGAAGGGATTGTTATGCGAACTTTTCCCAAAGGACGAGCTGTCTCTTGACAAATGCATAGTCGGCGTTCGGAGCGGCGTTTCCTCGTTTGGAGGCAACGGCCCAGACGTACTGAACAACGCCTAACAACGACAGGGGACCGCCGGCATGGGCTCGCAATTGGGCTAAAGGTCCGGGCCAAAGTCATGGTGGGGAGCGGGGGAAGAGTACACGCTTGGCGCTCGCGACGGATAGGGCGATGGGCGAGCACGCCCGACAGCTGGCCCTCCGGGGTTGTCCAGGCCGTGCCGGTACAGTTCGAGACCGGCGAGAAGAACGCGGACGAAGCCTTGGCTGAGCCTGCGCAGGTCGGTGACCCCGGCAGAGCGCGCCGCCTGTCGCTCCACGCTGGCATTGAGCCGCTCGACCTCGTCCCGGCGAAGGCCGATGGCGGCGTCGAGGCGGGCGGCTTCGGGGGCGACGTGGTCGAGCCAGCGTCGGCGGGCGTCGGCGTGGCGCTCGGCCCAGGCGGCGGCCTCTTTGGCCTCTGCCCGCCGCCCCCACCAGTGTGAGCCGTTCTCAGCCGCCCGCCGGGCGGCGGCCAGGCCGGCCTCGGCCCGGGCGAGGTCGGAAACGGCCTGGCCGGCCTCGGTGCCGAGGTAGGCGCCTCGCCCGGCTAAGAGGTCCACCCGGGCCTGCTCGACGTGGCGGAGGGCGGCCCGGGCCTTAGACAGCTCAGGTGCCAAGTCGACAGGCTGCAGCTGCGCAGTGGCGTTGTCCGTAACCCGGCTCCTGGCCAGGGGCAGGGCGACGACCCGGGCCTGGCCGGGGTTGGCCATAGAGACCACGGCCTCCCTGAGCGTCGTCGTCGGCAAGCAGGTGCCCAGCGCCCAGGTGGGCGTGCGCCGGGCTGACCAGTCCCGGCGCAGGTCCTCGGCCGGGTCGTCGGCCACCACCCAGGCATGGGTGGCCTCCCGGGCCCGGCTCATGGCCACGTAGGCCAGCTCGCGTCCTCCACCGTCGGCGAAGAGATGAGCCCGGGCCGTGGTAGAACCCTGGCCCCGGTGGACGCGGTCTCGTGATCCGCAACGTCGCGGCTCTAGCAGTGATGCCGAGGACCAAGCCACCGACGACGCGCCGCTCCTTCACCTCGGACGAGGCCAAGGCCGTCCTCAGGGCCGCTCAGGGTGAACGGCTGGAAGCAATGGTGGCGCTCGGCCTGGCCACCGGGCTGCGGCCCGGGGAGCTCACTGGCTTGCTGTGGTCGGACCTTGACCTCGACCTGGTCCCCCTGACGCTTCGGGTCTCAGGAGCCATGAAGCGTGGGCCCGATGGCCGAGTCTCCCGCGGTGCCGTGAAACGTTCGAAAGACGGCCTTAGGACGCTGTCGCTACCGCCGTCGGTCGCAAACGCATTGCGCGCTCACCGCCGGCGCCAGATCGAAGAACGCCTCGCTGCCGGACCGCTTTGGCGGGACAGCGAGCTTGTTTTCGCGTCCGGCGTCGGGACACCCCTCGATCCCTCCGACGTGCGCCGCACGTTCGCCAGGATCGGCAAGCGGGCCGGTATCCCCGACGCCAACTACCCGTACCTCCTGCGCCACAGTGCCGTCTCCCTCCTTCTGGACGGCGGCGCCAGCATCGAAGAAGTGGCCGACCTACTGGGAGACGACCCGCGCACGCTTTATCGCCATTACCGCCACAAGGTGCGGCCGGTGTCCAAGGCCGCCGACCGGATGGAAGGCCTCTTGTCGAGCGTCGTCCCCCCGAGCTTCGCGCATGTAGCGCGCACGCCGGGCCTCTAAACGACCTCTGAGACCCGCCGCCCGACACAAACTCCCTGCTCAGAGCCGGTGGGCGTAGAGGGAGTCGAACCCACGACCTCATGCGCGTCATGCATGCGCTCTAACCAGCTGAGCTATACGCCCGAGACTGCATACGTTATCAGCCCGCCTGCGCCGGACGCACCCTCGTCCCGCCCGGCCTCAGTGCGCCAGTACGGCAACCGAGCGTGGTGGGAACCATGCTCGGGCGTCGCCGGCACTGGCCTCTACCTGCACCCCCTCCTCTGAGGCCATTACGACGGAGATGCCGCCTTCGAGAGCTATGGCCTGGCGCACGCCGGCCAGGTTGGCGGCGATGCTGAAGCGGCCACGGTTCACGACCAGCCAGCGGGCCTCCTCGTCGAAGGCCGTGCTCACAAGTTTGCGGTCGTGGCTCGAAAGGTCCGGCTCGCTCCGGCGAAGTGAGATCAATCGACGGTGCCACTCCAGGAGCGAGCGGTGAGGATCCCGGTCCAGTTCTGACCAGTCGAGCTTGGAGCGTAGGAAGGTCTCAGGGCTCTGTGGGTCCGGCACCTCGGCACCGGCGGGCATCGGGTGCTCCTTGCGCCGGCCCTCCCGCACCGCAGCACCGAGCTCGGGATCCCGATGGTCGGTGAAGTACAGGAACGGCGTCGACGCCCCCCACTCCTCGCCCTGGAACAGCATGGGCACAAAAGGTGAAAGCAGCAGCAGTGCCGCCCCCACCTTCAACAGGTCGGAGCCGACCAGGGCGGCGGTGCGCTCCCCGAAGGCCCGGTTGCCGACCTGGTCATGGTTTTGCAGGCAACACACAAAGCAGGCGCCGGACAGGTCTTCGGCCGGCCGGCCGTGGCGGCGCTGGCGGAACTCGGAGAACTCCCCGTCGTACACATAGGCGTCGGTGAAGACCTTGGCCAATTGCCCGACCCGGCCGAAATCGACGTAATAACCGCTGTTCTCTCCGGTCAGGACAGCATGCAGAGCGTGGTGGAAGTCGTCGTCCCACGAGGCGCTGACCCCATAGCCGTGGCTTTGGCGCGAGCGGCACAACCGGGGGTCGTTGCGGTCGCTCTCGGCGATGACCCACAGCTCACGGCCCAGTTCACCGGCCAGCGCGGCCACGGCGCCGGACAGCTCCTCGAGGATGTGGAGGGCGCCCTCGTCATAAATGGCGTGCACGGCGTCCAAGCGGAGCCCGTCGATGTGGTAGTCCCTCAGCCACATCAGGGCATTGGAGATCACGAAGTCCCGCACCCCGTAACTTCCCCTCCCGTCCATATTGACTGCCGAGCCCCAAGGGGTTTGGTAATCGTCGGTGAAGTACGGCCCAAATTCGCTCAGGTAGTTGCCCGCCGGCCCCAAGTGGTTGTAGACGACGTCCAGGACGACGGCGATGCCGCGGGCGTGACAGGCGTCCACCAACCGCCTTAGGCCGTCCGGTCCCCCGTAGGCATGATGAGGCGCCCACAGGTCGGCCCCGTCGTAACCCCAGCCCCGGTTGCCGCTGGCCTCGGCCACGGGGAGCAGCTCGATGGCGCTGACACCCAGGTCGACCAGGTGCTCGAGCCGGGAGACGACCCCCTGGAACGTCCCTTCCGGGCTGAAGGTCCCGACGTGCAGCTCGTACAGCACGGCCTCGGAAAGCGCGGCCCCGTGCCAGTCCTGGTCGGCCCAGGTGAACGAGCCATGGTCGACGAGGACCGAAGGCCCGTCTACGCCTTCGGGCTGCCAGGCGGAACGCGGGTCAGGGCGGGCCGGCCACCGGTCCAGTGAAAACTGGTAGCGGTCTCCCGCGGCCGCCGCCGCGAGGTCCAGGCGCCACCAACCTCGATCGCCCTTTGCCATCGCTAACCGGCGGTCCCCGTTGAGCACTACCTCGACCCGTTGGTGCCCCGGCGCCCACACTTCGAACATGACCATGCCTGTGGACCTACCCGTTCCGGCCCCGCAGGTCCCCGACCTTTTCCAGCAGGGCCACAGGCAGCGCCTTCAGAAGGTCTTTGACCAGGACGTCACCCTGGTAACGGCGGCCGGACAGCACGTCGGCCCAGTGCCCGGGGGGCAAGCCCAGCGACGTGTTGCGCCACCCACCCTCTTCTTCGAGGGCCAGCGGCCATCGGGTCACCAGGCTCACCACGTCGCCGCCCCGGCTGAACGCCACACCGTGCTCGGCGGCGGGACCGCTGAAGAGCAGCGGCCCGTACGCTCCCCGCCTGCCGGCGCCGAAGGAGGAGGGCTTCCGGCTGCGCAACTCGAGCGCCCGGTGGACCACCGCCAGCTTGACGAGGCCGCGGTCATCTCCTTCTGCCCACAATTGACCCATATCTGCCGCGTTCACGTCCTTCAGCAGGGCCGCACGGGCCTCGTAGTCGACGGGCCGGCGGTTGTCCGGGTCTACCAGCGAGTGGTCCCACAGCTCGCTGCCCTGGTAGAGGTCGGGGACACCAGGAGCCGTCAGCGTCAGTAACTTCAGGGCCAGCGAATTTGACCATCCCGGCCGGCGGACCCGCTCCACCAGCTCCCCCACCTCGGTCATGAACCGCCGCGAGCGCAGCACGGCCGAGGCGAAATGGTTGACCGCGTTCTCGTATATCTGGTTCGGCGCGTCCCAGCCGGTGTGCAGTTTGGCTTCTCTTATCGCCTTTTCGAGGAAGGTCAATGCCCGCTCGGCGCTGATGGGCCACGCTCCCACCAGGGTCTGGTAAAACATCCATTCGGTTGCCGGGTCGGGCAGTTCGGCCACGCGGTGGCGCCGGTTCAGTTTGCACCATCGCTCCACCGCGGCCGCCCATTCCTCCGGGATTTCCGAAAGCACCGATATGCGTGCCCGTACGTCCTCGGAACGTTTGGTGTCATGGGTCGAGGTGGCCAAGAGCCCGTACGGGTACCGGGCCTCGGCCTGTTCGCACCAGGTGTGAAAATCCTCGAGCTTGGTCCCTGGCGACCCCGGGCCCCCTCCGACCTCGTTCAGGGCCAGGAGGGGCACGTACCGGTAAAAGGCCGTGTCCTCGACGGCCTTGGCCATCACCGGCCCCGTCAACTGCTGGAACCGCCGGGCCATCTCCGTCTCCACCGGTCCGTCTATCTCCAGCAGGAGGACCTGGCGCAGGAAAGCCAGAAGCTCTCCGTCGATCTCGGGACGCCTGAGACCGGCCGTCACGACCGCCCGGGCCACCGTGGCCACGTCTTGTTCGGACGCTTTTTCGCCGGGGACGACGTACGTGCGGTAAACACTGAAACAGGCGATCACCTCGGCGAGGCATTCCCGTAATTCGCGTGGCGTATGGTCGGAATGGCGACGGTGGCCCTCGCACACCTTGGCCATCCGGTCGACGATGCGGGTGAGGTCGGTCGCCAGCGAGGTGCTCAGCACCTGGATCTTGCAATCGTGGACCAGATCTTCCCACGACTGCTCGAAGCCGCTGAAGGACCTGAACGAAGCGTCCAGCGCGCCGGCCCCTTCTTTCTTTATGAAAAGGCCGCCGGCGAGGTTGAGCCAGTCATAACCGGTGGTGCCCGCCACCGGCCAGTCCGCCGGGAGCTGTTCGCCCCGCTCCAGTATCTTCTCGACCAATGCCCACACGCCGGAGCCGGCGTCGTCGAGCCGTTCCAGGTAGCGACGGGGGTCGCGTAGGCCGTCGATGTGGTCCACCCGCAGGCCGTCGATGATGCCTTCGTGCAACCAGCGCAGTATGAGGCGGTGGCTGTCGGCAAAAACGGCGTCCTCCTCGACCCGGATGCCTACGAGGTCGTTTATGTCGAAGAACCGCCGGTACTGGCCCTCTTCTGACGCCGTGCGCCAATAAGCCAGACGGTAGTTCTGGCGCTGCAGCAGGGCGTCGAGCTGATCGGGGTGGGCACCGACGGCCTCCGTCTCGGCGTTGAGGGCGGTGTCGACTTCGGGATGTTGGACGCACAGGGCCATCAGCCGCATCCGCAGGACCTCTTTGTCGCGATGGCGCTCCCGCACACTGGCCCGGTCGGTGGCCCACGAAGGTGGGAGCCGCCCGAGGGCCGTGCCGATGCTCTCGAGCTCGGCGCGGACGCCCGGGTCCACGCCGCGCGGCACGCGCCGGGCGGCCTTGGCTACCAGCTGGTCCAGGCTCCGGGGGGCGATGGGCACCTGCTGCTCGAAGTAACGAAGGGTGAAAGTCCCCTGGCAGTGCTCCAATTGAAAACGGCCGGCTTCGAGCTCGCGGCCGTAATGGTCCCCCAGGATGGGCAGCAGCACGACGTTGCCATGCATGTGGTTTGTTTCCGGGACGCCCCAGTCCACGTCGAAATAGCCGGCGTACACACTGGACGGCCCGTTCTCCAGCACGTCCCACCACCAGCGGTTGTCCCGGGTGGCAACGGCCATGTGGTTGGGGACCACGTCGAGGATCTGGCCCAGGCCGGCGTCGCCGAGCGCCTTTTGCAGTTCGAGGTGGCCCAGGTCCCCGCCCAGTTCCTCGTTGACGGCCGCCGGGTCAACCACGTCGTAGCCGTGAGTGCTGCCTTTGGCGGCTTGCAGCACGGGCGACAGGTACACGTGGCTGATGCCGAGGTCAGCCAGGTAACCGGTTATGGCGGCGGCGTCCGCGAAGCCGAAACCGGCGTGCAATTGCAAGCGGTAGGTGGCGCGCCGAGTGGCCCTCTGGCGGTAGGCGCCCGCCCCGGCGCGTCCCGTCGCCTTGCGTTCCGCGCCCGTCTTGTGTTCCATAGCCGTGGCCTTTCTACCGCTCCGGTCGTTGGTTCAGGTCGAGGATCGTTCGTACCCGTTAGGGCGCCGCCACTAGCCTGTCGGACGAAGTGATCGCCTACATCCCCAGCCCTCCGGCTGACGGCATCAGCGTGGGGCCCCTTCAGCTGCACTTCTACGGGCTGCTCATCGCCATCGCCGTGCTGGTGGCGGCGTGGCTAGCCCAGCGGCGCTGGGCCCAACTGGGCGGCTTCCCAGGTACCATCGTGCCCCTCGCCTTTTGGGGCGTGGTTTCCGGCCTCATCGGTGCCCGCCTGTACTCCGTGGTCACAAGCTGGCAGCAGGACACCGGCGGCCATCCTGTGCAGATCTTCGAGATCTGGAACGGTGGCCTGGGTATCTGGGGCGGCGTCGCCGGCGGCGTCCTGGGCGGATGGCTCAAGGCCCGCCGCATGGGCCTGCGCCTCCCGCCCCTGCTCGACGTGGTGGCACCGGCGCTCGCCCTTGCCCAGGCCATCGGGCGGTGGGGCAACTACTTCAACCAGGAGCTTTTCGGCCTGCCGTCCAAGCTCCCGTGGGCCGTGCGCATCACTGACCGTTCCGAGCTTTCTAGCATCCCGGTGAAGTACCAGCACCTGAGCGCCACGGGGGCATTACTTCCGGGGACATACCAGCCCACGTTCCTGTACGAGTCGATCTGGGACCTGGTCACCTTCGGCCTGCTCCTCCTGATCGAACGCCGGGTCAGGCTGAGACGGGGCTACCTTTTCGCCGCCTATGCCTCCCTGTACACTTTCGGCCGCTTCTTTACCGAGTACCTGCGCATCGACCCCGCCCACCGGTACCTCGGGTTACGCCTCAACGACTGGACGGCCATCGGGATCTTCGCCGTGGCCGCTTCGGTCCTGTGGCTGAAAGGACGCCCCCAGCCGGGCGACGAGCTCGTGGGCGACCCTCTCTCGGCACGTCAGGTCGCTCTGGAGCGGGCGCGGGCCCGTAGCAGTTCCGGCGCAACGCCAGCGAGGGGGCCTAGGCATGCGGCAAGGCGGGGGCCGACGGTAGTGGCTATAGACGATCGGCCCGAGGGGACGACGGACCCCGAGCGGGGCGCCGAGGCGGGCGCAACGACGGCGTTGCCGCCGGGGCCAGAAGAGGACATGGTCGGCGAGCCAGGAACAGAGTCGGAGACGGGCTCAACCGGGGCCCCAGCACCGGAGGTGGACGCGGAGGTGGAGCAGGCGGAGCCCAAGACCGCCGCGGGCCCGGCGGCGGAGGTAGCGGAGCCCGAGGCAGGGGTGGGGCCGGCGGCGGAGATAGAGGTGGCGGAGCCTGAAGTGGCAGAGGTGGAGCAAGCGACGGGTAGCGGGCCGGAGGCAGTCGACCAGCCCGAAGCCGAACGGCTCTAGTCGGCCGGGCGAGGCCAGGCGACCACGATGGTGCGGTCGTCCTGGCAACCCCGCCGGCTGAAGTCGGCGGCCGCCGCCAGAGCCAGAGGCGACAGCTTGCCGGCGGGGCCGGCGGCCAGGACGTCGGCTAGCGCCGGCGCCACCGTGGTCGGCCCGTCGCGCAGGGGGTTGGCGATCCCATCGGTCACCAGCACCAGGGCCGCTCCCCGGGGCAGCTCGACAGAGGCGGTCTCGACCCTCGGCCCGCTCTCGCCCGGGCCGGCCCAGGGCAGGACGTCGGTGACCATGTGGTGGAGGTCGTCGTTCTCGGGCGCTAAGAACACCTCCTGCCAGACTCCCCCGTCCAGGCTGAACGCCGTGCTGTCCCCGACCCGGCCCAGGACGGCGTCGGCGCCCCCCGCTCGGGCCGTCAGCAAGGCGACCACGAGTGTCGTGGAGAGCTCGGCCGCTGCCCCCGCCGTCGAGGCGCCGGCGGCGCTTACCAGTTGGTCACTGGCCCGCCGCGCCGTCCCCCGGCACTCCGCTGGGCCCCAGTCCTCGCAGCCCGAAAGGAACCGGGCCGCCGCCTCCACGGCTAAGTCGGCGCCCTCGCCCCCCCGTCCCGCGGTGCTCACACCGTCGGCGACTATCAGGCCCAGCCGGCCCGGGCCCGGTTTGACCCAGCCGTAAGAGTCTTCGCAGCGCCCGCCGCCCAGCCGGTGCGCGCTGCCAGCAACAGAGGCGGCGATCACGACGAAGTCAGCCGACTGCCCGCCGTCGGCCCGGTAGTTGGCCACTGGGGCGCCCGCCCGGGCCCGGACGGGCACCGGTGCGCCCATAGCCGGGGAGGGGGCGCCCCAGACCGGGCCCACCCACCCGGAGGTCATTCCAGCTCGTCCACCGCGATGGCCTGCATGTTGGGTAGCTGGGGGGGGACCAGTTGCGGCGCACCCGTGTAGGCGCTCGCCGACGAGCTGACGATCGACTGCACCAGCCCGGCCATCAGCTCCGGTACGACGGCCGAAGGGGCAGCACCCTCGGCGGCCACGTAGGCCCGGTGGGGCTTGTTCTCGGCCACGGTGGCCAGGATTTCGGGTACGGCTTCGCCGAAGCCGAAGGCGAGGATGTTGGGGTGGCGGCGCCATGTCGGGTCGATCAGCTTGCGGTGAGCCGCTAGCCAGGTTTCCTCGGGGTCGGTCGGGCGCCCGTCAGAAACGAACAGTACCGCCGGCCGGTACCAGCGTTCGCCCGCCGCCCGGCCGGCGTGGTAGTCGGCCTCGATCAGCCGGCGCAGGTGCTCGAAGGCGGCCGCGTAGGACGTGCGGCCCTCGACCTCCACCTTGGGCATGGACTCCACCAAGGCCAGGTCGACCAGCCCGAGGACGGTGCGGGCCACGTCGCTGAAGGTAACGATCCCGAACCGGATCACCTCGGCCACCGCCGGGTCTTGCCCGACAGAGGCGCGCAGCTGGGGGAGCTCGGCGTTTACCTCGTCTATGGGCTTGCCGGCCATGGACTGAGAGACGTCGAGGCACAGGTAGAACGGGAAAACGGCATAGCGTTCTTCGGTACCGAGGTACTGGCTCGCCATCGTCCGAACGAGGCTACCGGAGGTCCGATCGGAAGACAACGTCACTGGGCAGACGGGGTCACTGGGCAGACGGGGTCACTGGGCAGACGACCGCTCTGCTCCCCGAACCTTTCTCATAGCCCGATCCAGGGGCTTACGGCCATGCCGACCAGGAAAAGGACCAAGCAGGCGGCAGCAACGTCAAGCACTAGTACGCCGGCCAGCCGGCGCAGGCCGTTGACGCGCCGGCCAGGCGAGCGCACCAAGCGCACCGCCAGGCCGTGAGCGGCGGCCCAGGCGACGACCGTCCGACGAGCCATCTGGCGCGGGGTGAGGGCGGCGGCGCCCGACAACACGGGGCCACCACCCTCCCGCCCGGTCACCGATAAACCTGGGCCGGGCCTGACCAACTGCCACGTAGTCACGGCCCGGTGGCGCAGGACGGGCCGGACGACGACGTCGGGCACCGTCGCCTCTCCCCGGGCGAGCGGCCGGGAAGCAATACCTCCCGGGCGGCGACGCGCCCCCTGGCTGGTGCGTTCGTCGCCCTGGGCGGCGCGGGCCTGGGCCGCCATCCCCGCCGCGCCGAGGGCCCCGAGCAGGTCCTCCAGCCCGGCCACCCATTCGTCCGGCGCCGGCCGATCGGTGGCGTTGACAAGGGACAGCGAACGCTCGCACAGGTCCCAAAGACCGGGCATGTCCGGGAGCTTGCGCCAGGACCGCGGGAGTTCCAGGTCGACGTTGACCTGCGGGTGCGCTCGCTGGCGGCCCTGGAGGGGAAAGTGGGCGGCGCCCACGAGGCGAAGGAAAGCAAGGCCCAGGACGTAACGGTCGGACCCTCGATCGGGCCGGCCGCCCGTGGGCAGGGCGGGGTCGTCCCAGTTGGGGGTGATCGCCCGCGGCGGACGAGGCAGGACCTCGACAGGGCCCCTGGAACCCTCCGGCGTCCCCGGCCCTTCCTCCATAACGGCCCCGTCAAAACCGGGCCTGTCAATAACGGCCCCGTCGCAGTCCAGCACGTACACCGCGGGAGCCGGCCGCAAAGACCACAGCACGTTCTTGGCGGAAAGGTCGCCGTGCACGACGGTGGGGCCGCTCCCGCCCTGCCAGGCGTCCAGCAACCGCGCCAACGCATAGACCAGAGCCACCCGTTCCGGCGCCCCGGGAGGGGGCACGGTCACTCCGTAGGCGACGGTCATGCGGTCCGGGTCGCCGGCCAGGTAACTGAGCGTGGCCAGGCGGCTGGGCCCGTCGCGGTGACGCAACCAGAACTCCGCCGGCGCCCGGGGCATCAGTGCCCCCAGCGCCACGGGAGCGTCAAAGTCGTTAACAACGGCGGCCGCCGGCCACGCCGACGAACTGAGGGCCCTGCGGGACGCCCCCTCGTCCCGGACGGCGAGCACCGCCGGCAGTTCGCACAGAAGGCCGAGCTCGGCCGCCGGGCGAGGGTGGCGGAGCTGCTTGAACACCATGGGCGTAGCCGGCTGTGGGGCCACGCTCCCCGCGCTCACAACCTCAAAAACCCGGCCTTCGCCCCCCTCCGCCAGCAGCTCCCCCAACCGGAGCTCGGTGAGAAGTACCTGGTTCAATACCCCGCGGCGACATCCACCACGCCCACGAGGGGCAGGCCGGAGGCCAGGCGCTCCACGTTTTCACGGATGCGGGCGGCCAGCAGAGGTCGGGTCATCTCCTCGGTGTTGGCCGTGTGCGGGGTCACGAGGCAATTGGGCAACGACCACAACGGGTGGCCGTCGGGCAAAGGCTCGGGGTCGGTCACGTCCAGGGCGGCACCACCAATGCGTGCCTCGGACAACGCCCTCACCAGGGCGTCAGTATCAACGTGGCGGCCGCGGGCCACGTTGACCAACCAGCTGTTCCGGTCCATAAGGCCGAGCTCGTGGTCCGAAATTATGTGGACCGTCTCGGGGCTGAGGGCGAGGGCCACGAACACCACCAAGGCGCCGGGCAGCACCGAGTGGAGCTCCGCCGTCGTGACCGTGCGTACGGCACCGGCCATCGGCGCGTCGCGGCGGCGCACCACCGTCGCCTGCACATTGAAGGGGGCCAGGAGGGCCAGCAGTTCCTGGGTGATCCCTCCGCCGCCGAGCAGGGTCACGGGGGCGTCAAAGAGGGAGGTACCGGCCCGCTCTCCCCAGGACCGGGCCCGTGCCCTCTCCGGCAGTTGGCGCAGCCCGGCCAGGGCCAGGGCCAGGGCGTGCTCGGCCACGGGCCGGGCGTAGCTGCCCTTGGCGGACGTCCATACGAGCCCGCTCGGGTGCGGCCGGTCAAAAACCCCGGCCCCCACTACCTGGTCGATCCCTGCCACGGGCAGCTGCACCCAGCGCAGCCCCGGGTGGGCGGCCAAAGTCCCGAGCAGGGCCTCGGGGTCGAAAGCGGTCCACACCAGGCCGTCGAGGGGCTCGTCGGTAACCAAGGTGCCACCGCCCTGGCGCACGGCCTCCACCGCGAACTCGGGGCGCGCCGGCGCCACGAGGATCCGGGGAGGCGGGCCGTCTACCAAATCGGGGGACTGAAACGCCGGTGGCCCACGCGGGCCAGGCTTTCCCAGGCCGAACCTTCGCCGGCTACCGCCGACCTGATGAGATGGCAGAGGAAGTTGTCGTCACTGTCCACGGCGGTGCGAGTAAACGTGGGCCCGACCGGGTGACGTACTTCCACTCGCCAGAACTGCTCGTCGGCGTGCTGAGAGATCGAGACGTCCAGTTGCTGGCGGTCGACAGTCACTCCTCGGCTCGCCACTAACTTCTCGCTCACGAACGACCCCCAGCCCCCAGGACCTGGACCAGGGCGCCAAATGGCCCTGTACAGGACATATTCACAGGACCGGGGTGCCCCATGCAAGGCGCGGCCCCTTCTCATTGACCTCCGACGTCAACAGTGGTACTGCCGAGGCGGGCCGGCCCTTCAGCGCCCGGCCCCGGTCAGGACCTCGGCGCTGTCCGCGGGGCCGGCGGGCCCGGGTTCAGGACCACGCTCGGTCACCACACGGCCCGGCCACCAGTTCCACTTCCCGAGCAATGCCACCGTGGACGGTACCAGCAGCGTGCGCACGAGGAAGGTGTCCATGAGGACGCCGATGGCCAGACCGAAACCAACGTCGCGGATCTGGCCGCTGCCGGGGCCGTGGCCGGCCTCGAAGGCCAGGACCCCGAAGGTCCCCGCCAGCACCATGCCGGCCGAGGTCACCGTGGGCCCGGTCCGTCCGATCGCTCTCACGACGGCCTGCGACAGCTCTCGCTGGCGCGCCTCCTCCCGGATGCGCGTCATCACGAGGATGTTGTAGTCCTCCCCCAGCGCCAGCAGGAAAATGAACATCAAGAACGGGAGGACGAACGTGATCCCGCCGCTGTCGCCGATGTCGATGAACAGCAGAGTGGACAAGCCGAGAGCTCCCAGGTAGGAGAGCCCGACGCTCAGAATCAGGTACAGCGGCGCCACCAGGCTGCGCAGCACCAGCGCCAGTAGCAAGCCGATGGCGACGATGGCGACGGGGATGATCTCGATCATGTCGTGGCCCGAAGTGCTGCTGACGTCGAACAGGGCCGCCGCTTCCCCGGCGACGCCGCTCTGCTGGGCCCCAGAGGCCGAAGCCGCGGCAGCCACAGCCTGGCGGACGGTAGGAGTGGCGTGCATGGCCGGGGTGGAGTCCTGGCTGCCGGCTTTGAGGGTGGCGACGAACTGGACTGTCCGCCCGTCGGCAGACACGAACACCACCAGCGAGCGGTAGGCGTTGTAAACGCTGACGGGCAGGCGGCTTGCCAGCGCCGCCGGTTCGGCCAGCGGGAGCTTGGCCGGCGGCCCCAAGCCCTGGTACAGCAACCTGAGAGTGGCCGGCGAGACCGGCACTCCCTCGGGGTCGAGCGGGCCGGCCAACTGGCGGAAAAGGCCCGAGCGAGCGAGAGCGTCCCCGGCCCGCTGCACGGGCGCGGGGTTGGCCCAGACGGTCTCACCGTAACGGAACACGAGCTCGGCCGGGTTGGCGCTGGCGGCGGGGAAGTGCCGTGCGAACAAGGCGTTACCGATGGCCTCATCCGAGCCGGCAGGGGCGTTGAGGGCGCCGGCGAAACCCGAGGAGTAATAGCCGAGCGCGGCCACCGAAAGGGCGGCGAACAGGGCCACCCCGAGCACCAGGGTCCGCTTCGGGCGCGAAACCAGGCGGGCGGCGACGCGGCCCCACCAGCCGTCGCGCTCGCCAGCCGCCTCGCCATCGAGGCCGGCCCCGGTGGCGTCGCCCGACCGGGCCGACTTCGCCTGGGACGGCCAGAAGGCCGCGTTCCCGAAGACGGCCAGCAGCGCCGGCAGCAGGGTCAGCCCGGCCACCAGCATCACGGCCACACCGACGGCCAGCGGGACGCCCAGGTCGTGGTACAGGCCGAAACTGGCCAAGAGCAAGCTGAGCAGGGCGAACACTACCGTGGCCGCCGACGCGCTGATCGACTCGCCCACCCGGGCCAGGGCGTGTGCCACCGCCTCTTTGGCCGGCAAGCCGGAGCGGAGCTCCTCTCGAGAGCGGTAGACGAGGAACAGCCCGTAGTCGGTGCCCGCACCGAGCATCAGCACTATGAGCAAGAGCTCGGTGATCTCGGAGACCTTGAGGCCGTGCGCCCCCAGCTCGCCGATCAGGCGCATGGACACCACCAGGGCCACCCCGGCCGGCGCCAGGGTGATGAGCGGGGCCAGGACCGAGCGGAAGATCACCAACAGGAGGAGGACGATGAAAACGAGCGAGAGCAGCTGGACTTTGTTGCCGGTCTTGTTGGAGCTGGCCTGGTTGGCGACATTGGTGGCCACCGGCCCCGCCAGGTGGAACTGCAGGCCGAGCTCGGTGCCCACCGGGCCCCGGTTGGCACTTCCCAGCTTGGCCTGCAGGGTGTTGACCACCGGCTCCTGGCCGACGATGTTATTGAGCCCGACGTCGGTGGTCACCAGGATGCGGGCGGCCTGGCGGTCGGGTGATATACCGACCACCTCAGACGACACGACATGAGGCAGGGACCGGGCCGCCACCGCTTGGGCGTTTATGACGCTCAGGTCGGCGGCGCTGAGGAAACGGGGGGCGGCGGCGGGGGGCTTTTGCTCGACCAGGGCGGCCACGATGATGATCTGGCTCTGCTTGCTGGCACTGCCGATCAAGGGAGCGGCCAGGGTGGCGGCTTCGTTGCTGGGCGCACTGTTGGGCAGGAACTGCGTGTTGTCGTTGTTGACCTCGCTGCCGAGCGAGGGCAGGGCCACGCTCGACGCGATGGCGATGGCGACCCAGGCGGCGATCACCAACCAGCGAAAGCGCACGGAGAAACGTCCCAAAGCACCGAAGAAGCGGTCCGTTCGGCTCAAGTTGGCAAGTTCTCCTGTGGCATGCACGCTCGGTAGTCGCAGCTGAGGCGCAGGCCCCGGCTGTGGTCAAGACCCCGCCCCTGAAGCGTAACTCCCCCAGCCAGAGGGCTCGGACGGGCCGGGCCTGCCCCGATGGACGGCACGTTATTGGTGGGGACCGGCCCGACGGGGAGGACCGCCGGCTCGGCCCGGACGCCCTTCAGGGCGCGGGGCGGGGACCGGGCCCGAAACCCAAGGGCCGAGCCGGGCCGGTCTGCGGCTCAGGCCGAGCGGGGCCACCAGGCCCCCAGATGTAGTCGACCAGTCCGTACTGGCGCGCTTGCTCGGCGTCCAACCAGCGCCCGATCGACAAGTCGGCTTCCACGTGCTCGGCCGGTCGGCCGGTGGCCTCGGCCAGGCGCTGGACGAAACGTTCGAGCTGAGCTCGGTGATGGTCGGCCCAAGCCGCCAACTGGCTGGCGCGGCCGCTCACCGAGACCTCGGGCTCGCTCAGGTAGAACTGGGCATGGGGCGCGGCGGCGCGCCGGGCCCCGGCGGCCACCCCACCTATGACGGCCCCCGGCGCCCGGCCCAGGCAAGTCACGCGC
>JBKQUU010000101.1:0-90020 GCA_052325485.1 Acidimicrobiales bacterium | reverse complement strand
ATCGGCCCAGGCCGCCAGCTGGCTGGCGGGCCCGCTCACCAAGACCTCGGGCTCGGTCAGGTGGAACTGGGCGTGGGGCGCGGCGGCGCGCCGGGTCCCGGCCGCCACCACGCCTATGGCGGCCCCCTCCGCCCGGCCCAGGCATGTCACGTGCACAGGCACGCCGAGCAGGTCCATCGTGTCGATGAGGGTCAGGGCCAGGTGGAGAGGCCCGCCGCTCGAGCCCACGTAAAGTTGGACGGCGGCGTCGCCGGTGGCGTCCAGGGCCATCATTTCGGCGCAAGCCCTTCCTACCGAGGCATCGTCGAGCGGGCCCCACAACCTGACCACCCGCCGGTCCAGCAGTTGCGCCTCCAGCGAGGGTGCCCCCGACCACAGCCCGGCGGGCCGCGCCGGGGCCGGAGGACCTTCGGGGCGCCCCGGGGGCGAGGGCTCCCAGGGCGGGGAGGCCGCCGGCGGGAAGGTAGCCGGCACGCCTAGTCCTCAAACGGCCGCAACGACAGCTCCCAGTCCAGACGCTGGCCCAGCGCGGCGGCGTAGCGCTCCAACGTGGACAGGCGCAGGTCCGCCTGGCCCGACTCCAACCGGGCGACGGCCGACTGCGACGTCTTCATGCGGGCGGCCACCTCCGTTTGCGAAAGCCCCAGCTCCACCCGCTTGGCCGACAGCGCGGCAGCGAGAGATGTGCGCCGCTGGGCCATCTCCTTGAACCCCGGGAAAACCGTCCCGTGGCGCCGTTCGCTCATCCCGTTCTCTTCCTATACCGCTAACGATATCCTATATTTGAGATACCACATCCATCATAAAACGTTACCCCGCAGCCTCGGCGCCTGAAGGAGCAAGCTCATGTCCGTCATACCCACCGTGCTCGACCAGTCCGCCCGAGGGGAGCGCGCCTTCGATATTTACTCGCTGTTGCTGCGGGAACGGATCGTCTTCTTGGGCCAGGAGGTCGACGACCAGATCGCCAACCTGCTGGTGGCCGAGATCCTCTACCTCGACAGCACCGACCCGGGCAAGGACATCTTCCTTTACATCAACTCCCCCGGCGGTCTGTCCTACGCGGGCATGGCCATCTACGACGTCATGCAGCACGTGAGCTCGGAAGTCTCGACCGTCTGCGTCGGCATGGGCATGTCGGCAGCGGCCATGATCCTGTGCGGGGGCGCTCCCGGCAAGCGCCTGGCCACTCCCAACGCCAAGATCATGATCCACCAGGGGACGGCGGGCGCCCGGGGCGCCCCCCGGGACATGGAGATCCACCTGCGGGAGGTGATGGCCACGACCAAACGTATGGCCCAGATCATCGCCTACCACTCCGGCCGGCCCCTCGACCAGGTAGAACACGACATCGACCGCGATTTCTTCATGACAGCCGAACAGGCCCGGGGTTACGGCCTCATCGACGAGGTCATCACTCCCCGCCGTGGCATTTCCGCCGAACTGCTGGCCGCCGCCGACCGGGCCGCCGAAGTGGCGCTCGGCCCCTCTGTCCTTGCCTTTGGGCCCCCGCCGCCCTAGAGTCCCCGGTGCAAACTACTGGCCAGCGAAGCCGGTGCGAAACCGGCGCTGTCCCGCAACTGTTGTCCCTCCGCCGTGCCTCGGCGGTGGGCTAGCCAGGCCGCCTGGCCGGTAGCGAGCGACCAAGCACGTCGAGGCAACGCGCCGGTCGCAGGGCTCGGCCCTGTTCCTCGGCCCTGTTCTCGGCATTAGGCCTCGCCATGAGGAGAGGTGCCATGGACAGACAGCGCCAAGGCCCGAGGCGGGGCTGATGCTCGAGGTCGAAGCGGCATCAGTGGTCCTGGGCGGCGTAACCGTGCTGGCGCGAGTGTCGGCGCGAGTCGAGAGCGGCGGCTGGCTCGGGCTGGTCGGGCCCAACGGCGCCGGCAAGTCCACCCTGGTCCGGGTGGTGGCCGGCTTGGTCCCTTACGAGGGCCGCGTCCTCATCGCCGGCCGGGAGCACGCGGCGTCAGATTGGCGGGCGCGGGCGCGTTCGGTGGCCTACGTCCCGCAGCGGCCAGTGTTGCCCCCCTCGATGAGCGTCACCGACTATGTCCTCCTCGGCCGTTCTGCCCACCACTCCTACCTGGGGGCGGAGACCGCCCGTGACCGCCGGGTGGCCGCCGCCGTTATCGAGCGCCTGGCGCTCGGCGAGTTCCGCGGGCGGCGCCTGGGCGAGCTGTCGGGGGGCGAAGCCCAGCGGGCGGTGATGGCCCGGGCCCTGGTCCAGGAGGCACCGGTGCTCGTGCTGGACGAGCCCACCACGTCGCTCGACCTCGGCCACAGCCAGCTCGTGCTCGAACTGACCGACGAGCTTCGCCAGGAGAAAGGCATCAGCATCGTCTGTGCCATTCACGACCTCACCCTGGCGGCCCAGTTCGCCGAGGACCTTTTGGTCCTATCGCATGGGCGCGCCGTGGCCTCGGGCGTCCCCGCCCAGGTCCTGACCGAAGCCAACATCAAGAGGTTTTTCGGCGCCGAGGTCGAGGTACTGGCCAGCCGCAGCGGACCGGCGGTGACACCGGTCCGGCGCCGGGCCATGCTGCCCGCGGCCGTCGGTCCCCCGTCGCCGACCTGAACGCGCCCCGCTCCCCCGCACGGCGAAAGCCCGCTCCCCTCATTGCCAAAGCCCCGTTCCTGTCCCGAAAGCCCCGTTCGGATCCCGAAAGCAAGGTGCCAAATATGTCTGTGCAACCACCCACCAATGCCCCGCCTGAAGCCACGCGGCGGGCACCGTCGGTCGTCCTGGTGGCAACGGGGGACGGGAAGGGCAAGACGACGGCGGCCATGGGCACGGTCCTGCGGGCACTGGGCCGGGGCTGGGCCGTCTGCGTCGTCCAGTTCGTCAAATCGGGCAAGTGGAACTCTGGTGAGGTACGCCTGCTCAGCGACCTCGGCGCCGAATGGCACACCATGGGCGATGGTTTCTCCTGGGACGTCGACGACCTCGAGCGCTCGGCCGAAATTGCCCGCTCGGCCTGGGCGGTGGCCAAGGAGGCGATCGCTTCGGGACGGTTCGGCCTGGTCGTCTTGGACGAGGTCACCTACCCCGTCAATTGGGGCTGGGTCGACGGCGGCGATGTCGCCCGGGCCATTTCCGCCCGGCCCGCCAAGGTGAACGTGTTCCTCACCGGGCGGGACGCTCCCGCCTCGCTTGTAGACGTGGCCGACACCGTGACCGAGATGCACAGTGTCAAGCACGCCTACGACGCCGGTATCCGGGCGGCCAAGGGCATCGACTTCTGACGCCGCTGCCGGCGTTTGCCGACGGCGGCGGGAGGTCAGGCAGAATGAGCCCGTGCCCAGCATCGACCTACCCCTGGACCAACTGCGTGCCTACCAGCCCGAGACCACAGCGCCCCGTGATGCCGAAGACTTCTGGGGCCGAACGCTGGCCGCCGCCCGATCGGCACCGGCAGAACTCGAACTGGGGCCCGTGCAGCCCAAACTGGCCGGCGTGACCGCTCATCAGATCCGCTTCCGCAGCGTCGGGGACGCCCCCATCGCCGGATGGCTGGTACGGCCCGACGCCGGGGGCCCTTTTCCCGGCGTCGTCCATTACCACGGCTATGGGGCTCGGGGCGCTCGCCCGCTCGAGCTCTACACCTTGGCTGCCCAGGGGCTGGCGGTGATGTCGATGGACTGCCGGGGCCAGGACGGCGACTCCCCCGACGTCCCCCCGGCCGACGGTGGTCATCATGCCGGCTGGCTGACGCGGGGCCTGCGCGACCCCCAAGAGCACTACTACCGCTACGTGTACGCCGATGCCGTAAGGGCGGTCGACTGCCTGGCTTCCCTCGACGACGTGGACGACCAGCGCCTGGCCGTGACCGGCACCAGCCAGGGAGGGGGCCTGGCCCTGGCCGCGGCGGCGTTATCGGGCCGGGCGGGCTTCGTGTGGGCCGACGTCCCTTTCCTCTGCGACTTCCCCCGGGCCGTCGAAACGGCCGAGGCTCCCCCCTACCCTGAGATCGCCGACTTCCTGCGCCGCCACCCTGACCTGGTGGAGACCGCCTACCGGACGCTGTCCTACGTCGACGTCGCCAACCTGGCCCCCATGGTGACTTGCCCGGCGGTGGTGACCGTCGGTTTGTGGGACGTGACCTGCCCACCGAGCACCATCTTCGGGACGTTCAACCGGTTATCGAGCGCCGACAAAGAGCTCATGGTGTTCCCCTACCACGGGCACGAGCTGAGCTACGAGATAGAGGAGCGCCGCTTGCGGGAGCTCGTGCGGAGGCTCAGGCCGGCCGGCCCGCCCCCGTGATCAGGAAGGGGCCTGGGCCAACATCTGCTGGACACCGGACCACACGTCAGTGCCTTGGAAGTCGGCCGGGGAACGGCCGAGGGCGGCAGTGAAGTACGAGATCACCGTGGCCGTCGGCGCCCCCGACGGGGCGATGGTGATGTCGTCGACGTGGTAGCGGGCCAGGAACGTCCGGATCGCCTGCGAGGTCGACGGCCCGTACACCGGCTGCGGGGGCTGGCCGTACAGGCTCCACACGAGCAGGGCTTCGGCCGTGGGCGGGGGGAGCCATAGGCCGGCGTCCACCAAGGGCTTGTGGTCCGGCCCGGCCACGGCGCCCCGGAAGCCGATCAACTTGAAGCGCATCCCGGCTTCGGCCTGCCAGAGCAGGGCCTGGTCGTCGGCGTAGTTCTGGTAGCCCACCGGTAGCGGGTAGGACAGCACCACGTCACCGTTGCTCACTGGCGACCCCGCGGCGGTGAAGATGCTCGGCACCCCGAACGACGTCGACGCGTACGGGAGGCTCGGTGCCAGGGGCACCAGCCCGATAACGGCCAGCGCGGCGCACAGCCCGGCGCGGGCCCTAGGCGTGGCCGTCCGGGGCCCGGCCAGCCGGCGCCGCCACCCCTCCCCGGCGGCGAACAGGCCGTCGGCCCACAGACGGTCGAGGCCGACGGCCAGTACCACGGCCACGGCCATGTACATGATGAGCGAGTAGCGCACGTCGATGCCGGCGTTGATCAGCGGTATGTGCTTTATGACGTCATAGGGCAGACGGATATTGGGGTGCGGGGCCTGGCCCAAGTACAGGAACGGCCCCAGGGTGACGACCCACGCGCCCAGCGCCAACAGGGAAAAAAACTGGACTATGCCCGCCCGCCGGTAGCGCACGGCGATCAGCACCAGGATGCACAGCAGAGGTACTCCCAGGTAAACGGCATGCTCCACGGAGTTACTCCCGGCCAGCGCGTTGCCCTGGGCGAACATACCGGCGGTGCCGAACCGCTCCAGGCTGTTGGGGAAGACCAGGGACTCCAGAGTCGTGTGGTAGTCCTCGATGACGTCTATGGGGTGCTGCGGCCCCGAGACATGGAACGGCCCGCGCAGGTACACCCAAAGCGGGTAGGCGGCCAGGACGACGAAGCTGACGGTGGCGGCGCCCAGCCCGACGACCAGCTCCCGGGCGTGTTGGCGCGCCACCGCCGGGTGGCGGGCGACCAGCACGACCAGGCCGCCGAACGTCGCCAGGGCGCACATGCTCAGCACCTCGGGCGAGATCAGCAGCTGAGCCGTCACCACGACGCCGAGCAGGACGCCGTTGCGCCCCACGTGACGGCGGCGGACGACCAGCTCGTCGAGCAGGGCCAGGATGATCGGGGGGAAGGGCACGAACATCAAGAAGTCGTGGGCTTGGGCCTGGCCCACGACATAAGGCGAGAAGCCGTACAGGAGCCCAGCGGCGAAGGCCGCCGGCCACCACCGCACCCAGCGCCGGAGCACGAAGTACATGGCGATGGCCGAAAGAGCGAAGCCGAGCCGCATGACCAGGTTGAGGGCCGCCGCCGGCCCGAACAGCCAGGTCACCGGGGCGAAGACGATGCCGAGCAGCGGCGCCCCGGTGTTGCTCATCAGGTTGACGCCGTGGGGGTAGTTGACCACGGTCGAAATAAAGGGGTTGAGGCCGTGCGCTATGGCGTACGCCGGCCACGCCTGGAACCAGGCTTGTAGGGCGAGGTCCTCGCAGGCGCACGGCGGCAGGGCGGTGTTGGAGACCGGGGACACGACGCCGTAGGCAAAGGCGCCGACCAGGCAGTACACCACCACGACCAGCACCGACGGGGCGGGCCGGCGCCACCGCGCGGGGCGAACTGCGTCCTCCACCTCTACTAGGGCGGGCGCCGGTACCGGAGCCGGAGGGACCTCCTCGGCCAGGACGGGAGGCTCGGCCGGGGTCTGGGTGCTCATGCCCGCTTCACGACGACAACGCTAGCGGCGGAGCAATCTCCGAACGAGAAGGGCCTTGGGGCCCTGCTCCTCCGCCTCGGACCTGGTGCGGTGGTGCGGCAACCCAAAACCAGTGGTGGTCCCAGTGGGGCCCTGTCACAGTGTCCTTCGTGCGTGAGAACTATTTCGATGAAAAGATAGCGGAGGGTTACGACGACGCCTCGGCGAGCATGTTCGACCCCACGGTGGTAGACGCGGCGGTGAACTTCCTGGCTGAGCTGGCCGGAGAAGGCGGTGCGCTCGAGCTCGGCATCGGCACCGGCCGCATCGCCCTGCCGCTCAGCCGGCGAGGGGCCCGGGTGCACGGGATCGATCTCTCCCCCGCCATGGTGGCGCGGCTACGGGCGAAGCCGGGAGCCGGCGACATCGGTCTGACGATCGGTGACTTCGCCACGACCAGGGTGGAAGGGGCCTTCAGGCTCGCCTACCTCGTGTACAACACCATCGCCAACCTGACCACCCAGGACGACCAGGTCGAGTGCTTCCGCAACGTCGCCGCCCATCTCGAGCCGGGCGGCTGCTTCGTGGTCGAGGTCGAGGTCCCCCAGCTCCAACGGCTCCCTCCCGGCGAGACCGTGCGTGCCTTCACCCTCAGCGCGACGAGGCTAGGTTTCGACGAGTACGACATCGCCGCTCAGGGCCTGGTCTCTCATCACTACCGGGTGTTCGACGGAAGGTTCGAGTCGTTCTCGGTGCCGTTCCGCTACGTGTGGCCCTCCGAGCTGGACCTCATGGCGCGGCTGGCGGGGATGACCTTGCGCGAGCGTTGGGGAGGCTGGGAGCGGGAGCCCTTCACCAGCGAGAGCACCAAGCACGTCTCCGTCTGGGAGAAGCCGGCGAGGGCCTAATAACGCGCCGTCCCCATGATGGCGGTGAGGATGCGCTCAACGCTCGGCAGGTACTGGTCCTCGAGTTGAGGCATGGGGATCGGTACGTCGAACCCGGACACCCTACGCACCGGTGCGTCGAGCTCATCGAATATCTCTTCCAAGATCGTGGCTGCCACCTCAGAGGCGAACCCACAGGTCAAGGCCGACTCCTGGACCACCACCGCCCGCCCGGTGGCGGCGACGGCATCGAGCAGGCCCTGGACGTCGAGCGGGACCAGCGTACGCAGGTCAAGGACAGCCACTGACACTCCCAGCCGCGCCGCCGCCTCCGCCGCCTCCATGGCCATTGCCACCAGGCCTCCCCAGCAGACCAGCGTGACATCGTCTCCGTCCCGGGCCAGACGAGACCGACCGAAGGGGACGACGTGCTCACCGTCGGGGACGTCATCGCGTACTCGTCGGTACCCGCGCAGGGGTTCTAAGAAGACGACAGGGTCCTGGTCCCGGACCGATGTGGTCAACAGGCCCTTGGCATCAGACGCCGTCCCGGGAGCCACCACCTTGACCCCCGGGCAGTGGGCCAAGACCGCCTCAAAGGAGTCGGAATGCAGTTCGGGCGCGCCAACACCCCCTCCGTACGGCGCCCTTATGGTCACTGCCGCGTTGTACTTGCCATTGCTGCGTGAACGCATCCGCCCGAGCTGGCTGGCGATCTGGTGGTAGGCCTGCGGCGCGAAGCCCAAGAACTGCAGCTCGACGATGGGAACGAACCCAGCATTAGAAAGGCCGATCGCCGACCCTACGATGGCCGCCTCGCTGATCGGGGTGTCCACGACCCGGTCTTTGCCAAAGCGCGCCTGTAGGCCGTCGGTGGCTCGGAAGACACCTCCGCAACGCCCTACGTCAGCGCCCAGGACCATTGTCCTTTCGTCGTGCTCCATCTCCGATACCAGAGCCGACCGGATGGCTTCGACCATATTGAGCACCGTCATCGGACGACCTCCCCGTGCGAGAGCGAAGCTCGTTGCCCTCTTAGCCGGGCCGGCTCGTCTGCGAAGACATTGTCGAACATGGTCGGTGCGCCGGGGACGGGGGTGCCCTCGAACTCCTCGACAGCCCGCCGGACCTCTTCGTCGCACCACTTCGCCGCCAGGATCTCGTCCTCTTCGTCCCACCGGCCGCACCTCGAAAGCCACCTCTTGACCCGGACGAGGGGGTCAAGCGCCCACGCCGCCTGTAAATGCTCGGCACTGATATAGCGACTGGGGTCGTCTGAGGTTGTGTGGGGGCCCAGGCGGGTAGTGACAGCCTCGATGAGGGTTGGCCCCAGCCCCGCCAGTGCCCGCAGCCGTGCCTCCCGCGTCACCTTGTACACGGCCAACAGGTCGTTGCCGTCGACGAGGACGCCGGGTACCCCATAGCCGGGACCGCGCGAGGCGATCGTCGGCGAGGCGGATTGTCTCTCCCAGGGCGTGGAAATAGCCCAGCCGTTGTTCTGGCAGAAGAAGATCACCGGTGCTCGCTGGACTCCCGCCAGGTTGCAAGACTCGTGAAAATCCCCCTCGGAGCTGGCCCCGTCACCGAAGTAGGCGATCACTACTGAGGGGACCTTTCTCAGGCGCATTCCCCAGGCCAGGCCCACGGCATGGGGTAGGTGGGCAGCCAGGGCCACCTGCTGGGGGAACACATTGACCGAAGGGGGGATCTCCGCCCCCACATGGTGACGCATCCAACGCAGTAGGTAGGTACTGAGGGGCAAGCCCATGTGGAAAAGCGCTAGCTGCTCACGGTACTGCGGCACCACCCAATCGCGCTCACGGTCCAAAGCGAAGACGCTGCCGACCGTGGCTGCCTCCTGTCCGGAAAGGGGCGGGTAAGTGCTCAACTTCCCCCGCTTGGTAAGGGCGATGGCGGCCTGGTCGGTCCGACGGCCCAACATCATCAGGCGGACCATGGAGCGCAGTTCGCTGTCCCCAAGGTCGTCGGGGACGTCGCCTACCAGCTCGCCGTCCTTGTCCAGGACCCTGACGGTAGCGAGCTGAGCCTCACGTTGAGAGCAGTGAGCATAGGGCATGTGTTCCTCCTCAAATGGTCCGGCTCAAATGGGCCGGTGGGCGGGATAACCCCGGGCAGCGCAGGCGGGGACGCGACCGGACACCGCGAAGGCGATGGAGTAGGTCAACGTGGCTGGGTCCGCCAAGTAGGACAGGAAAAGCCTCCTAAGCTCGCGGGCTTTGCCTTCACCAAGACAGCGCACGACGTTCGGGTAGGCGATCTCCAGCTTGAGCTCCCAGGCGCCCATGGTGAAGGGGTCGGCGGCGCCCGCGATGAGGTGGTAAGCACTGGCCCGGACCTTTATCTCTGACAACCCCGCCGCCCTGGCCATGGCGTAAAGCTTTCGGCCCACGAACACGTCAAGGCGACCATGGACCGCACTGAGGAACTCGCCGAGAAGGCTTTCCATCTTGTCGTCACCGGGGTAGTGGCTCACGAGCTGGCCGTCGAGGTCCTGGAGGAAGACGGTCCCGCCCGGGCTCGTGACCCGGCACATCTCGGCAACGGCGGCAGCCGGATCTTCGAGGTACTGCAGGAGAAAACGTGCGTAGGCCACGTCGAAAGACCCGTCGGCGAAGGGCAGGCGCTCTGCCGGCGCCTGGACCCCTACGAGCCCCGCCACCCGAGGACCGCCGATGGCCTGCAGCCGCGCTCGGCTGACGTCAACGCCACAAGCGACGGCTACCCCAGCCCGCTTGACGGCGGAGGTCAGGTGCATGGGACCGCAGCCGACTTCAAGGACGCGGGCGCCCGCCGACAGGTAGCCCGCCAGCTCCTCAGTTACCCACTTCTCAGGGTCAACTTTGGCGGTGAGACGGCCCGCTTCGCGGGCGTCGTCCATTAGGTAGCCGCCGCTCATGCTGGTGCTCTCAGCAACCGATGACCGCCGGGACGTATGACTGCGTCGAAAAAACTGGCAAGTCTGGGTAAGCCCGGTCGGAGCCAGGTGATCTGGGCATAGGTCTGGAGCCGGTAGCCACCCAGAGCGAGCACCTGAGCTGCGTACGCCTCGGGCACGACAACGGGCACGAAGCCAGGGAGGAAGTCTTCGTATGCCTCGGACGCGGTTCTCAGCAATGCCGCAGCCACCTCAGCCGCTTGGTTTTCAGCCAGTCCTGGGTCGAGGACGAGGTCGCAGCGGTTCTCCAAGAAGCTGAAGTTCAGGCCGAGGGGGCCTCTGTGGGCGATCGCCGCTCCGACGTACTTGCCACGGCGGTCCCGCGCTAGCCAGGTGCGCCGGTAGCGGCGGAGGCCGACCAGACGGTAGCGCCCGTCGACGGCGTTCATGCCAATGTCCTCGGCCAGACCGGCGCCGACGACGTAGACCCGGCCCCGGCCCCGCTCAGCCAGGTCGAGTAGCTCGCTTGTGGCCTCGGTGACCTCGCGGCTCTCTACGGGGCTTGAAGGTATTGCGCTCGGGGGCACAGCTACGTACTCGTAGTCGGCGCGTGCCGATTGCTGCTCCCCGAGGGCGTGGGCACTGCCGCCAAGTACCCGATTTGGGAAGGGGTTAGACGGGCGGAACCAACTCTCGAAGGCGACGAAGTCGATATCCGCGTAGCACCGGGCGATGGCGGTCAAGATTGACGCCCTGCTCCCCACGCCACCGCCGTTAGCCACCAGGTGCTGGACCGTCCAGGTCCCGTAGCCGCTGCGCCAGGTGTCGACCGAACCCCAACGTCGGCCATCGTCCGACTCGAACGTGATGACCCGGCGCAGGTCATCGCCGGCCGACAGGGCCCGGTCCCAGGTCTCCTCAACCGCAGACATGTAGGGCGCCAGGCGGTCCCTCTTGGCGGCGTAGAGGAAACCCACGGCCTCGTACTTAGCCAGGAGGTCGGCCAGCGAGACGGTGTTGACCTGACATCCGTGGGCGTTCCAATCGAGGAGGTCCCTCGGGTCGGCCGGGTCAGCAAGAAGGGCGTTCAGGCTCATGAAGCCAAACGTACGGGCCCGGTGTTCCCGAAACCTTCCCGCGCCCAGCGGGGTTGGTCTCGCCCGCTAGCTCGAGCCCGGCACCCCGCTTGACCAGCCCATCGTCACCCCCGGGCAGCTCACGGCATAGCGCCGACCGTGGCCGGCGCCGTAAGCGCGGGAGCGCCATCACTCAGACGCGCGCCCCCTGTCTGCAACTCGTTTCAGTCCCTGCGCCCGGACACGAGGAGCCCGGCCCCGATGGCCACTATGGCGAGGCCGCCCGCTCCTCCGATGAGCTCGAGGCGTCGCGGGGAACAGGCGAACCAGGTGCGGGCACGGCCCGCAGCGAGCGCCCACATCGTGTCCGAGGCGATCGCGATCACCGCGAATGCGAGCCCGAGCAGGAGGATCTGGTCGGGCACATGGCCGCCGGCGCGGTCGACGAACTGAGGGAGGATGGCGGAGAGGAACACCACCGTCTTCGGGTTCGTGACCCCTACGGTCACGCCTTGAGCGAACGAGCGCCTGTCCGATGTCTGCTCGGGCGACGTGGCCAGGGCTTTGCCGAGCGACCTTCGTTGCCTGAAGGTCTTGGCCCCGAGGTAGACGAGGTAGGCCCCGCCGACGAGCTTAATGGTCGTGAAGGCGGCCACCGACCGCTCGGCCAGCGCGCCGATGCCGAACGCCACGGCGACGACCTGGACGTACTCTCCCAGCGCATTGCCGACGACGCTCCATACGGCGACTCGCCGGCCGCTCGCCAGCGCCCTCGAGACGACGAACAGGACGCTCGGCCCCGGGACCACGATCACGACGAAAGCAGTGGCCATGAAGGCGAGGAACCTGTCCAGGGAGGGCACCAGGCCGAATCTACGAGATTGCCGGTGCAGGTACTGTGACGCCGTGAAGCTGGCGTGGGCGAGCACGCTCCTCGAGGCGGAGCGGGAGCAAACGTTAAGCCTCCTACGTGCCTTGGGCGCGGAGTTCGAAGGCATCGTGGCCGCTTCACTGGACGCCAACAGCGATGACGAGCACGACCCCGAGGGGGCCACGATCGCGTTCGAGCGTGAGCGGACGTCTGCCCTACGGGCGCAAGCGGAGGCCCGCCTGGACGACGTCGACCGGGCACTGGCACGGGTCGCCACAGGGAACTACGGCATATGCCGCTCCTGCCGGGGCCCGATCGCGACGGAACGGCTGAGAGCGCTCCCCGTTACCGAAGTATGCATAGGCTGCGCCCGCGGCTAGGACACTGCCAACGACGGCCATAGGCGTCGGCCGCCCATTGTGCAGATGGCTCTGGCTCAGTATCGTCAGCTCCACGATGGCCGAGCCAGCGGCCTCGGGGAGGAGTGGACGATGACGGACGTGCTGAGCGGTGACCTGCCCTCGTTCCGAGCTGAGTTCGTGGGCCGGGTGCTGACGACCGACGAGCCGGGCTACGACGCGGTGCGGGCAGCGTGCGTGTGGAACGGCGACATAGACCGGCGCCCATGGGTCATTGCCCAAGCCACGTCGGCGGCAGACGTAGCTGCGGCCGTGCGCTTCGCCCGCCAGACGGGCCGGGAGCTGGCGGTGCGGGGGGGAGGGCATAACTTCTCAGGCTCCTGCATCGCTGACCACGCGGTGATGATCGACCTGGGTGCGATGTGCGACGTTCATGTGGACCCCGCCGCCAGACGGGCGGTGTGCGGCGGCGGCACTCGCTGGTCGCAGTTGGACGCCGCTACCCAGGAGCATGGCCTGGCGGCCCCGGGTGGGTTCATCAGCCACACAGGTGTCGGCGGGCTGACGCTGGGAGGCGGACTCGGCTGGTTGAGCCGCAAGGCCGGCCTTAGCTGCGACAACCTGGTCTCGGTGGAACTCGTCACCGCCGACGGCACTGTCCTGAGGGCATCGGAAGCCGAGAACCCCGAACTGTTCTGGGCTGTACGCGGCGGCGGTGGGAACTTCGGGGTGGTCACGGCTTTTGAGTTCCGGTTGCACGAGGTGGGCCCGACCGTACAGCTCGCCCTGTCGTTTTGGGACCTCGACCACGGGCCCGAAGCCTTTCGCGCCGCCCGGGACCAGGTCCCGCAATTGCCAGACGACGTCGCTGCGTTCCTGGCTGGGCTGAACGCCCCGCCCGCACCCTTCGTGCCCGAACAGTACCAGGGGGCTCCCGGCTACGCCGTGCTGTTAGTGGGCCTGGGGCCCGTAGAGGCTCACGCCCGGGCGGTCACCGCCTTGCGCGAAGCGGCCCCGCCGGCGTTCGTCTTCGACACGCCCCTCCCGTACACCCACCTGCAACAAATGTTCGACGAGGGCGCACCGTGGGGCATCCGGGGGTACGAAAAGGCCGTGTACCTCGATGAGCTGACCGACCCAGCCATCGACGTGATCGCTCAACACCTCCCCAAAAAGAGCTCACCAATGTCTTTTATGCCGACGTTCGTCCTCGGTGGCGACTACGCCAGGCATCCCGACGCCGAGACCGCCTTCGGCGGCAGTCGCCAAACCCGCTACGTCGTCAACATTGCCGCCGTCGCGCCCACGGCCGAGCTCCTCGAAGCCGACCGCGCATGGGCGCGGGCGTTTTGGTCCGCTCTCGTGCCCCATGCGGGTGGCGTCGGCGGTTATGTGAACTTCATGGCCGACCTAGATCATGACCGCGTCGTCGCCAGCTACGGCCCGGAGAAATATGACCGGTTGCGCAGGATCAAGGCCACCTATGACCCCGACAACGTCTTTCACCTGAACGCGAACATCCCCCCCGCCGCCGCCGTATAGGCGGTCCCCGTCGCAACGGGCTGGAGGCGGCGAGCCGAACCGCACCGCCGCAGAGGGCTCTGCAGGCCCCGGGTCCTGGACTTTAACGCTGCGATGATCCCAGAAAAGCGTAGGTCACGGACGTGGAGGTACACCGGCAAACTTAGGCGGTGACGGGATGCTTATGGGATGACGGGATCGAGCCCTTTACCGAGAGCCCTTTACAGGTGACGACCACGGTCAGTGGCACCGCCCGATAGCGGGTATGCGTGCCCCGGCCTGCGCTGGTCCCGAAGCGCTCCACCTGGTACCCAAGACCACTGGAGGGCCCCAGCCCGCTGACCGAGCCCTACGGTCGGGGCCTGCAGGCTGGTACGGACCTGTCCTGGGTAACCGTTGAGGTGGCGGGCGCTGCGGGCCCTAACTGAATCGCCCCGGGGTTTGATGGAGACTTGGTTTACGCAACCTCCCCGGTCGGGGCAGTGGCTGCGAGTTCACGGTAGTGCCGTTCGTACTCCAGCGGTGGCAGGTAGTCGATCGAGGACCGGCCCATCTCCGCCCACAGCTTGAGGGTGCCGTACACGCTGCGGTTGGCCCGGCAGGCGTAGAGGACGGCGTTGGCGCCCTGGGCGTCGTCCCAGTCGGCCCCAAAGACAGGGCGGGCCCGGTGGGCATAGTAGGTGCTCGGGGAGATCGCCACGCCTGCTGGCTCACCACCCGGCAGATCGCCTCGACCCCGAAGCGGTACTCGTAGGCGTTGATGTAGGCGACGATTAGCGCAGTCGGCGGTCGAGCTCCGCCGCCGCGAAAAACGCGGACGCCGTCTTTAGGATCTCGTTGGCCCGGCGCACCTCGGCGCTCTCCCGGCGTAAGCCGGCCAGCTCAGCGGCCGTCTCGGTCGTCGTGCCCGGCCTGGTGCCCCAGTCCCCCCCGGCCCGCTCCACCCAGCCCCGCAGTGTCGCCGGGTTGACGTCCAGCAGCTCTCTCACCCGGCGCCGAGCCGTCACCGCCGACTCCCCCGGCCACGTCCCGCCGGCGCTCCCGGTACATCCCCACGGCCCGGTCCCTGGTCTCCTGGTCGCTTCCTCAGTGATGAAGGCATGGCTCATTCTCTCCCGTGGGAGGTCACAGCCTCCGACAAACCCAGGGTGGTCCAAATCGCCTCAAACCTCGCCCGCGCCCAACGGCTCGTCCTTGTTCGACCAACCCAACCGGAGCATAATTCTCGCGGTTGACAAATCTCACATTGCCGAGATAAGGTCACCCGATGCTACCGCGCGCGACAACGGCGAACGTGCGAGGACCGGTAGCCGACGCCCCAAGACCGGCGTGCTCATGCGGATCTACCTCCTATGGCAACGTTCCGTCGTCTGACGCCCCGTCAGAGGAGCATAACCGTCTAATGCTGACGCCACTTCCCCGCCACATATTTTTTCCGACCGTGGTACAAACGAAGGGCAGGTAACCATTATGCAAGAAGAAGATGTACGCCGCTACCAGATGTACATTGACGGCAATTTCGTAGGCGCCAGTGCCACCTTCTCGGTGGTGAACCCTGCCACTGGAAGACTGGTCGCCGAAGTGCCCAACGGCACTGAGACCGATGCCGCCGCTGCTGTGTCCGCGGCTGCGCATGCACAGAAGAAATGGGGTGAACTACCGGCTATAAAGCGGGCCGGCCACTTGCGCGAAATCGCTGAGGGGATCCGTCACAACCGGGACAGCCTGGCTCGCATCATCGCTGAAGAGCAAGGCAAGATACTTTCGCTGGCCACGATCGAGGTGGATTTCTCGGCCGACTATATCGATTACATGGCTGAGTTCGCTCGACGCTACGAGGGTGAGATCATACAAAGTGATCGTCCGGGAGAGAACATATTATTGTACAAGATGCCGATTGGCGTCGTCGCCGGGATCCTTCCATGGAATTTCCCCTTCTTTCTGATTGTCCGCAAAATGGCTCCTGCGCTCGTCACCGGGAACACAATTGTGGTAAAACCGAGCAGCGAGACACCTAACAATGCTTGTGCCTTTGCGAAGATCGTGTCCGAGACATCACTGCCCAAGGGAGTTTTCAACCTCGTCACCGGCCCAGGACCGGTGGTCGGCAGGGCGCTTGCCGCCCACCCTTCGGTGGGCATGGTAAGCCTGACCGGCAGTGTGGAAGGTGGCATAGCTATTATGCACGCAGCGGCCGATAATGTCACAAAGGTTTCCCTGGAACTCGGCGGGAAGGCACCGGCGATCGTCATGGCCGACGCGGACTTGGACCTTGCCGTAAAAGCGATTCGCGCCTCGCGCATCATAAATACGGGCCAGGTCTGCAACTGCGCTGAGCGCGTTTACGTACATGAGTCGATTGCTTCGACGTTCATCGAGCACATGACCGCCGCCATGGACGCCACAGTCGTAGGCGACCCGTTTGACCCTACAGTCGAGATGGGGCCGCTCGTCAGTGAGAAGCAGCTCGAGCTCGTCGACGCTGCCGTGCAGCAGGCAATTGACGATGGTAGCCAGCTCATGACTGGTGGGAAGAAGTACCCGGCCAGAGCAGGCTATTTCTACCCACCGACAGTGCTGGTCAACTGTGGGCAAAAAACTGACATTATGCAGAAGGAGGTGTTCGGGCCGGTCCTTCCGATCACAACCTTCAGCGACTTGGACGAAGCCATCGAACTAGCGAACGACTCGGAGTATGGGCTTACGTCGTCGATTTATACACACGACATCGACGTGGTCATGCGCGCTTGCAACGAGATCCGGTTCGGCGAGACCTATGTGAACCGCGAGAACTTCGAAGCGATGCAAGGGTTTCACGCAGGCTGGCGCAAGTCGGGTATCGGTGGCGCCGATGGCAAGCATGGCCTGGACGAGTACCTCCAGACCCACGTGGTGTACATGGCCTACGACACGGGAAAGAAATAGTACCAATTGCCGGCAGGGTCACGTCCCTGAACGTCGGCTCGAACGTGGCGCCTCGGGCCCCATCTCGAGACGGCCAGTTGAGGAGGTTGAATATCGACGCGTCCGAGGAACCTCGGTCGGCGTTGGGCGCGCGCCGCCTTAGGTGCAAAGTAGCGTCCTCGGGCTCTTCGCGGTTTACGCGGCCGGGCCCGACTGCTAGTCTGATCTGCGCCGGTTCGTTCCGCCGGTGAGGGAGGAGGCGTATGGATGCCGGCACCGTCAGTCGGTGGTTGGCCGTTGCGACAGAGTCCATACAGGAACATCGCGACTACCTGACACAGCTCGACGCAGCGATCGGCGACGCTGACCACGGAGTCAATATGTCCCGTGGTTTTGCGGAGATGGCGTGCATAATCAGCGAACCCGGCACCTTCCTCACGCCCGGTGCCCTTCTAGTCGTCGCCGGGCGTACTGTGTTCTCAGCCGTAGGTGGAGCGAGTGGCGCTCTCTGGGGATTTGGGCTCCAACGTGCCGGCCGCGCCCTCGGCGATGTCCTTGAGTTCGACGGCAACGACCTCGCTAGGGTCCTTGAGGAACTGCTCGCAGGTGTTGTTGAGCTCGGCGCAGCCGAAGAAGGCGACAAGACGATGGTCGACACGCTGGCGCCCGCGTCGCGTGCGTTGCGGAGAGTGGTCGAATCGGGTATGCCCCTGAGTGCTTCCGTGGCTTTGGTCCGCGAAGAGGCAGATGCGGGAATGCGGGCGACCCTGCCCCTTCGCGCCAACAAGGGGCGTGCGTCGTACCTCGGCGAAAGGAGCATAGGGCATCAAGATCCCGGCGCGACATCTGCGGCTCTGATCTTGACCGCGCTCGAGCGGACGCTCTCCGGCACCTCGTGACCCGGCAGGTTTTGCAGGGTGTGCCTGCGTCCAGTGGCACATCGATAGGTTTGGCGGCGGTCCTGGCTGATATGGAGACGGGGCCCGGCCAAGGTGGCGGGCCCGAGGACCAGGAACGGGCGCTGGAGGCCCTACAACGTTTGGGGGAAGACCTGGCTGCCCAGGCGGTCGAAGCCCGCAACAACGGACACTCAGAGGAGGCGGACATCCTTGAGGCAAACCGTCGAATTGTCGAGGACCCCCCGCTCGTTAGTCGCGTGCGCGAGCTTGCTGCCCGCGGGCCAGCGTCCGATGCGCTACTCGAGTCGACGGAGCAGTACGCGCTCCAGCTCGAACGCCTTCCTGATGCGAGCCTTGCCGCCCGCGGTGCAGACGTAAGACAACTGGGGCTTCGTTCCGTCCGTTTTCTTACGGGAGCGCCTCTGGTCAAGGTGTCGTCGCAGGATACGATCATTTTGGCCCGCGACCTAGGGCCCGCAGACGTCGTAGAGCTGGGGCTCCGACTGGATACCTTGCGAGGCATCGCTCTAGTCTCAGGCTCGGTCGTCTCACATGTCGCAATCGTGGCGCGCAGTCTCGGGTTGCCACTGGTGGTCGGGCTGGGCGAGGACCTCCTGCGGGCCAATGACGGCGACCTTGTCACGCTGGACGGAGATCGGGGCGAGGTCATCATCGAGACCGCAGATGACCTGCCGGTGCCCAACGAAGGTGCGCCCCGCGAGGGGAAGTCCCGGCCCCTAATTGCTCGGCAAGTCCGCCGAGGCCCGGTTACGTCTCGGGACGGTCGACAAGTTGCGCTGCTCTGTAACGTCTCAAGCGTAGGAGAAGCAATTGCTGGCATCGCGGGCGGGGCCGAGGGAATTGGTTTATTTCGCACAGAATTGGCGTTCCTCCGGGCGCGTTCCTGGCCGACCCGCGTGGAGCACGAGCGAGCTTTGCGCCCGGTGTTCTCGATCGCGGGTAACCACGGTGTCACGGTTCGCACACTTGACTTCGGTCAGGACAAGCTACCCCCGTTTCTTCTTGGCACCACCAACCGTGGGCTCGCTCTGACCCTCTCCCACCCCGAGGCGCTGGGTAACCAGCTAAAGGCCATCCTCGCCATCGGCGCTTACCAGCGACTGCGCGTGCTTTTCCCGTTCGTGCAGAGCGTCGATGAGATGAAGGAGGCGAGAAACCTTCTCGCTCACGTGACCAGAGAACCAAATGGGTACGTTCCATCCCTGGGAGCGATGATCGAATCACCCGAGGCAGTCGAAAGAGCGGATGAAATTGCCGCCGAGGCGGACTTCTTGGCCATCGGGACAAACGACCTGCAGCGGGCCGTCGGGCCCGGTCCGGGGTCCCCACGCGCCGGCCTGGAGGCAGCTGCGAGCCCAAGCCTGCTAGCGATGGTGTCAAAGACAATCGACGCCGCGCACGCGCATGGTCGTCCGGTTGAGATTTGCGGTGAGGCGGCGGGCGTTCCTGCGGTGCTGGCACTTTTTGTTGGTCTTGGGGCCGATGAACTCAGCGTAGCGCCTGCGCGCCTGGATGTTACGGCCAAGACGATCCGCGAACTGATCGCCAATGAGGCCTCCATAGTCGCCCGCCGCGCTCTAACCGCTACCTCGGTCCAAGAGGTCCTCGCCCTCGTAGCCGGTCTGCTCTGCGCGCTCCCAACTTGCGACGAGCGCAGCGAGCTGAGTGACGGCAGCGACGGCGTCCTCTCCTGAAGCAGTGAGCTGAAGCTTTGTGCCGCCGATCGCCCCAAGTGACAGCACGTCCAGGATGCTCTTCGCGTTTGCTTGTCGACCGTTCGCAATTACGACAATAGCGCACCGAAAACGATTTGCCTCCGAAACGAACCTTGCAGCTGGGCGAGCGTGCAGCGCTAATGACTGCGGCAGCACTGCTGCACGCGATACAGTCTCAGAGCTTGGTCGCATGGCGCGCGTGACCGGCCGCCTCGGCGACTTCCTCGAGGGGCGCGCCCATCGCCGCCGATACAGCCGCGGCGATAGCCCCCTCAACGAATGGCGCGTCAGCGAGAATGATAGAGGTTTTCTTCACGGGCTCGAGCTCGGCGACCGCGGCGCGGACCGTCATGACAGAGCTTCCGATGTCGACGACGACGACCACCCCCCCGGCGCATGCTGCGCATCGCAGGGCCTCGACCACCTTTTGCCCATCCGTCCCGAGACCACCGTCCCGAGCGCCGCCGACAGCGATGATGCGAGCCATGGGACCCGCTATCTGCGCAACAAGTTCAGCCGTGCCCGTAGCGACCTCGTGGCTATGCGAGACGAGGACAACCGATACTGGGCCCGGATCGGGGCTGGCTCGGTCCATGGCTGTAGTGTAATGCCAAACGGTGTTCGACATGATGGAAAGGTTTTTCGATGATACAGTCCGTTGACCGGGCTGCTCGAATCCTCGGTGCGCTGGCCGGCGACGAGGGCCGCCTCGGTGTGAGCGAGCTCTCGGCGCGCTTGGCACTGCCCAAGGGCACGGTCCACGGTCTCCTCCGGACGCTTCAAGCGCATGGCCTGGTCGAGCAGGACAGGGAGACCGGCAAATACCAGCTCGGACCGGCATTGCTCGCGCTGTCGAACAGCTACCTGGGCGTCAACGAACTGCGCTCTCGCGCCCTGGCGTGGTCGGAACTGCTGGCTACTCGGACGGAAGAGACGGTCCGGGTCGCCGTTCCCCATGTTGACGGAGTCCTCGTCATCCACCACGTTTTCCGACCTGACCTGAGCCTCCAGATCCTCGAGGTGGGGGAGGTACTTCCTCTTCACGCCACCGCGCTAGGTAAGGCTGTCCTGGCTTACATGCCCCCGGGCACGCTCAACGGGCTGCTGTCGGCCGCCAACCTGCCGAGGCTAACGGCGCGCACGATCACCGAGCGGGTCGCGCTTGAGCAGGACATAGAGACGGTCAGGACCAGGCGCTACGCCCTCGAGCAGGAGGAAGCAGTCCTCGGCGAGGGCGGGATCGCTGCCCCTATCTTCAACCGGCGGGGCACGGTGAGCGGGGCGGTCGGGATCGCCGGCCCCCAAGACCGGCTGCTCAAGGGCGACAGGCTTGCCTTTCTTAGTGACGCCGTGATGGTAGCGGCCCGGAGTATCTCCCGTGACCTCGGGTCCCCGCGCTGGCCAATCGAAGTAGAGCACCTCGACCAGTGACGGGCGTGTGACGAACTGGGCGAGCGAGCTTCAGCGCAGGGTCCTTCCTTGACAACAGGTACGCGGTGGTGCCAGACTCGCGGCACTTGAACGTCGTTCGGTACTGTCGAACGGCGCTCGGGTAACGGGCAGCGCGGACGTTCTGAGGGGAGCCGCCCATTGGAAGAAGGCCTTGGTACCGAAGACGAGCAGGGCGGCTCTCATGCTGGGCGCCATCTCGCGGAGGCCATATCTTGGCTCCGCAGGTCGACAACACGAGCCCTGGGCACGCCCAGGAACTCCAACCCCGCCATGGCGGCGAGAGCCTGGTACAGACGTTCGGGCAGCGTCTAAGCCGTTTTCCGGTCAACTCCACCGGCGTACCCGGCGCGAGGCGGGAAGTGGGACAGGGAAAGGACCGCAGCGGTTATGCAGAAGCTAATCAACAAACCTGAGGACTTTGTGAGCGAAGTCCTGGCGGGTGTCATCAAGGCCCATTCGCGCGCCTTGAGGCAAGCTGGAAGTGCCCGCGCCATCGTACGCGTTGACGCTCCCGTCCGAGACAAGGTGGCGATCGTTACAGGGGGTGGTTCGGGGCACCTCCCGCTTTTCCTGGGGTACGTCGGTCACGGCCTAGCCGACGGAGTTGCCGTCGGCAACGTCTTCTCGTCACCTAGTGCCGACCAAATCCTAGAGGTGGCGAAAGCGACGGACGCCGGGCGTGGTGTCCTCTTTCTCTTTGGCAACTACGGCGGCGACGTAATGAACTTCGGCATCGCCGCAGAGCTCGCTGAGGCCGAGGGCATCAGCGTTGCCACGGTCACGGCAACCGACGACATCGCCTCCGCTCCAAAAGGTGAGGAGCAGCGGCGGCGCGGGATAGCGGGGCTGTTCTTCCTGTACAAGGTGGCTGGCGCACGGGCTGAGGAGGGTGCCGCCCTAGACGAGATCAAGATGGTGACGGAACGCGCCGCGGCCAACCTTCGCAGTATGGGGGTTGCACTCTCGTCGTGCGTGATCCCTGCCGTCGGGCACCCGACCTTCGATGTCGCTCCGGGCGAGATGGAGCTGGGCATGGGCATCCACGGTGAGCCAGGAGTCCGTCGCGGGCCCCTCGAGCCTGCGGATGACGTCACCGACCATCTCGTGGATGCGCTCCTGGCTGACCTGGGCTACAGCGCGGGAGACCAGTTCGACGTGCTCATCAATGGGCTGGGTGCTACGCCTCCTGAGGAGCTATATATACTGTGCGGCCGCGCATGTGCTCGTCTAGAGGACCGCGGGTGCGGTGCTCGAAGAATCTGGGTAGGCGAGTATGCGACGTCATTGGAGATGGCGGGGGCGTCGATCTCACTGCTCCGGGTCGACCACGAGCTCATAAGGTTGCTCGACGCCCCCGCTTCTTCACCGTTCCTCGTCCACCTATGACACGTTTTGTAGAGGTCATGCGACAGGTGGCAGGAGCGGTGCAAGACCACGCCGATCAACTTAACCGCCTCGACGCCGCCGCTGGTGATGGCGACCTCGGTGTCACTGCGGTGAACGCAGCCCGCGCTGTCTTGGCCATCCTCCCCCTTTTAGAAGACAGCGACACCTCGGCGGTCTTGCGTGCTTGTGGCGCAGCCATATCACGAGAGGCGCCATCGACAGCTGGAACGCTTCTGGCAACAGCACTCCTCGGCGCTGGGCAGCGCTCCACCGCAGCACTGTCCAGTACGGAGCAGTTGGCTCAGCTGCTCGATGCGTCACGAACGGCCATCGCCGCCCGCGGTAAGGCCGAACCGGGATGGAAGACCATGCTGGATGCTCTAACGCCTGCCGCCCAGGCCGCGGCCGGAACGGCAGACAAGCAAGGAAGCCTTTCTGAAGCGCTGCAGGCCGCATCGAAAGCAGCCGACGAGGGCGCCACACACACGATGACCATGGCCCCCCGCTCCGGCCGGGCCGCGTGGCTCTCCGACCGGTCCCTAGGCCACGAGGACGGTGGCGCCCGTCTGGTGGCGATCATCCTCCAGTCGGCCGCTCAATTCTACGAGTGCGCCGAGTAGCCGCCCGTGCCCGGCCACAACATCCCACTCGTCCCCCTCACGCTCGACCTCGCCACATGGCAAGCCACAACGGCCAAACGCACGCTCCGCTCGCGACGGGATGCCCGCTCTCCCCCGGGCCCCAACGACGTCCCTGCCCGACCCTCCAAACGGCAACGCCCCACGACCGACATACAACGCTTCCTTTGGTACAGCCAACGCCGGCCGACGCATACTGCCACAACTACATTCTCCAATAAGTGCCAACCAATTCTAGCCCACCACCTAGGGTCGAAAGTCCCTACTATCGACAAATAGGCTCGTGTTACGATCAGGCGATCGCGGCACATCATCATCATCATCATCAACACCTAAGAAGTGCCTCGCACATCGCCCCACCGAAGGAGGAGCATTGCGAAATATCAGACATTCAACCAGACGGGCCACCACGATCCTCGGCACCGTTGCCCTTGCCAGTTCCATGCTGTTCGCGACCGCAGGGACCGCTACAACCGCGGCGTCTGCTTCGTCAGTTCAGGCGGTCGCAACACCCGGTGCACCCGGGACCGTCAAGTTTTCCTGGGGGACGTTCAAGTTGTCCAGCGGGATCGCGGCAAAAATCAAGGACCACAAGCCACTCGTGTTCGACATCTCGTACCAGGGACTAGCGTCCTATGGCTCGCCCGCCATGTTGAAGGCCGGAATGGCCGCCGGCGCGGCGTGGGCGAAACAACACTATGGCGTAAACATCAAAGTAAACCTCATCGGCACCGCCACCACTGACCCCCCGACGCAGATCAGTCAGATTGCCAGCCTCACAGCCATAGGCGCGGTGGATTGCTTCGGCGTCGAGCCGGTTACGCCGGGCGCATTCGAGCGAGTCATCAACTCCACGATGGCCAGCGGAATTCCGGTGATGACCGTAAACACCGACAGCCCAGCGTCGCACCGCATCGCATACTTCGGCGCTGACGATACCACCCCCGGCCCTGCCTGGGACGGCATGATCGCCGGCAACTACACCGTTCAGTGGGCGCATGCAAACCACATCAACCTCAAGTCGGCCGCGCTTATCACGGGCGACACGACGGCACCGTGGGCTCAGGGCAGGATGAGCGGTTGGATGCAGGCTGTAAAAGCTGCTTTCCCGGGAATTAAGATCGTCGGCACCCCTACGAACGCCTTTACCACGGGCTACACATCTGCAACTATCTATTCAGACATGTCCGCCTTCATCACGGGCCATCCCAATGTGCAGTTCTATTTTGACAGCGACTGGGGTGCGGCGCAGATCGCCGAACTGATCGGGACACAACATTTGAAGGGTAAAGTGTTCGCACTCGGGTTCAACATCGATTCCACGTACGTGAAGGACCTCCAGGACGGTACGTTGATCGGGACCGTAGACCAGCGGTACGACTTGCAGGCAGAGACCATGGTACAATCATGCGCCAATTTCCTCCTGGGAGGAATCGTCCCCAGCTCGCCATACCAATACGTCGTTCCCACGGTCTGGACACCAGGCAACGTGTCGGCCGCCATCAAACTGTACAACACCATGCCGGGCGCGCTCGGCAGCTGAGCGGCCATACGCAGAGCGCCGACCGGTACGCGTCGTTCGCCGCCGGTCGGCGCCCCCCGCTACGTCTTATTTTGACTGACCGTCTAATGAAAGTCCGGTTCTTGAGACATGAGTGATGAGACCATGACCACGTCGTCATTGCCCGCAACACAAACACTGCGGATCGTGGACCTGAGCAAGGCGTATGGGTCGACTCAGGCTCTGCGTGGCCTATCGCTTAGCGCCAACTCGGGACGCATCGTCGGGGTCGTTGGGGCCAACGGTGCCGGCAAGAGCACACTGATGAAGCTTCTCGCAGGCGAGGAGAAGGAAGACCGCGGACTTATAGCGGTCGACGACTCCGCCTGGCCGCTCGAGCGGCGACGTCGGTCGGTCGCCGTGGTGCACCAGGAGCCACAACTCTTCCCGAACCTGACCGTAGCCGAGAACCTAATGATCGAGAACGCCGGACTTCTGCGACCCAAGCCGACAGCCGCAGTATTCGATTTCTTGCGAAGTCTCGAGATCGATACCTTGGCCGATACCCCTCTCGAGAGGACGTCGGTGGCCGTATGGCAGAGAACTGAGATTGCACGAGCGTTGTTGCGGGATGCCGCAATCTTTCTCTTCGATGAACCTAATTCAGCCTTGACGAAAGAGGAATCCGAGCAACTTTTCGTGCAGATGCAGACCCTGAGTAAGGCCGGGCGGTTCGTCTTTCTGGTTTCGCACCGACTCGGTGAGGTCGCCGAGATCTGCGAGGAAGTCTTCGTCATGAGGGATGGTGCAGTTGTGTCGGCTCTGGCGGGGCCCGAGATCACCTCCGACCGCCTTTCCAGCCTGCTGTCCGCCGAGCTCTCGACGACGAGCGTTCCCCTAGGGCGGGACATCCTCTCCGCCGACGGCGAGCCGACGACGGCAACTACTTCCGGCCAGGCTACGCCGACGCTGATAGCCGAGCCATCTGGCACCACCACAAACGGTTCGGCCCACACCATCCCGAGCCTGGAGCAGGTCAAGACGGAGCCCAGCGCACCTGAAGTTAGGACCGACCGCGTCGAAGGGATCTCTGGCCTCGTGTTAGCCGTCACCAGTCCAGAGGGCGGCGGCGGCCGCGAATGCACGCGTGCTGCCCGACAAGCCGGCTCTGCGGCGCCACTTTCCAATGGCAGCAAGGTGCGACGACCCGGCAGGGCGTACATGTCACCTGACCGGCGACAATGTTTATTTTTTAATATGTCCGTCGCGGGGAACATCACGGCGCGGCTTCGGCGGTTGGAGCTCAAAGGGCACCCGTGGTTCATAAACCGCCGCGTCTTGGCACGGACCTCGCAGGCCTTTATCGAGAGGTTCGGCGTCAAAACGGCATCTCCCGGCGCTGCCATAGGCAGCCTCAGTGGAGGTAACCAACAGAAGGTGGTCGTGGCCAGCGCGTTGGCGGTTGAACCGGCGCTTTTGATAGTCGAGGAACCCACCCGAGGCGTGGACGTCCAGACCAAGCGCCATATATACGAGATCCTTACACGGTACGCACGCGGCGGCGGCGCGGTAGTGATGTTCGTCACCGAGCTCGAGGACGCCATTGGCTGTGCCGACTACCTCTACGTCGTCCGAGACCGCGCCATCGTCGGCGTAATCAAGTTGGCTACCGCTGGTGGCCTCGAAGAACTGAGCATTAACGTAACGAGGCTACTGAGCCGAGACCCTCGGGATCGTGTAGCCCAGGCAGCCAACACTTTGCGCGCAGGAGAGCCAACTATGTCCACGAAGGAGCCCTTTGAATGAGCGAGCTACGCACAATCTCACCGGCGGCGCCGGCCGTCGAGCCCGAGCATCGTGGGGGACGGGACCTTCATTTACGAACTGGAAGGCGGCCGCGCGGGTCTTGGACGCGCCTCGGCGGGCTCGTTGGCGCGATCATAATTTGCGCGGGAGTGTTCGATGCTTTAAACACCGCCTTCTTGAGCAGCGGGAACGTTCTCGACATCTTGAAGACGACGAGCAGTTTGGCGATCATCTCCCTGGGTGAGCTGGTCGTATTACTGGTGGGCGAGATCGACCTTTCCGTTGGCTCCATCTACGGGCTGGGAGCCATGGTGACAGGCCTTCTCTGGATGAACGGGACGCCCTTCATCCTGGCGCTCCTGGCCGGACTGGCGACCGGGTGCTTCGGCGGGACCATCAACGGCGTGCTGACAAGCTATGTGGGGGTGAACTCGTTCATCACCACACTTGGGATGCTCAACTTCGCCGAGGGGATCGACTACCTTGTGAGCAACTCGGGATCGATCAACCCGGATACCTCGCTGCATGAGTACAGCCTCTTCGCAGCCTTCGGCCAGGACCAGCTTTTCGGGCAGGTCCCTGTGCAGATCGTGTGGCTGATCGGCATAGGCCTGATTATGTACTTCGTGGTCCATCGCAGCATGTTCGGCTTCCGCATTGCCGCCATCGGCGGCAATGCGACTGCCGCCAAAGTGGCCGGCCTGCCCGTGCGCAGGTACAAGCTCATCGCCCTCGCCATCTGTGCCACCCTCGCGGTAGTTGCCGGAGTCATGGACTTCTCCCTGGTAGGAGCGACAGACCCAACGGCCGGCGCAAGCCTTCCCTTCACAGTCTTCGCGGCGGTCATCATCGGCGGCGCCAGCCTCTCGGGCGGCCGGGGCACTGTATGGGGGACTATCCTCGGAGCTCTTTTTCTCACCCTCATCTCGAACGGGCTCTCACTGCAAGGGTACGGGCCATTCGTCCAGCTCATCTTCGTCGGGTGCATCATCGTCGTGGCGGTGGCCGCCGACCGCTGGTCATCCGGGAGGCGCGAGGCACGCGCCGGAAGCGTCCAGTGGTGACACCCCGACTTCGCCCCCGACCAGTGGCCCACCCGCAGGACCTAGCCTCCTCCTTGCCCCGGGACCAGCCGTCGTACGTGGGGCCCAAACGCCAGGTACGAAGGCTCACGGGCTTCCGTTCCCCGCAAGGAGCACAAGGCCAAGTGCCCACCCATCCCGTCACTGATATCTCGGTGCGACTGCAACGGCTACGCGCCGTAATTACGAAAGGACCGGTTCATGTTACCTTCTGAACTTCAACTGCGCGCCGCTATCGACAGCGGACGTCTGGCTGTCGGAACGTACGCTCACGAGTTTGGCACGGCCAACCTGCCGCGGATCGCCAAAAGCGCCGGCGCCGAGTTCCTCTTCATCGACGTCGAACACTCCGGGTGGTCGACCGATACCCTCCGGGTCCTCCTCGCTGTCAGCAAGGCTGCCGGCCTTTCCACTATCGTGCGGGTGGCCCGTGGACAGTACCAGCTATGCTCCCTAGCGCTCGACCTCGGTGCCTCGGCGGCCATGATGGCGATGATCGAAAACCAGGACGAGGCGGAAAAGCTCGTCGCGGCCACGCGTTATCCGCCGGTGGGACGACGAGGTTGCGCCTTTTTGGTCTCCCACGACGACTACTCTCCCGGTGACCCCCGGGAGAAAATCCTCGCCATGAACAGAGACATAGTCACGTTCGCCATGATAGAGACGCCGTCCGGCGTCGAGAACATCGAGAAGATCGTCGGGCAACCTGGCATCGACGCGCTGTGGGTCGGGCACTTTGACTTGACCGCTACGCTGGGTATCCCGGGCCAGTTCGACCGACCGGAGTTCCGTGAAGCCGTCGGTCGCACCATTGCGGCAGCCCGCGCCGAACACAAGCCCGTCGGCATCCTGGCCGCGAACGCAGAAGAGGCGGAGACGTTCCTTCGACAAGGCTTTTCTCTGATCGCCTTCGGCACCGACATCGCCCTGTACCAGGGGGCCCTCCGGGCCGGGATAGCTGGCGTCAGAGCGATTGCTGCTGAGAAGGACAGGTAAGACACAAATAAAGTGCTGGTTACTGCCAACGATATCTAGCGATAAGAAAGAGATGATCAGCGATGGTGTTCCGTGTTGGACTTACTCATGACTTCAAGAAAGAGGATGGCAGCCTGGGATGGGGAGATATTGGCCTCTCCTGCTTGGACGACCACCCCGACATAGTTTGGAGCTTTTTGCCCGATTACGGGAGCGAGCTACCTCCCGAGGTGGTGGCAGATTATGACGCTTTGTTGGTACTATCCCCGCGCGTCACAGGGCGGACCCTGGCCGACCCGGGACGCCTAAAGCTCATTGCTCGTTTCGGTGTGGGCTACGACAGTGTCGACGTCCCGGCGTGTACGAAAGCCGGCGTCCTTTTGGCAATTACGCCCGACGGCGTCCGCCGCCCGGTAGCGGTGGGCGCGTTGACTCTTCTGCTGGCCGTGACCCAGAACGTGCTGGCCAAAGATCGGCTCACGCGCTCGGGTAGGTGGCAAGACAGGATGGATTATATGGGCTTTGGCCTGACCGGCCGGCTCATTGGGATAGTCGGCCTAGGCAACACGGGACGTGAGTTTGTGACCCTCACCAAGCCGCTAGAACTTCGTTACCAGGCCTTCGACCCGTACGTGCGGCCCGAAATAGCGGCCTCACTCGGCGTTGAACTAGTGGATTTGCGGACCTTGATGGCCACTTCGGATATCGTCTGCGTTATGGCCGCACTGACACCTGAGACCAGGCACCTGCTTGGAGCGGACGAGCTTGCGCTTATGAAACCAACCGCTTACCTAGTCAATGTGGCGAGGGGTGCCATCATTGACCAGGCTGCTCTTACGGACGCCTTGGCCGCGCAGCGTATCCGGGGCGCGGCGCTGGACGTCTTTGAGACGGAGCCGGCTGACGCCACGGAGCGGCTGTTCTCGCTGCCCAACGTCGTTACCGCGCCGCACTCCATTTGCTGGACCGACGAGCTCGGGCTGGGAATGGGACGCAGCGCGCTGCAAGCGGTCATTGATGTTGCGGAGGGCCGACGTCCGCGCTATGTCGTCAACCCGGAAGCTACCTGGAGCCCGGCTACAGACAACGAGGAAGGCTTGTCAAGTGACCGATGAATGTTTTCTCTGTAACTATAACGCCTGGCCGGTCGACGACCTTCCGCCCCGGGAGCGTGTGTTCTCGAACGACTATTGGCGTGTCCTCGTGCACCAGAGCGCGATACCCGGTTGGCTGGTGGTTGGCCTTCGACGGCACGTTGCCCGCCTAAGTGATCTCACGGAGGAGGAGACGATATCGCTGGGACCGGCCCTCTCGGCGGGCACGCAGGCGCTAATTGACGTCGTGGGTTGCGCCAAGACTTACGCGATGCTCTTCAGTGAGTCGGTGGCCCATGTCCACTTCAATCTCGTTCCGCGCATGGCGGATATGCCCGACAAGTTTCGTGGCGCCGGCATCTTCGGTTACAACGTCGTCGCCACACCGCTCGATGAAGCGGCGCGGGATGACCTCGGACGGCGTCTGGCCACAGCGTGGCCAGTTCACTAACAGCCTCCCCCATCGGGAGCCAAGAGCCGGGCCGTAGCTTGGTACTTGCCGTCCACCCAAGCGCGAACTAAGGGGTACCCGTGGACGGTAGGAGCCGCGTCCTGGCAGCGCTCAACCACGTAGAGACGGACCGGGTGCCGATCGACCTCGCCGGCCACCGCTCGTCGGGCATCTCCGCCATCGCCTACCGGCGGCTCCGCTCCCACTTAGGGCTGGCGCCGAGGACGACCCGCGTTTACGACATCGTCATGCAACTGGCGCTGGTTGATGACGATGTCCTGGACCGGTTCGGCGTTGACACGATCGAGCTTGGCCGTGGCTTTTCCCTTGATGACGCCGACTGGGCTGATTGGACGCTCCCGGACGGCACCCCCTGTCAGGTCCCCGTTTGGGCCCTCCCTGAACGGGTAGGTCACGGCTGGGTCCTACGGAACCGGACAGGTCAGGTGATAGGGCGCATGCCGGACGGCACCTTGTACTTCGAGTCTGCGTTGTTCCCTTGGGCCGAGGGTGAGGCGGACTTCGACACGCTGCCGGAGGCTATAGCGCAGTGCATGTGGAGCACCCCATTGCCACCAGGGCCGATGGTAGACGGCCCGGGAGGCGAACGTCTGCTTGTGGACGGCGCGCGGCGCCTTCGTGCCTCCACGGGCCGAGCCATTCTCGGGCTCTTCGGAGGCAACCTGCTCGAGTGGGGACAGTTCCTCTACCGTAATGACAACTTCCTGGCGCTGCTGGCGGCGGAGCCACACAAGGCGCACGACTTGCTCGAGCGCCTGACAGACATGCACCTTAGCAACCTTGAACGGTACTTATCATTGGTAGGGCCATATATTGACGTCATCGTCTTTTTCGACGACCTAGGCATGCAGACCGGCCCACAAATATCGCCACGGATGTACCGGGAGTTCTTCCAGCCCCGCCACGCTCGTTTGTGGACGCGGGCGAAGGAGATCGCCGATGTCAAGGTCTTGCTCCACTGTTGCGGCTCCATACGCCTTCTCTTGCCAGATCTGATCGACGCCGGCCTGGACGCCGTAAATCCCGTGCAGATAAGCGCGAAGGGTATGGACGCCCAGGGTCTAAAGCGCGACTTTGGCCAAGATATTACCTTCTGGGGTGGCGGCTGCGATACTCAGTGGCTCCTATCACGCGGCACATCCGACGCGGTAAGGGAGCACGTAACGCAGCAGGTTAGGAGCCTCCGCCATGGGGGAGGTTTTGTGTTCCAACAGGTGCACAATATCCTTGCCGACGTACCACCCGAGAATGTCGTGACCATGCTTGATACTGCCCGGTCCTTGGTAGGCCAACAGTGAACCAGGTCCGCAGGCAGGCCATTGTTTTGGCAGCGAAGGGTTCGAGATCAGATGACTTCGGAGAATGGGAGAAGCTGTGCGCATGAACTATTTTAGCCGCCTTGTCGCGGAGACACCGTCGCGGGTCTGGGTCAACAACCCCACCATCGAGGAGGTCGAGCTAGCACTAGCTCAGGGCGCGACTGGTTGCACGACCAACCCCGCGTTTGCAGGCGGGCTGCTGAAGCGCGTTCCTGATGAGGTCAAGCCCGTCGTGTCAGCGGCTATCTCCGCTTATCCTGGTGCACCAGCCCTTGAGGTCGCGGACGTGGTCCAGCGTAAACTGGTGGCGCCCGTGGTCGCGCGTTTCCAGCCGATGTTCGACGACACTAAGGGTAAGGCGGGCTTCGTTTCGATCCAGGGGCCACCTGAAGCGGACACCGACGTCGAGAGTATTTGGGGAGCGGCGGAGACGAACCATGCGCTCGGTCCAAATGCGACCCCTAAGATCCCGGCGACACTGCCGGGGTTCGACGCCTTGGACCGAGTCGTCGAATCCGGCTGGCCCGTCATTGTCACCGAAGTCTTCTCCCTTGACCAGCTCGAGACGGCCTGTGAACGGTACCTCACGGTCACTGAGAGAACAGGCTTTCGGCCGCCATTTTTGCTCGCCCCAATTACGGGGATTTTTGGTGACCACCTGAAAAAGCTTGCTCAGCAACAAGGGCTTGCGTTCCCTGCTCATGAGCTGGAACTGGCCGGCGTCTATTTGGCGCGAAGGTGTGCCAGCTTGGTCGCTCAGCGTGGCTACCCCGTGACCCTGCTATTCGGCGGCGCACGGAACGTTGAAGACCTAACGGGATTAGTGGGCGCGGCCCACTGCGCCACGATCAACTGGAGCACCTTTGCCGACGTGCTCAGTCTGGGCCCGCCACTCGAGCACACGATCGACCGTCCACCCGTGGCGGAGGTCGTCGAACACCTGCTGGCTACATTTCCGGACTTCTGGCACAGTTGGGAGTTGGGCCGATTGGCGCCAGAGCAGTTCGAGGAATTTGGCCCTGTGCTGCACTTTCGCGATAACTTCATTTCGGGTTGGCGCGCCGTCGAAGCCGAGGTCGAGTCTCAACGTTCATGACCTCGGTAGGGTTACCAACGATGGCGGTGATTTAAGGACGCGTATTTAGGGGAATTAGAAGGTGAGGAGAGCATGCAGGAGATCGATCACGTAGCCGTAATCGTGCAAGATGCGGACCGTTCCGCCCAGTACTACTTCGATCATTTCGGACTAGTCCTGATCAATGACGAGCAGCTCGTCGAGCCAAAGGTAAGGCTGGTCCACCTCAAGGCCGGCGATGTCTTCCTTCAGCTCGTGCAGCCGACCGGGCCCGGCCCCCTGATGGATGACTTGAACAGGTTAGGCGAATCCCTACACCATGTCTGTTTTCGCGTTCCGCAAATAGACGAGTTTGTGGCTACAATGCCGGGTGAGGCGAGCCCGAGGACATTCGTGGGCGGCGGTGGACGACGGGCCTGTTTTTTGAAGAACCCGCCAACTGGGACGAGGATCGAGCTGATCGAGTACGTTGGAAGGGGCCCTCGTTGCCTCCAATGACGTTGCATCGCGTGCCCCCCCGGCCCGTTCACATAGGGGGGTTCGCGGCGGACCTGGACGGTGCCGACCTGCTGAAAATCCGCTTCGGGGGCACCGAAGTCGTCAGGCGGATCTCGGTACGCGTCCGTGGTGTGGGATGGAGCACGATCCCCGGTGCAGTACGCCCATCGGCGTCCGTGAGAGATCCGGATATGCCCGTGCTAGACCTCGACGTCCACCACCGGGCCCAGGACCTAGACTTTGCCTGGCACTGCCGCGTCCGGGCTGATGGGCAGCAGGCGCTGGTTTACGAAATGGACGGCCGAGCCCAATCTGACTTCTCCTACAACCGAATAGGGCTCTGCGTACTACATCCTCCAGCCTTGACCGCGGGCCGGGGGTACCGCGCCTGGTCGAGAGGGTCGCCGGCGTCCGCCGGCTTTCTGCCTGTCCTGGTGGGGCCGCAGATGGTCCTTGATGGGCGCATCTTTTCGCTCTTCCCCGCCTTCGACAGGCTCGAGGTCGATGCCACACCTGACCTGGTACTGGCTTTCGAGTTCGAAGGCGACGCGTTCGAGATGGAGGACCAACGCAACTGGACCGACGGGTCCTTCAAGACCTACTCGACACCACTGTCGCTCCCCTTCCCCTTTCAGGCTAAGGAAGGGCAACGGTTCCACCAACGTGTGCGCGTCGAGGTGCGCCAGAGCAAGGGCTCTACGCCTACGCGCCAGGGACGGCGGCGGACCAGCGCAACTACCGAGCTATGTTTCACCGGTGCCACCAGCACTTGGGTCCCCCCGATCGGTCTTTGCCTTGATTCGGACGCTCACGTACCGGACGAGCGCGAGATGTGCCTGTTACGCGGGCTCGCTCCCAGCTACCTCCGCGCCGACGTTCTGGTCCCCGGGAGCCACGCGCCGGAGCGGCTCGGGTACGTTGCGCACGTTGCGTCGGCGCTCGACCTCCCAGTCGAGCTGGCGCTAACGTTTACCGGCGGGAGCCGGGCCAGCCGGGAAGCGATGGCGCGGCTTCGTCCGGATTTCCAACGCCTGCCGTGCCTTCGCTTCCTCGTCTTCCACGCGGAGGAGCCGGTCACGTCCCGTGAGTTGCTTGTTCTCGCCCGCGGCCTGGTCCCGGAGAGCTTGAGAGGCGTTCCAGTCGTGGGTGGCACCAACCTTACTTTTGCCGATCTCAACCGGTGCCGTCCCGATCCAAGGACGCTCGACGGGGTGGCCTTCTCGGTCACGCCCCAAGTCCACGACAGTGACGATGCGGCCATTGTCCAGTCCCTCGAGGGTCAGGGAGACGCTGTACGCACTGCACGCTCCTTTGCTGGCCTCCTCCCGCTGCACGTAGGAGCTATCACTCTCAAACCTCGAGTAAGTCCATCTGCTGTTCCGCCCGGTAAGGCCGTTCACGTACCGGAGGGCGACGAACGTCAATCCTCACTGTTTACCGCGGCGTGGACGGCAATGAGCGCGAAACACCTGGCGGAAGCCGGGGCAGCCTCACTCACCTTCTTCGAGCTGACAGGAGGGCGCGGCACGTTCGAGCGCACTTTGGCCGGACAGGTCGCTGGTGGGGAGCAGGTCATCTTTCCCGTCTACCACGTCCTTCGCGAGCTGAACACGTGGCGCGGATTTGAGATCGTTGGCTGCAGCTCAAGCCGCCCCCTCACCGTTGAGGCATTTGCGGCCCGTCAGGGCGACCTGTTGCACGTGCTAGTTGCCAACCTGACCCCTTGCGCCCAGGGTGCAACCTTGACGGGCGTGACCTCGTCCGATGCTGAGGTGGGCATGCTGGACGAGACGGCTGGCCCCGCGTTGAGCCAGCTCGATGGGCTCAGGGCTCTGAGAAGACGCTGTCCGGTCAAGGAAGGCACGCTCAAGCTGAAGTTGTCGCCGTACGCTATGGCGTTCGCCCATTTAACGGTGGCCTGAGCGGGCCCAGTGGTTGAACGGGCCCGGTCACGGTGCGGGCGCACCGCTTGAGCGATGGGTTCGCACACGAAGGGGGTGGCGCCGCTCAGGACGGGCGAGCGGTGCGGTCCCCAGCGCCAGGACGTAGACCTGCTCCACCGGGTGCTACGCGTCCGCCGTCAGGCGCGGGAGATCTCTGGGCACCGCATCGTGGGCGAGCCGAAGTCCAAGGCCGGCATCCGTCACGTATCGCCGCCCAACTCGCTGGTGCCGTTCCTCGAGACGTACCAAGCGGCCTACAGCGGGCCTGGACCGGATGGTCCCGTGTTCACGCGGAAGTCTGGTCTACCGCTTGGCCGCCGCCAGCTATCTGAGGCGTGGCGCCAGGCCGTGGCCGACGTCGGGGCCCCCGCGGGCCTACGTACCCACGACCTACGCCACCACGCCGCTACCACCTTCGCCCGCAAGCCCGACATCACCCTCAAGGAGCTGATGGCCACTCTCGGGCACGCCAGCCCGGTCGCCGCCGTGCGCTACCTGCACGCCACGGAGGAGCGAGGTAGGGCACTGGCCGACCATATGGGCAACATCAGCGCCGGGAGTGAAAAACCACGGAAAGCGTCAGAAGCCGCCATCACGGACCTGGGCGGACGCTGACGGACGCCGGCGGGTGACGGGATGGAGACGGGATTGCCCGCTGCGAACAGCAACCAAAAAGGGCCTCTGAGAGGGAGGCGGCGAGCGGAATCGAACCGCTGTAGAGGGCTTTGCAGGCCCTTGCCTGAACCACTCGGCCACGCCGCCCAGGGCTGTGCCGGACGTCTTACTGTACAGCCTGCCGGGGCACGGCGGTAACGTCGGCGCAGGTCGACGACATTGCCCCGCCTCGCAGACGCCCTCGGTAAACCACAGCGCCTGAGCATCGCCGCTGCTGCCGCCCTCACCACCGCCGCCGGGGTGATGGCGGGTGCGGGCGCGCCTGAGGTGGCCCGGTTCGCCATGGCGGCCGTGGCTCTGGCGGCGTTGGCGGTCCTGGTGGGCGAGTCGATCGAGCGCATCGGCGAACACCTTGGCGCCGGGCCCACCGGCCTCCTGCAGTCCAGCGTCGGCAACCTGCCGGAGCTCTTGGTGGCCATCTTCGCCCTCCGCCAGGGGCTCACATCGGTGGTCCAAGCCGCCCTGATCGGTTCGGTGCTCGGCAACGTGTTACTGGTGCTGGGGGCGGCGTTCGTGAGCGGCGGGGCGCGTCACGGGACGCAGAAGTTCCCCCCCGAAGCCCCTCGGATGTTGGTCACCCTGCTGGCCCTGGCCGGGGGCGCCACCCTGGTCCCGACACTGGCCGTGCGGCTCGAGACGCCGGCGGCGCACCACGCCGTCGCCCTTTCTGACGTGGCCGCCATAGTCCTGCTCGCCGTCTACGTGGCTAGCGTCCCGTTCTGGTTGAGCGGAGGCCCGGAGGCGGGCCCGCCACCGGAGGCTCGGAAGGGCCGCGGCCGGGCCCCGACGGCGGGCACGGCTCGGCCACCGTGGCCCCTCGGGCTGGCCGTAGCCGTACTGGCTGGGGCCGGCCTGGCCTCGGGCGCGGTCTCGGACTGGTTCGTCTCGGCCCTGGTACCCGCCACCCGGTCGCTCGGTATCTCCCCCATGTTCACCGGCCTGGTGATCGTGGCTCTCGCCTCCAACGCGGTCGAGAACGCCGCCGGCATCCGCTTCGCCTGGAAAGCGCACCCCGACTATGCCATCAGCACGATCCTCAACAGCCCCCTCCAGATCACCCTGCTGCTGACGCCGGTACTGGTGCTGCTCAGCCCATTGCTGGGCCCGGCGCACCTGACACTTGTCTTCCCGCCCCTCCTGGTCGTGGCTCTGGGCGTCGCCGTGGTGGTCGTCGCCATCGTCGTTTACGACGGTGAGTACTCGTGGCTGGAAGGAGTCGCCCTGATCGCCCTCTACGTGATCGTGGCGGCCGCCCTGTGGTGGGGTTGAAGCGGCGACGCCGACAAAGCGCATACCTCGGCGGGCGTGCGCGCCGGCAACTGCACGACTAGGTCGTCACCGGGGGCGGAATCGTTCAACCAGGTGTAGCCGCGGGACGGCACCCGCACCTGCTCGCCTTCCAATGCGGACCCTCCCGGCAAGCCTTCCAGGCCCCAGGGGCGGGCGAGGTAGACGAGGACCAGACCGCCGGGAGCGCCCAGCGACACCCAGAGGGCACCGCGCCGGGCCACCCCGGCCAGCGCAAATCTCATTGAGGGCGGGAACGAGCGGACGAGGTATCGCCCGCCGGGGCGGGCGTACGAGCACGGGCCGGGGCCAGAGGGCCAACCCTCGAAGGCGGCCGTGCGCGAGCCGGAGCGGGCGGAGACCGTGCTCAGCGCCAGCCCAACGGCACCCACGAGATGGAAACGCCCAGCGAACAGGGGCCAATGTTTCCCCGTTAGGTCCAGCCACGACTCGTCGTTCAGCAGCTCGGCCGTAGTCATGAGCCCCGGTCGGGCCCGGGGCAACAGGCGCTGGCGGTACAGGTCGGCCAGCATGCTCGGGGTCAGGTACCCGGCGGCGAACCCGCTCGCCCATATGGGGTAGGCATCGATGGCCCGGGCCAACTGCGCATGCGCCTGGAGCAGCGCGCCGGTCGTGACGATCTCGTTCTCGAGGCCACGGACGTAGACCGTGCGGCTGCGGGCAAAACGGACACCGGAGACCACGTTGCTGGCCGTAGCCAATAGCACCACGAGCACCAGCACGACCCGGGCGCCCCCCGCCAGGCTTCGGCCCGAAAAAGCCGTGGCCATCGCCTCGCGCCCCCGGCGCAGGACCGACGTGGGCATCGGCCCGCGCCCCGGGGGGGCCGCCGGCTCGGTACTGGGGGCCGGCCCCTCGGCCACTGACGGCGACCCCACCGGCCCCGCCGGGCGGGCCGGGGCCCGGGCCAGGCCCGACACGGCGGCCGACATGATAACGGCCAGGGCGGGCATGATCAGGGCCGCTCCGACGTAGGCGTAACGCGAGGGCGACTCGGTGGCGCTAATGCGGTCGCGCCCTAGGGCAGCTAGCACGTAGAACAGCACCGCCGCCGCCGCCCCACCCAAGACGGCAGGATGGCGGCGGAAAAGGTTGGGCGAACGCCACAACAACCACGCCGCCAGCACAACGGCCAGGGCGGTGCCGACCGAGCCCCGGCCCGCTATGTGGCCCAAGGCGGCGGAGAGGTTGGACCCCACGAACTCCGGGACCTTCGAGACGATCGACGCGTTGAGGGTGTCCCCTGTGTCCTTGAGCCCGTTGTGACCAGCCAGGGCGAACCAGACGACAAAGGCGCCGAACGGTACGGCCAGCGCCCGTACCGTTCGCCGCCACCCATGGCGGGACAAGACCACCACGCCCAGCGCCAGCGTGGTGGCCAGGCCGACGGTCGAGCACATCAGGGCGGCCAGGGCCAGGGCGGCGGTCGTCACGTCCCGGCCCAAGGGGCCGGTCAACAACGGCGCCCGGGCCCGCTGGGGGGCTTCGGCGACTTCCATGGCCAAAAAGCCGAACATCAGCGACGACACAAAGCCGATCTGGAACGCCCACGTGAGGTTTTCCGCCCCCGTGCCGAGCAAAGCGAAAAGAAGGGCCACCACCGTGGCCACCCATACGTCGGCGCCCTCCCTCAGGCAGCGGCGCCAGACGAGGTTGACCACCACCACGTGCGCCAGTAGCAGGGGGATGAGGTAGGGCCAGTAAGTCGAGAGGTGCTCCAGAGAATAAATGGCCCGCCACAGCAAAATGGGCAGGACGGACCAGTGCTCGTTGTGGGGCGCCCAAATGCTGAAATAGGCGCCGTGAAGGCCGCGCCGGGTCAGGAAGTCCCACTCGTCACCGAAAAACCACAGGTTGCGGTCCAGGTACGCCCACACCACGAAAGCGGACACCAGGGTGAGGGCATGGGCGACGACGGCCACCGGCGGCAGTGGCCTCGGCAACAAGGGCCCCGACGGCGACGGCGTCGGTGGGGGCGACGTCGACCGAGTGCTCTGCTCCGGAGCCGGTAGCGGCCGGAATGCGCTCGTTCGGCCTAGCACGGCGCCAAGCTTAACCAGGTGGCGCCGCTCGGGGGATCAGCGGGGCACGCCCTTGAGGGCACCTGACCGGCTTGCTAGCACCCCGCCGGTCCCATGTAGCCTGCCGCTCATGCCCGAGACCATAAGCCCCGGCGACCCTTACCCGCTCGGAGCGACCTGGGACGGTTCAGGGACCAACTTCGCCGTGTTCTCCCAAGCGGCCGAGTCGATCGACCTGTGCCTTTTCGACGCTGCCGGCAAGGAGACCCGCTTCGAGCTCCCCGAGGTCGACGCCTACGTGTGGCACGGCTACCTGGAAGAGGCCGAGCCTGGCCAGTTGTACGGCTACCGGGCCCGGGGCGCTTACAACCCCGCCCAGGGGTTACGGGCCAACTATGCGAAGCTCCTGCTCGACCCGTACGCCAGAGCCATATCGGGCGAGGTCTGCTGGGGCCAAGCCGTCTATAGCTACCCACTTGGCGGCGGCGACGACCGCCTCTTGGACAAGACCGACTCGGCCGGGTCCATGCCCAAGTCCATGGTCCTCGACACGGCCTTCAACTGGGCCGACGACCACCGGCCCCGGACTCCTTGGCACGACACCGTCATCTACGAGACCCACGTGCGCGGCCTCACCTGGCGTCACCCCGAGGTGCCGGCGCCTCAACGCGGCACATATGCCGGAGTGGCGCACCCAGACATGATCGACCACTTCCAGCGCCTGGGCATCACCGCCGTAGAACTGATGCCGGTCCACCAGTTCGTAGACGACCACGACCTGGTGAAAAGAGGCCTCCGCAACTACTGGGGCTACAACTCGATCAACTTCTTCGCCCCCCACAACGGCTACGCCTCCCGCCCCGGCCAACGAGTAGTCAACGAGTTCAAGGCCATGGTGAGGGCGCTGCACGCCGCCGGGATCGAGGTCATCCTCGACGTCGTCTACAACCACACGGCAGAAGGCGACCACCTGGGGCCGACGTTGAGTTTCCGGGGCCTCGACAACGCCAGCTACTACCGCCTCGACCCCGCCGACCGCCGCAAGTACTACGACACAACGGGCACCGGCAACACCCTCAACGTGAACAACCCCCACACGCTTCAGCTCATGATGGACTCATTGCGCTACTGGGTGCTGGAAATGCACGTGGACGGCTTCCGCTTCGACCTCGCCGCCAGTCTCGCCCGCCAGTTCCACGAGGTCGACAAGCTCTCGGCGTTCTTCGACCTCATCCACCAGGACCCGGTGATCAGCCAGATCAAGCTCATCGCCGAACCGTGGGACCTCGGCTCGGGGGGGTACCAGGTGGGGAACTTCCCCGTCCTCTGGTCGGAGTGGAACGGCCGGTACCGCGACAGCGTGCGGGACTACTGGCGCCAGCAAAGCACCTCCATCGGCGAGCTGGCCCACCGTCTGACGGGGAGCTCCGACCTGTACGAGGCCACCGGTAGACGCCCGTGGGCCAGCGTCAACTTCGTCACCGCCCACGACGGCTTTACCCTCGCCGACCTCGTCAGTTACAACACCAAGCACAATGAGGCCAACGGCGAGGGCAACCAGGACGGCACCGATGACAACCGCTCCTGGAACTGCCGGGCCGAGGGCCCGTCCGACGACCCGGCCATAGTCACCTTGCGCAAGCGCCAAGTCCGCAACTTCCTGACCACCCTGGCCTTTTCGCTGGGCGTGCCCATGCTGCTCGGCGGGGACGAGATCGGGCGGACGCAAAGGGGCAACAACAACGCCTATTGCCAGGACAACGAGATCTCCTGGTACGACTGGGCCAACGTCGATGCCGACCTGCTGGGCTGGGCCCGCTCCCTTCTCAGCCTGCGTCGCGACCACCCCGTGTTCCGCCGCCGGCGTTTTTTCCAGGGCCGGCCCCTGCGCCAACTGGACATCGACCCGGCCTCGGCCGACATCGGCTGGTTCCGTCCCGACGGCCAGCTCATGACCGACCAGGACTGGGGCGTCGGCTACGCCAAGTCGCTGGCCGTGCTGTTCAACGGGCTCTCCCCCAGTGGTGCCGACCGGCACGGCCACCACGTCCCCGACACCTCTTTTTACTTGGCGCTCAATGCCTGGGAGAGCCCCCTGGTCTTCAAGTTGCCCGGGCCGAAATGGGGCGGCCCGTGGCAGGTGGTCGTCGACACCTCCGACGACAAGCCCGTCTACCGGTCGCGGGGCATAGCCGCCGGAGGGGCGTTACCCCTGCTAGGGCACCATTTCGTGGTGCTACAGCAGTCCACCGGGGCCTGAGCGGCCCTCACCTCCGACTACTCGACGCTGTCCCTTTGCCGCCCTGCGGCGTCCCCAGCGTCTGTTCGCAGAAGCGCAACTACTTTCCGTAGCGCGTTTTGGCTACTCTTAGTGTTGTCGGTTCAAACGAGCTGGAGGGCAGCACCGGAACATGGAGCAACAACGATGAGCGTCACGGAGGAGATGACACCTGTATATGCCCGTCACGTGGGCGAACGGCTGCGGAACATCCGCCGCCAGCAGGGTCTGTCGCTACAAGCTGTCGAAGAGCAATCGGAGCGCGAGTTCAAGGCCTCCGTCCTAGGTGCCTACGAGCGGGGCGAGCGGATCATTTCCGTCCTGCGCCTGCAACGCCTCGCCCGCCTGTACGGGGTCCCGGTGGACCAGCTGCTCCCCAAGCTGTCCCCCGACCCCGACTTCGGCGCCGAAAGCCGGGCTACCCCCAACCACGGGGGTGGGCCCATAACGATCGACCTTTCCCGCTTGGAGCGCCTCGACGCGCCCGAGCGCGAGGTGCTGCGCCGCTACATAGGGATGATCCAGATCCAGCGGGGCGACTTCAACGGACGGCTGATCACCATCCGGGCCGAAGACGTAAGGGCGCTGGCCCGGGTCTTCGAACGCGACGAGCAGGCCATGCGCAGCCGTATCGAGGAGCTGGGCATCCGGACCTGAGGGAGCCGCTGGCCCCGGCGGCCAGCAGTTACAGGTGCTTGCGCCCTGACGAGGCGGGGCCACACTATGTAGCTGATGACCAGCCTGGGCCCCGGTGCCACGGCCACGAGCGGGGCGGGCTTAGCCGACCGGCTCCGGGCCACGTTTGCCACGGGCCTGACCCGCCCGCTCGAATGGCGCCGCCAGCAACTCGCCAACCTGGCGCGCATGTTACGCGACGATGCCGGGACGCTCACGGACGCCATGGCCGACGACCTGGGCAAACCCGAGCTCGAGGGGTGGCTGACCGACATCGCCGCCGTGCGCAAGGACATCGACGGCGTTGTCCGCCACCTCGACGGTTGGGCGGCGCCCACGGCGGTGCGGGTGCCGTGGGAGCTGTGGCCGGGAAGGGCCCAAACCGTACCCGAGCCCCTGGGCGCGGTCCTGGTGATCGGGCCTTGGAACTACCCGGTCCGGTGCCTTGTCCTGCCTCTAGCCTTTGCCTTGGCCGCCGGCAACACGACGGCCGTGAAACCCTCCGAACTGGCCCCGGCCACGTCGGCCGCTCTAGCCGAGCTGGTCCCGTCCTACCTCGACGATGGCGCCGTGGCTGTGGCCGAAGGCGGCCCGGACGCGGCCCGGGACCTCCTGGAGCAGCGTTGGGACCACATCTTCTTTACCGGGAGCGGGCGGGTCGGGCGCCTGGTGATGGCCGCCGCCGCCCAGCACCTGACACCGGTGACACTAGAGCTCGGAGGCAAGAACCCGGCCATAGTCGACGGGACCAGCAACCTCGACATCGTGGCGCGGCGCCTGGTGTGGGGGAAGTTCCTCAACGCCGGCCAGACGTGCGTGGCCCCCGACTTCGCCCTGGTGGTCCGACAGGCACAGGGCGCTCTGCTCGAAGCGGTGGCGCGCCGGCTGTCCCGGTTTTACGGGGACGCTCCCGAGGCCAGCCCGGACCTGGCCCGGGTGGTGAACGACGCCCACATGAACAGACTGGTACGCCTACTGGAGACCACCCGGGGCACAGTGGTGGTGGGCGGGACCTGGGACGGCCCGTCCCGGTACTTCGCGCCCACGGTGGTGGCCGACGTGGGCTGGGACGACCCGCTGATGCAGGAGGAGATCTTCGGCCCCATCCTCCCCGTCGTCGCCTACGACGACCTGGCCGAGGCGATGGCGGAGCTGGACCGGCGGGACAAGCCTCTCGCCCTCTACCTCTACTCGGGCGACCCCGAGGTCGTGGAGAGGGTCATAACCGGCACCTCATCGGGCTCGGTCTGCACCAACCACAACGCCGTCCAGTTGGCGGTCCCGGGCCTGCCCTTCGGTGGGGTGGGGGCCAGTGGCATGGGCGCCTACCACGGCAAGGCCGGCTTCGACACTTTCAGCCACACGAAGTCCGTCCTGCGCCGCCCTGAGCACGGCGAGGTGCCGCTCATGTACCCCCCCTACAGCAAGCTCAAGCGGTGGGTACTGCGCAAGGTGCTCTAGCCGCCAGGGTGGTCGATACAGAGTGGTCGATACAGAGTGGTCGAGACAGGCGGTCGAGACAGGGTGGTCGAGACAGGGTGGTCGAGACAGGGGCCGACCAGTGCGTCGTACTGCCGGGCGCCCCCGCGACGACGGTGCCCACCCTGGCGGTGCTTGAATCTGTGGCAGCCCCCAAAGAGCAGGGGACGGTGCCGACCGATGCCTTCTGTAGCAACCAAACCAGCCCGCCAAGGCCGCCCGGGGCCGGCCGGGAAGAAAGTCGCCCCTGAGGCCGGGAGCGGGCCGATCGCCCTGAGCCGCCTCGTCGCGCTATCGGGCGTGCCCCCCAGCACGGTGCACCACTACCGCCGCCTGGGCCTGTTGCCCGAACCCGAACTGACCCGGCCCGGCCGCTTCGTGTACTCCGAGGCCCACCTGCAGGCGCTGCAGCTGATCCGTGAGCTGCGCGAGGAACGGGCCATGGGCCTGGACCAGATCAAAGCGGTCCTGCCCGACCTGATGGAGGGCCGCCACCCCCTGCCCCCGGCCGGGCACGATCCGGGCGAGGAACCTCAAAAACGCCTGATCGACGCCGCTTTCCGGCTCTTCTCCGAACCGAAGGGCTACGCCTCGGTGACCGTCAGCGAGATCGCCGCCGCCGCCGGGGTGGCCAAGGGGAGCGTCTACCGGCACTTCCCGTCCAAAGAAGCTCTCTTCACCGCCGTCGTAGAGAGCCTGTGCCAGGACACGGCCGAACGCTTCGCCCGAGCGGTGGCCGAGCTGGGCGGGGCTGAAGGCCTGGCCCACGACCCGGGCAAGACCGCAGTGGTGTTCGGCCAGCTCATCACCCGGGCCATGCCGATCCTGCTCGAACTGGGAGCTCGGGCGGCCCGAGGTGACTTCCCCAGCCAGATCCTGGCCGCTCGGGTCCTGCGAACGCTGGCCGAGGCGGCCGGGCGCCCACTGTCCGACGACCCCGTCCCGGCTGGCCTCGAGGTGATAGAGACCGCCTTTGCCACCGTGCTGCAATGGGCCGTAGGGCCCGACTGGGCGCTGCGCTCGACATCGGCTTGAGGCTCGTCCGGGTGCCGGCCGGAACGGCTCAGCCGGAACGGCCCGAGGGCGCCGCCCACGGGAACTGCCGAGGGGAACAGCCCAAGGACGAGCTTCAGGTGCACGCACTCGCGTGAACCGTTGCACCGCCACTCTTCACGGTGCCTAAGATGACCCACGGGTCAGTGAGTTTGCACCACAACTCACGGCGGGTTGGTCCCGCCCTAGACGCAGAGGGGATTTGACATGACGGCAGCGGCGATGCGTGCACCGTCCCCCTCCGCTCGCGCCAAATCCGACTTGCCGCCTGAGTACCTCGTCTTGGGCCGCGCCGGGAGCGAGAACTTCCCGGTCGCCTCCCGGCTGCTGCCGCCCCCGTTGCGTGCCGACCTCATGGCCCTTTACGGTTGGGCGCGCCTCGTGGACCAGATAGGCGACGACTACGCCGGCGACCGCATGGCCGCCCTGGACGAAGTGGAACGTCAATTTCGCCTCGCCCTAGGTCCCGGACCGGTCCCGGACGGCCCGTCGGCCGGCGACGAGATCCACCCTCTGGTGGCCAGGATGGCCGAAACGGTACGCCGGCTCGACCTGCCTACCGGGCCCCTCTTCGACCTCGTCCAGGCCAACCGGCAAGACCAGATCGTGTCCCGCTACGAGTCGTTCGAGGACCTGGTCGGTTATTGCCGGCTCTCGGCCAACCCCGTGGGGCGGATGGTCCTGGCCATCTTCGGCGTGGCCACGCCGGAGCGCAACGCCTGGTCGGACAGCACGTGTACTGCCTTGCAACTGGTCGAGCACTGGCAAGACGTGGCCGAGGACGCCATCGTGGGCCGCGTGTACCTGCCCTTGGAGGACATGAGACGTTTCGGGGTCAGCGTCGAAGAGCTGGTCCCCCCGCCCACCGGGTACGTGGACCGGCGGCGCCGGGGCGCGGTGGGCGGTGCTTCTGCGGCGTCCCGGGCCCTCCTGGCCTTCGAAGCGGCCCGGGCCAGGCGCATGCTGGACGACGGCAGCCCTCTCGTGGCCAACCTCACCGGGCGCCTCCGGGTGGCGGTGGCCGGTTTCACCGCCGGCGGCCACGCCGCCCTGGACGGCCTGGCGGCCGTCGACTTCGACGTTTATGCCGAGCCGTCCCGCCCTCGCATGCCGCGCTTCGCCGCTCACCTGGTCCGTTTGGTCCGCAGTTCTTATTGGCCCCCCGCCGGCACGGACGGGGCCGCCTCGGCCGCCCCGTCCGGCCCCGCACCCGTAGGTCGGGCCCCGGAGGTGAAGCCTTGAACGGGGCCGCCGTCGCCCTTGCCTACAGGCAGTGCGAAAGGATAACCCGGTCGCGGGCACGGAACTTCTACTACGGGATCCGGCTGCTGCCCCCGCGCCAGCGCTCGGCCATGTGCGCCCTTTACGCCATGGCCAGGCGCATCGACGACATCGGTGATGGGCCGGCCGGTGGCGGCGCACCAACGGACGAGCCGGCGGACAGAAGGCTCGCCGCCCTCGGCGCGGTCCGAACGTCGCTCGAGCTGCTCACCAAGGCGGCCGCCCAAGGCCGGCCGGCGGACGCGGCGCCCCCGGGCGACCCTGTCCTCACCGCGCTGGCCGACACCGCCCGCCAGTTCCCCGTGCCCATCGGCGCCTTCGTGGAGCTGGTCGAAGGGTGCGAATGGGACATCGCCGGCCGGAGGTACCAGAGCTTTTCCGAGCTCGTAGAGTACTGCCGCCGGGTAGCCGGCACCATCGGCCGTTTGTCGCTGGCCATTTACGGGAGCAGCGACGGGCCGGCGGCCGAACCCCTGGCTGATGCCTTGGGCGTAGGGTTGCAGCTCACGAACATCCTGCGTGACTTGATGGAGGACCGTGACCTGATGGGCCGGGTCTACCTCCCCAACGAAGACCTGGCCCGCTTCGACGTGGGCGCCGGCCTGACCGGCCGGCCCGACGACCTCTTGGCCCTCATCTGCTTCGAAACCGGCCGGGCCGCCGAGTGGTACGACAGGGGGATGGCCCTGCTGCCTTTGCTCGACAAACGCAGCCGGGCCTGTACGGCCGCCATGACGGGGATCTACCGCCGGCTGCTGGACAAGATCCGGCTCGATCCCGAGAGCGTGCTGCGCGGCCGGGTCGTCCTCTCGTCGGCCGAAAAGCTGAGCGTGGCGGCCCGGGCACTGGCGACGGGTACCGCATGAGCGGCCCGGGACGGCCCGAGGCGGACGTGCCCCCCGCCGCCGGCGCCCGGGGGCGCCCTCACGTCGTCGTCGTCGGCGGCGGGCTGGCGGGGATCTCTGCCGCCTTGGCGTGCGCCGATGCCGGGGCGGGGGTGACGCTGCTGGAGAAGCGGGCGCGTTTGGGCGGGCTCACCTGGTCGTTCATGCACGACGGCCTCAGCATCGATAACGGTCAGCACGTTTTCCTGCGCTGCTGCACCGCCTACATCGACTTCCTGGGCCGCATAGGCTCAGCCGGCGACGTGGAGCTCCAGCCGCGCCTCGATGTCACCGTCCTGCGCCCACGACCGCCCCGCTACGACGCCCCCGGGGCCGGCGCCGACCAAGCCCGCCTGCGCCGGGACGCCCTGCGCGCTCCGCTGCACCTCGCCCGTTCGCTCCTGCGCTACGGCCTCATCCCGGTGCCGGACCGGGCACGCCTGGGCCCCGCGGCCCTGGCCCTGGCCCGGCTCGACCTCGACGAACCCGCTCTCGACGAACAGACCTTCGAAGAGTGGCTGCGGGCGCACGGGCAGAGCCAGGCCTCCATCTCCTCGCTGTGGGACCTTATCTGCCTGCCCACCGTCAACCTTCCCGCCCGCCAGGCGTCGTTGGCCATGGCCGCTAAGGTCTTCCAGACGGGGCTGCTCACCGAGAGCAGTGCCGGGGACATCGGCTGGAGCCGCGTGCCCCTCGGTGCCCTGCACGGCGAAAAGGGGACCGCCGCTCTGGGTAAAGCAGGCGTGGAAGTGCACTTGGCCGACACCGTCACCGCCGTGCGGCCGGTGGCCGGGAGCCCCGACGGGGGGACGGTCGGCAGCGGTTTCGTGGTCTGCACGTCTGGCGGGGAACTGACGGCCGACGCCGTGGTCGTCGCCCTGCCTCACTACCGCACCGAGGACGTGCTCCCCCCGGGCGCCTTGCCCGGGCACATGAGGCCGTCCGAGCTGGCCAGCTCGCCCATCGTCAACGTCCACGTCCACTTCGACCGCCGCGTCACCGACCTCCCCCTGGCCGCCGCCCTCGGGTCGCCGGCGCAGTGGATCTTTGACCGCACCGCCTCTTCGGGCGCCGACCGGGGCCAGTACCTGGCCGTGTCGATCTCCGCCGCCGACGACTACATCGGCACCCGCCCCGAGGACCTCGGCCAGCAAATGGTCGAGGCCCTGGTCGCTCTGTTCCCGGCGGCCCGGGAGGCAAAGGTGCTGAGGACCTTTGTCACACGGGAGCACAATGCCACTTTTCGGGCCTCGCCGGGCACCTCAGGGCACCGCCCCCCGGCGCGTACCCGCCTGCCCGGGCTGGCCGTGGCCGGGGCCTGGACAGCGACAGGCTGGCCGCCCACCATGGAGGGGGCGGTCCGCAGTGGGCTGGCGGCCGCTCGCACCGTGCTGGCCGCCACCGGCCAACGCACATCCTTGCCCAGGGCCTGTTCATCGGGCACCCTGGTGGGCACCCATTTGCCGAACACCCATTCTCCCAACCACCAGTTGCCGGGCAACCAGTTGCCAAGCACCCCGTTGCCAGACACCCCCTTGACGGGAGGGCACCTGCCGCAGCCGGGACAGCTCCAGGAGGTCATGTGACGCCGACCACGTCAGTTACAGAAGTGCTCGAACGGGCGCGGGACCTGACCCAGCCCCTGATGCGCGCCGCCGTCGGGCGGCTGGCGCCCAGCATCTCAGAGGTGGTGAGCTACCACCTGGGCTGGACGGAGGCCGACGGGGCACCGTCCCCGGCCCGTGGAGGCAAGGGCATCCGGCCCGCTCTGGCCATGCTCTCGGCCGAGGCGACATGGGCCGGCGCCGAGGTCGGTGCCCCCGGAGGGGTGGCCATCGAGCTTGTCCACAACTTCTCGCTCGTGCACGACGACCTAATGGACGGCGACCTCGAGCGTCGCCACCGTCCCACCGTCTGGGCGTTGTGGGGCCCGTGCGTCGCTCTGCTCGTTGGTGACGCATTGTCCACGTTGGCGACCGAGGTCCTGCTCAGGAGCGCCAACCCGGCCGGGGCCGCCGCCGCTGCCGCCCTGGGCGAAGCCACGGCGGAGATGATCGCCGGCCAGGCCGACGACCTGGCCTTCGAGAAGCGGCGCTCCGTCAGTGTCGAGGAGTGCATGGCCATGTCGACGGCCAAGACGGGCGCACTGCTCGGCTGTGCCGCCTCGATCGGCGCCATCCTGGCCGAGGCGCCGCCGGCCACCGTGTACGCCCTGCGGGACTTCGGCCGTCACCTGGGGGTCGCCTTCCAGGCGGTCGACGACCTCCTCGGCATCTGGGGAGACCCCGAGACGACGGGCAAACCGGCCGGCAACGACATCCGCATGCGCAAGAAGTCGATGCCTATCGTCGCCGCCCTGGCCGCCGGCAACGACGGCGCCCGGGAGCTCGAGAGCCTGTTGTTCGACGACGGCCGGGCCGACAGCGGCGCCGCCGACACGGTCCGGTCCGGTCCGGTCCTGTCCGGTCCGGTCCTGTCCGGTCCGGGCCTGGCGGGCCCACGCGCCGGCGGCGAGCTCGACGCCGTACGCCACAACGGGGCCGTGGTCGTCACCGACAAGGTCATAGTGGCCGCCCCCGACTGGTCGCCGTCGCCACTGCGCTACCTGAGCGAAGACGACCTGGGCCGAGCGACGTGGTTGGTGGAGGCGTGCGGCGGTAGGGACTGGACCGCCACCAGGGCCAAGGCCCACCTCGACGCCGCCCTCGGCTCCCTCGAACGTGCCCGCCTATCGGCTGTGCCCCGTCGGGCGCTGGCCGACCTGGCTGTCTACGTGGTGGAGCGCGAGTCATGACCCTGCTCGCCCGCGCCCCCGGCCAGGACGAGGGCACGTCGCCCGAGATCAGCGTGACCGAGACCGGCCCCGAGGTGGTCGAAAAGGGCGTGGCCGAGGCCATCGCCCTGGCCCGCGCCCACCTGAAGGACCGCCAGGAGCCCGACGGCTGGTGGAAGGGCGAGCTCGAGACCAACGTGACGATGGACGCCGAGGACGTCCTGCTGCGGCACTTCCTCGGGATCCTGGACGACAACGTCGTTGCCGGCGCCGCCGAGCGCATCCGCTCGCAACAGCGACCGGACGGGGCCTGGGCGACGTTCTACGGCGGCCCGGGCGAGCTTTCGGCCACCATTGAGGCCTACGTGGCCCTCCGCCTGGCCGGGGACAGCCCTGATGAGGCGCACATGGCCAGGGCGGCGGAATGGGCCCGTCAACACGGCGGCGTCGAGTCGGCGCGGATGTTCACGCACGTCTGGCTGGCCATGGTGGGCCGCTGGGACTGGGCGAAGCTGCCCGCCGTCCCGCCCGAGCTGGTGTTCTTGCCCCCCGACTGGCCCCTTTCCATCTGGTCCTTCGCCTGCTGGGCACGCCAGACCATCGTGGCCCTGTCGGTCATCTCGGCCCACCGCCCGGCCCGCCCGCTCCCCTTTGAGGTAGAAGAGCTCAAATCCGGCAAGCCGCCTCGAGGCCGGCGCCTAAGCGCGCTAGGGATGGCCCTTTTGGCTCTTGACAAAGCCCTCCACTACTACGAGTCGCTCCCCGGGCACTGGTGGCCAAAGCGCCTGCTCAGGGGGGCGGCGCTACGAGAGGCCGAACGCTGGATCGTCGCCCGCCAGGAGGCGGACGGGTCCTGGGGCGGGATACAGCCGCCGATGGTCTACTCCACGATCGCGCTGGTCCTGCAGGGGTACCCTCTCGACCACCCCGTGATCGCCGCCGCCCTGAGGGGCCTCGAGGCGTTCGCCGTCGACGACGGGTCGGGCCGCCGCATCGAGGCGTGCCAGTCGCCCGTGTGGGACACCGCTCTGGCCGTGACCGCCCTGCTCGACGCGGGGACGGCGGCCGACGACCCCTCCATAAAGGCGGCGCGGGACTGGCTCACAGAAAAAGAGGTGACCGTGGTGGGCGACTGGTCGATCAGGCGGCCGGGCCTGGCGCCGGGGGGATGGGCCTTCGAGTTCCAGAACGTCCACTACCCCGACATCGACGACACCGCCGAAGTCGTTATCGCCCTGCGCCGGGCGGTGGGCGACCCCGACGGTGACGCCGCCTGCCGGCGGGCGGTGAACTGGCTGGTCGGCATGCAGTGCAAGGACGGGGGGTGGGCCGCCTTCGACGCCGACAACACCTCGGAACTGCCGACCCAACTGCCCTTCTTCGACTTCGGGGTCGTCACCGACCCTCCCACCGCCGATGTCACCGCTCACGTGGTCGAGATGCTGGCCGGCGAGACTGGTCCTGCCGCGTGGCTAGAGGCCATGCAGCGGGGCCTGGACTGGCTTTCTGCCCACCAAGAGCCCGATGGCTCGTACTGGGGACGCTGGGGTGTCAACTACGTCTACGGCACGGGCGCCGTCCTGCCTGCTCTCATCGCCGCCGGGGTGCCGGCCAAGGACCCCCGGGTGGCCGACGGGGCGCGGTGGCTCATCGAGCACCAGAACGCCGACGGAGGCTGGGGCGAAGACCTGCGCTCCTACGTCGAGCCGGGCTGGCACGGCCGGGGGGCCTCCACCGCCTCGCAGACGGCATGGGCCTTGATAGGGCTCCTGGCCGCCGGCGAGGACCACCACACGGCCACCAAAGCGGGCGTGGACTGGCTCGTGCGCAACCAGACGGCGGACGGGACCTGGGACGAGCCCTGGTTCACCGGTACCGGGTTCCCGTGGGATTTCTCGTTGAACTACCACCTTTACCGCCACCTGTTCCCGCTCACTGCGCTGGGGCGCTATGCCTTCGGTACCGGCCCCCGCCCCAAGGGCGGGAAGCCATAGCCGGGTGAGAACGGCCGGCTCCCCCCGCCTCCTGGTCCTGGCCCCGCTGCGGCTGGAAGCCCTGGCACTGGGCCCGGGCGGCAACGTCGGCCCGGCGGCTTTCGCCGTCGAGCGGGTGGGCATGGGCCTGGTCAAGGCGGGCGCATCGGCGCGACGTCTGAGCGCCGCCTCCCCCTCGCCCACTGCCGTGGCCCTAGCCGGCCTCGGTGGCGCGCTGGCCCCCGGCCTCGTGCCAGGGGACGTGGTGGTGGCCGAGCGGCTGCTCGACGCCCAGGGCAACCAGGTGGCCACCCTGGCCTCCGCCCCGTTGCTCGTGGCCGAGCTGGTGCGAGAAGGTCTACGCGCCCGCGCCGGGACGGTGGTGAGCACCGACCACATCGTCACCGGGGGCGAGCGGGCCACGTTGTCGGCCCTGGGCGCCGACGCCGTCGATATGGAATCGGCGGCGGTGGCCGGAGCCGGTTGGCGGGCGCCCCTGGCCGTGCTGAGGGCGATCTCGGACTCTCCCGGCACCGAGCTTTTTTCCCCGGCCGGGGCCGTGGGCGCCCTTAAGGGCCTGCACAGCCTGCGCCGCACCCGGCGGGCACTGGCCGACTGGGCGGCGGCGACCGGGCCGAGGCAAGTCCTGCTGGCCGAGCCCCGGTCTTTTTGCGCCGGCGTGGAGCGCGCCATCGAGACGGTCGAACGGGCACTGCAGCGTTATGGGCCACCGGTGTACGTGCGCCGCCAGATCGTCCACAATGCCCATGTCGTCTCCCGCCTCGAGTCCGCCGGCGCCATCTTCGTGGAGGAACTGGCGCAGGTGCCGGACGGGGCCCGCGTCGTGTTCTCGGCGCACGGAGTAGGCACGAGCGTCAATGAGGAGGCGCGGCGCCGGCAAATGGCCACTATCGATGCCACCTGTCCCCTGGTGAGCAAGGTCCACAACGAGGCCCGCCGTTTCGCCGCTGCCGACCGCCAACTCGTCCTTATCGGCCATGCTGGGCACGATGAGGTGGAGGGGACCCTTGGCACCGTTCCCGGCACCAGGTTGGTCAGCACGCCCGACGACGTGGCCCACCTCGAGCTCGATGAGAACCGGCCGACGGCTTTCGTGACGCAGACCACGCTCGCCACCGACGAAGTCACAACGGTCATAAGCGCCCTCGAGCGGCGCTTCACCGACCTCGCCCGGCCGGCGGCATCGGACATCTGTTATGCCAGCCAGAACCGCCAGGAGGCCGTCCGGGGAATGGCCCCCGACTGCGACGTCGTCATCGTGGTCGGGTCCCACAACTCGTCGAATTCCAACCGCCTGGTCGAGGTGGCCCGGCGCTGCGGGGCCCGTGCCCACCTGGTCGACAACCAGGCGGACTTGCGCCTGTCCTGGCTCGCCGGAGCACCCCGGGTAGGGGTGACGGCGGGGGCGTCGGCGCCTCCCGAGCTCGTACAAGAAGTCGTCGATTGCCTGGCCGGGTTGGGCCCGATATCCATCGAGGAGCGCTCGACCGGCCACGAGAACGTGTCCTTCCCCCTTCCCCCGGAGGTCCGATAAATGGGTGTGCCCTTGCGCCAAAGCGTCAAGGTGGGCAGTTATATCGCCCGCCAGAAACTGGCGGGCCGGGAAAAGTTCCCCCTCATCGTCGAGCTCGAGCCGCTGTTCGCCTGCAACCTCGAGTGCAACGGTTGCGGCAAGATCCAGTACCCGACCGAGGTACTGCGCCAGCGCCTCTCGGTCGAACAAGCCGTCGCCGCCATCGAGGAGTGCGGGGCACCCATGGTGTCGATCGCCGGGGGAGAGCCGTTGCTGCACCCTCAGATCGAGAAGATGACCGAGGCCCTGCTCGACCGCAAGCGCTTCGTCTACCTGTGCACCAATGCCCTTTTGTTGGAACGCAAGCTCGACCGGTTCAAGCCTCATCCCGCCTTTTCGTGGGTGGTCCACATTGATGGCCTGAAAGAGCGCCATGACGAGTCGGTCAGCCGTGAGGGCGTGTTCGAAAAGGCTGTCGCCGCCATACGGGCGGCCAAGGACAAGGGCTTCCGGGTCGCCACCAATACGACGTTTTTCGACACCGACTCGCCCAAGACCGTCCAGGACGTGCTCGACTTCCTCAACGACGAGCTTGAGGTGGACACCATGATGATCTCCCCTGGGTACGCGTACGAAAAAGCACCGGACCAGGTGCACTTCCTCGGCGTCAACCAGTCGACGAAACTGTTCAAAGAGGCCTTCGCCGGCAAGCGCAAGAACTGGCGGCTCAACCACAGCCCGCTTTTCCTTGACTTCCTGGAAGGAAAGGTCGACTTCGAGTGCACGCCCTGGGGCGTGCCGTCCTACTCGGTTTTCGGCTGGCAGCGCCCGTGCTACCTGCTGGCCGACGGTTACACCGAGACCTACAAGGAGCTCATCGAGACCACCGACTGGTCGAAGTACGGCCGAGGCCGCGACCCTCGCTGCCACAATTGCATGGCCCACTGTGGCTTCGAGCCGAGCGCCGTACTGGCCACCACCGGGAGCCTGCGCCAGTCCCTGCGCGCTCTCGTAAACGCCCGCTGATCAGTTGCCCCTTTCCCGGCCGCTCGACGAGCTCCGGGTGCTCGTCACCGGCGCGTCGAGCGGGATCGGCGCCGCCGTCAGCTCACTGCTGGCCGACCGCGGCGCCCGGGTGGTCGGGACAGGACGGGACGGGGCCGAACTGGCCCGGGTGTCTATGGCCGGGAACGGCCCCTTCGAGGCCACCGTGGCCCGCGACCTGTTGGAGCCGGCGGCGCCCACCGCCGTCGTGGAGGAGGCGGCGGCGACGTTGGACGGGCTCGATGTGGTCGTTTCCAATGCCGGCGCCGGATGGCTGGGCTTTTTCGAACAGATGCCCTCGGCCGAGATCGACGCTCTGCTCGACATCAACCTGCGTGCCCCCATGCACCTGGCCCACGCCGCCTCCCCCTACCTGCGCAAGAGCGTGGCCGGGGGCCAGCTCGTGCTCGTGGGCTCCATCGCCGGCTTAGTCGGAGTGGCCGAGGAGGCTGCTTACAGCGCGGCCAAAGCCGGCCTGCGGGGACTGGCCGACAGCCTGCGGGCAGAGTGGGCGAGCGACCAGGTGACGGTGACCCTCGTCAGCCCCGGTCCCGTCGACACGCCCTTTTACCTCCGCCGGAACCGGCCCTATTCTCATTCGTGGCCCCGGCCCATCCCGGCCGCCACCGCCGCTCGCGCCATCGTGCGGGCCATCGAAACCCGCCGGGAGGACGTGGTCATCCCGGCGTGGCTGGTGCTGGCGGCCCGTCTCCACGGTGGCTGGCCGTCGCTGTACCGGGCGCTGGGCGGCCGGCGTAAGCAGCGGGCGTAAGCAGCGGGCCTAGAGCGGGCGGGAGGGGCTAGGACCTCCTGGCCGTGTACACGGGGCCGGACCAAAGGTGCCCGGGGCGCCGGCCGGCGCCGACCAGGCGGCCGAGGTGCCTGCCGAAGACCAGGCCCTGGCGGAGCGTCGCCTTCGAGCTCCCGGCGTGGCGGGGAGCAAAATCGAAACCCAGGTTGCGGACCGGCGCCGGCCGCGCCCGGACCGTGACTTCCAGGAGGATCTTGTAACCCTCGGGCCGCAAGGCCACGCCGTCCAGAAGCGACCGTTGCAAGGCGAACAAACCGCTCAGGGGGTCCTGTAAGAGCCTGCTCGGCGGGACGAGTAGGTGGACGAGGGAGCGGCACGACCGGGACACCAGGTGGCGCCAAGGCCCCGACAACCCGGCGTCCCCGCCGGCCCACACATAGCGGCTCCCGGCCACCAGGGCCGCCTCGCCGGCCAGGACGGGCGCCACCAGGGCGGGGACGACCTCGGGCGGGTGCTGCAGGTCGGCGTCCATGACCACGATCACCGTCCCCCTCACCTTGGCGAAGCCTTCCTGGACGGCACCGCCAAGGCCGCCGCGGCGAGCACCGGGCGGGCGGTGCAGCAGCTCGACGGGCAAGCCCAGACCGATCAATCTCTCCACGGCGGCGGGGGTCGAGTCGTCGGAATCATCCACGAACAGCAGCTCCCAGCCGCCCTCGAGGTCCTTCAGGGCCTGGGCCAGGCGCACCGCCAGGGGCTCGACGTTGGCGGCCTCGTTGCGCGTGGGGACCACGACCGAGACCGAGCAAGCCTCAGGGAGCACGGCCCGCGAGCCTACTGGCATCCCCGACGGGCCCCCGCGGCCTCGCCCCTAGCCACGGGCCCCTGGCTAACCTGGCCTCTCCAAGTTGCGAGCCGGGCCACCGATAACCAGTGCGCCCACGATAAACGGAGGGAAATGATGAGCGATTGGAACAGCAAGATAATCGAGGAGTTCCGGGCCAACGAGGGCCGCGTCGGCGGCCAGTTCGCCGGGGCCCCGTTGGTGCTGCTGCACACGCGAGGCGCACGGACGGGCCAGGAGCGGGTCACCCCCGTGATGTACCTGGACCTGGACGGGCGCCGGTTCGTCTTCGCCTCCTACGCCGGTGCCGACAAGGACCCCGACTGGTACCGCAACCTGGTCGCTCATCCTGAGATAACCGTGGAGGTCGGCGCCGAGACGTACCGGGCCTTGGCCGCGCCCGTCAGCCGGGCCGAACGGGACCGCATTTACGCCGAGCAGGCCCGGCGTTACCCGGGCTTTGCCGAGTACGAGGCTAAGACGAGCCGGGTCATCCCCGTCGTCGAGCTGACGCGACAGGACTGAGCCTGCCGCCCCCTACGGGCGGCCCGGGCCGGCCAGGGGCCGCTCACCAGGACCGGTCGGGGGAGGCCCGCCCGAGCCGGGCAGGGGCCCGCCCGAGCCGGTGGGGGGCCGTTCGCCCGTCTCGACCAGATCCTGGGCCACTTCCCGCAGCTTGGTGTTGAGATGTTGTGACGCCCGGCGCAGGATGTCGAAAGCCTGCTCGGCGGTGATGCGCTCACGCTCCATGAGGATCCCCTGGGCCTGGCCGATGAGCTGTCGGGTGATCAAGGCCTGGCGCAGGTTTTCCGCCCGGCGCTCCTCCTCCTCGTGGGCCTCGGCCACGGTGAGGGCGAGAGCGGCCAGGCCGGCCAGGACCAGGCCTCGGGCCCGGTCCACGGCCCCGAAAGCCAAGGGGTAGCGGGCGTACAGGTTGAGCGCGCCCTCTACTTGGCCATCGCCCGACAGGCACAGGGCCAGCAGGCTGCGCACCCCCGCCCCGGCCGCCTGCGGCCCGAAGTGGGGCCACCGGGGGTCGTCGGCCAGGTCCTCGGCGTAGAAGGCCGTGCCCTGGGCCATGCAATCAAGGCACGGCCCCTCCTGGTTGCTGAGCTGGAGAGCGTCCAGCTCAGCCACCACGGGGGCGGTGTACACGGGCGTGGTGACGTTGCCGGCCTTGAGCACGAACAGGCCGGCGTAGTCACAGCCCTCGATGGTGGCCACGGCCAGGTCGACGATCGCCTGCAGGGTGAGCTCGACCCCGCCCGCCTGGAAAAGGCCTTGCGCCGTACGGGTGAAGTTGACAATGAGATCGGTGTTGGCCCCCCCCGGAGAGGCGGGGGCGTCTTCGCTCCAGGCCATCGCTACCAGATCTACTCGTTCCTGGCCGGTGTATATTGGGGCAACCTTCGACCAAGAGGGGCCCCCTGGCTTCGTCGCCAGTTGCGACGGAAAAGGACGCCATGCGGTGCGGGAGCCTTCTTAGGTCGGTCACAGGCACAATAGCTCTCGTTGCCGCGCTCACGGGCGCCAGTACGCACGGGGTGTGCCCGTGACCGTCCCCACTTCGTTTGCGCCTGCGCTAACGCGGCCGGCGGGCAAAGAAGGTTACTTCGACCTGGCCCGCCAGGTCCGCGCCGCCGGCCTGTTCGAGCCCTCCCCCTGGCGGGCGGTGGTCAGGGTGTCCCTGGTGGGCGGGCTGTACGGGGCCGGCTGGGCGGCCCTGTTCCTGCTCGGGGACACCTGGTACCAGTTGCTCGTCGCCGCGTACCTCGCCATCGTTTTCGCTCAGGTCGGCTTCCTCGGCCACGATGTCGGCCACCGTCAGATCTTCCCGTCGCCCCGGTGGAACAACCTTGTCGGCCTGGCCTGCGCCGACCTGGCCACGGGCATCAGCTACGGCTACTGGGTCGACAAGCACAACCGCCACCACAGCCACCCCAACGAGGTCGGGGCCGACCCGGACGTCGGGCCAGGCGTCATCGCGTGGACGGCCGAGCAGGCCGGGGCCAGGACGGGCCTGGGCCGGGTCGTGGCCCGCCACCAGGCGGCCTTGTTCTTCCCCCTGGCCCTCCTGGAGGCGGTGAGCTTGCACGTCTCCAGCGCCCGGGCGCTGGGCACCAAGCCGGTGCGGCACACGCCCACCGAAGCCGTCCTGCTCCTGGCCCACGCCGCTGTGTACCTGGGAGCGGTCTTCCTGGCCTTGTCGCCGCTGCGGGCCCTGGCCTTCATCGCCGTGCAGCAGGGCGTCTTCGGGCTCTACCTGGCGTGCGCCTTCGCCCCCAACCACAAGGGGATGCCCATGCCGGCGCCGGGCCAGAGGCTTGACTTCGTGCACCGCCAGGTCACCACGGCCCGCAACGTCCGAGGGGGACGGGCATTGGACGTGGCCATGGGGGGCCTCAATTACCAGATCGAGCACCACCTGTTCCCGACCATGCCCATGGGCAACCTCCGCCGGTGCCGGGGGATGGTGAGGGCGTACTGCTCGGCCCACGGGATCGACTACTGCGAAGCCTCGCTGGGCCGCTCCTACGCCGCTTCCCTGCGCCATCTTCGCGACGTCGGCCAGTCAGCGCGCTGAGAGCTCAGTAGATGCGCACCAACCGGAGCGTGTCGGTCACGGGTTCCGGGTCATGCAGCGAACCGGCCAGGACCACCACGACATCGCCGGGCTTGACATAGCCCCCTTGGCGCACGGCCTGCACGCCATAACCGACCGCCTCGTCGGTGGTCTTGGCTTGGGGCACCAGCACGGTGTCCACCCCCCAACTGATGGTCAACTGGCGGGCGGTGTCAGCGTTGGGGGTGGCGGCCACGATCGGGGCGGCGGGGCGGAAGCGGGCGATGGCCCGGGCGGTGGCGCCACTGTTGGTGCAGGCCACGATGACGGCCGCCCGCTCTTCGGCCGAAGCGCGCCACGCCGCGGCACCGACCGCAGCCGTGATGCGGGACCCTATGGCCCCTTCAGAACCGAAGTTCTGAGCCGGGAGGTTGCGCCCCCATTGGTAACTGTCGAACTCGAGATCAGCTCGCCGAGCAATACGGGCCATGGTCGCCACCGCGTTCACCGGGTCGATGCCGACGGCCGTTTCGGCCGAGAGCATAACGGCGCTCGTGCCGTCGAAAACGGCGTTGGCCACGTCGGTGACCTCGGCTCGGGTGGGCACCGGGGAATTGATCATGGACTCCAGCATTTGCGTAGCCGTTATTACCGGGCGCCCCCACGACACCGATGAACGGATGAGCTTTTTCTGGATGTGCGGCACTTCCTCGAGGGCTACGCGCACCCCGAGGTCCCCGCGGGCGACCATCAGGGTGTCGGCCAGCTGCAGGATGTTGTCGATGTCCTCCAGAGCCTCCGGGGTCTCTATCTTGGCGCACACCAGCACGCCCTTTCCTGTCAACGCTCTTACCGATCCCAGGTCGTCCGCCGTGCGTACGAAGGAAACGGCGACGTTCTCGATCCCCGCTTCTAACATGACCTCCAGACGCTCGAGATCTTCAGGCGTAGGCGTCTTGAGCGAGAGCCTGGACGCCGGGCCTGTCACCCCGGGCCGGCCCTGGACCTTGCCACCGGCCAGCACCCTCGCCTTCATGGAATAACCGACGCGTTGCTCGGCCTGGAGCGCCACTCCCCCGTCGCCCAAGGCGATCCGGTCGCCCTCCTGGAGGGTCTCGACCAGCTCGGGCACAGACACCCCGATGGTGCTGACGCTGCTATTGGGGGCCAGCCCGTGGGGGGCGAGCACCACTTCGCTGCCCGTCGCCAGCAGCACCCCACCCTCGGGGAACGGCGTGGTCCGGATCTTGGGCCCGGGGAGGTCGACGAGGATACCCACGTCGGGCGCGGCCTGGCGGATCCGGTGCAACCTCGCCAGTGCCTCCTGTATCGAGCCGTGGGCCAAGGGCAGGCGAGCGACGTCCATCCCGGCGTCGCGCATGGCGGACAGCGTCGAAAGCGAGTCGCAGGCGGGACCGACGGTGGCGACGACACGCGTGCGCCGGGCGTGCTCACCGAGGCTGCGTCGGGCCGGGCCCGGCTTGGTGTCGCTGGGCAAGACGAACGGCCCGTCATGGTGGCTGGGGGAGAACCCCGCCCCGGTGTGGGGAACTGGTTCAGCGTGGGTCACCCCACCAGCATGGCCGACCGGGCGGACCAGCGACAGGCACCCCAGGCGACGACGGCCGGGGCTCAAGCCACGGGCAGGGCCTCGTCCAGGAAACGGCCCAGCGTGGCCCGGGTGGCCAAGTCGAGCACGGCGTCCGCAACGAGCCACTCGGGCAGCTGGTCGGCCGTACCCAACCAGAGACCGTCGAGCACCAACCAAGGGTGCGCCACGGCCCGGGCCACCGGGCACTCGCACACGGCCGCCAGCACGGGCACTCCGTCCCACGGACCGGTCTCCAGCCATGACCTCAGGGCGAAACGACGGCGCAAGGTGTCGCGCACCAGCGCGGGCCGGCGGTCCCCGGCCACCGCCGTCCCGACGGCTAGGGGCATGTTGAGGTGGCTGGCCGCCTCTCGGGCCCGCCACGCCGGCACCGGACGGGCGTAGCCACCGCGCAAGACCTGGCCGAAGCTCGGGCCGACCACCACCAAACCTCGAGGGGCAATTACGAGGTGCTCCAGCACCAGCGGGCGGTTGGGCAACCGGCGCCCGTGCATCACGAGCGTCCCTGCCGGGCACCGCCCGTCGAGGAAACGCCGCAACGCCGGCCGCCAGTCGGCCGGGCGCGGGGGGCACTTGGCGGTCGGCTCGCCGAGGGTGGCCATCAGGCGGCTGAGGCGGGCCTTGACGATGTCTTCGCGGCCGGCCACCGGCCCCGCACCGCCTAGCCGGCTGTACGCGCCGGTGCCGGTGCCTGCCTCGAACAGCACGGGCGCACAAGCCTCCGTCGGCCCCGGTATTTTCCTGCCCTTTTTGTACCTCTCCACCCGCATGGCAGGGACCTCGGCACACGAGCACGCGAGCCTGAGCGGACAAGCCCGAAATTCACTGCCCGTAGTCGTGATTAAGCACGCGGTACCGGGCTTTCTTTATTTTCCACCACCATCAGCATATGCAGCCGCGACCGCCGGGTGCACCAGGCGATGATCGCGGACGTTTATCCCCATGGCAAAGCCGGGGTCGTTCTCGCACAGCCCGTCCAGGCCCAGGCCGGCCAGGCGCAGAAGATAAGGAAGAGTGGCGTTGGTCAGCGCCCGGGTCGAGGTGACCGGGACGGCCCCAGGCATGTTGGCCACGCAGTAGTGCAGTACGTCGTCGACCACATAGGTGGGGGCCTCGTGAGTGGTGGGCCGGGACGTCTCGAAGCAACCCCCCTGGTCTATGGCGACATCCACGATCACCGCCCGCGGCCGCATGCTCGAGAGCATGGCCCGGGTGACCAGCCGCGGCGCCACCGCCCCCGGCACCAGGACGGCCCCGATCACGGCGTCGCTCACGGCCAACTGCTCAAGGACACTGTGGGCGTCGGACATCAGGCACCGCACCGAGCCTTCGAAACGCTCATCGAGGTAGCGGAGGCGCTCGTCCGAACGCTCCAGGACGGTCACGTCGGCCCCCAGGCCTCTAGCCACCCGGGCGGCGTAAATGCCGACCACACCGCCCCCGAGAACGAGCACGCGCGCCGGGGCCACCCCCGGGGCACCGCCCGCCAGCACGCCCCGGCCGCCGACGGGGGCGGTGAGGTAGTAGGCCACCACCTGGCCGGCCAGCCGGCCCGCGATCTCGCTCATCGGGGCCAACAGGGGCAGGTGGCCCGAAGAGCCCTGGACCGTTTCGTAGCCCACCGCGGTCGTGCCCGCCCGCACCAGCGCCCTGGTCAGCTCGGGTGCCGCCGCCAGGTGCAGGTACGTGAACAGGACCAGGCCCTCCCGCAGCCGTCCGAGCTCTGGTCCCACGGGCTCTTTGACCTTGACAAGGATGTCCACGTCCTCCCAGACCTTGTCCGCGTCGTCCACCGTGGCCGCCCCGGCCTTGACGTAGGCACCGTCGGGGAACCCGGAGCCTTCTCCTGCACTTCGTTCGACTAGTACCGTGTGGCCCGCCGCCACCAGCTCCTCGGTACCCGCGGGGGTGAGCGCCACCCTCAGCTCGGCCGGCTTGATCTCCTTGACGACACCGATCCGCATGTCAGCTCGTCCTCGGGGCTATCACCATGAGCAGGTCACCTCCATCGACTGAGGCCACCTTAGGCACGGCCACCCGCTGGACCGTCCCGGCCACCGAGGTCGTGATGGGAGCCTCCATTTTCATGGCCTCGATCGTGGCCACCGTTTGCCCGGCATCGACGTCGTCACCCACGTCGACGGTCAGGGTCACCGCCCCGGCAAAGGGAGCGGCGACGTGAGCGGGGTTGTCCGCCTGCGCCCGCTCGCCCCGGGCCACGGTGTCCTTCACCGACCGGTCCCGGACGGTCACAACGCGGGGTTGGCCGTTCAGCCGGCAGAAAACGGCGCGGAACCCGCTCTCGTCCGCCTCGCCTATGGCGTCGACGGCAAGGTACAAGGAATGGCCGGCGCCCAGCGTCACCTCGACTTCTTCGCCTGGCGCCAGGCCGTAAAAATAGGCTGTCGTGGGCAGGACGGACAGTTCCCCGTACTGGCGGGTGGCTTCCTCGTACTCCTGTGCCGGCCCCGGGAAAAGCAGCGAGTTGAGCAACTGGCGCAGTCCCTGGGGAGAAGTCCCGGGGTCGGTGAGAGCAGATTTGGTCTCGGCCGGCAGGTCTAGCTGACGGGGCGGCATTTTCTTGCCGGCCAGGGCCCTGGTCCGGAAGGGCTCGGGCCAACCTCCCTCCGGTACGCCCAGCTCGCCGGCCAGGAACCCGATGACGCTGTCAGGCAGGTCGAAACTGGCCGGGTTGCGCTCGAACTCGACAATATCGGCATTGGACCCGCACAGGTACAAAGCGAGGTCGCCCACCACTTTGGAGCTCGGGGTCACTTTCACGATGTTGCCGAGGACCCGGTTGGCCTCGGCGTACAGGTCCTCCACCATGTCGTAGCGGTCTCCCAGGCCCAGGGCGATCGCCTGCTGGCGGAGATTGGATATCTGGCCACCCGGCATCTCGTGGCGGTAAACCCGTGTCGTCGGTGCCCCCAGGTTGATGTCGAAAGGCCGGTAGAGGCGCCGGACCGCCTCCCAGTAGGGCTCGAACGTCTCTATGGCGTCGAGAGAAAGACCGGTGGCCTTGTCGGTGTTGTCGGTGGCCGCCACAATGGCACCGAGCGACGGTTGGCTGGTGGTGCCGGCCAAGGGCCCGAGGGCCCCGTCGATGGCGTCCACCCCGGCCTCGACCGCGGCCACGTACGTCGCCAGCTGGCCCCCGGCGGTGTCGTGGGTATGCAGGTGGACGGGCTGGTCGAACCTTTGCCTCAAGGCACCGACAAGGGCCCGGGCCGCGGGAGCGCGCAGCAGGCCCGCCATGTCCTTTATGCACAGTACGTGCACGCCGGCCCGGACGAGCTGCTCTGCTTTCCGTAAATAATAATCGAGCGTATAAAGCCGCTCCGCCGGGCTTGAGAGGTTGCCCGTGTAGCAAACCGCCCCTTCGGCCACCTTTCCCGTCTCCAGTACGCCGCGGATGGCGGGCAGCATTTGGTCGACGTCGTTAAGGGCGTCAAAAATCCTGAAAATGTCGACGCCGGTCCGGGCGGCCTCCTTGACGAAGGCCAAGGCGACCTCGTCGGGGTAGGGGGTGTACCCGACGGTGTTCCGCCCCCGGACCAACATTTGCAGGCATATATTGGGCACCGCCTCGTACAACGAAGCGAGGCGCTCCCACGGGTCTTCTTTCAAAAAGCGCAGGGCCACGTCAAAGGTGGCCCCGCCCCAAGCTTCAAGAGAGAGCAGCCCGCTCAGCATGCGGGCGAAGTACGGGGCCGCCTGCAACATGTCCAGGGTGCGCAGCCTGGTGGCCAGCAGCGACTGGTGGGCGTCGCGCAGCGTCGTGTCCGTTACCGCCACCGGGCCCAGCTGGCGCAACCACCGGGCGAAGCCGTCGGGACCGAGCTCTTGGAGGAGCTGGCGGCTGCCGGGAGGGACCGGGCCCGGCGTCCCCGGCTTGCCTCTGCCCTTGGTCACCGTCAGCACGTAGGCGGGCAGCTTGTCTTTCGGGCCCGGGACCGACGGGGCCGGGCCGTTGGGCCGGTTCACGGTGACATCGGCTATGTAATTGAGCAGGCGGGTCCCCCGGTCGGCACCACCGCCACGGCTCAGCAAACGGGGGCGTTCGTCGATGAAGGCGGTAGTGAGGTGGCCGGCGATGAACTCCGGCTCGGCCAGCAAAGCCTGGAGGAAGGGGATGTTGGTGGCCACGCCCCTCACCCGGAACTCGGCCACGGCGCGCCGGGCGCGGGCCAGGGCCTCGGCGAACGTGCGTCCCCGGCACGTCAACTTGACCAGGAGAGAGTCGAAATGGGGCGAGACGTCCGCCCCCAGATAGGTGCAGCCGTCCAAGCGCACGCCATGGCCGCCGGGAGAACGGTACGCCGTTATCCGGCCGGTGTCGGGCCGGAAACCTTGCGCCGGGTCCTCAGTGGTGATCCGGCACTGGAGGGCGGCGCCGGTGACGACGATCTCTTCCTGCGAGATGCCCAGGTCGGCCAGGGTGGCCCCGGCCGCCACCTGCAGCTGGGCCTGGACCAGGTCGACCGCCGTGACTTCCTCGGTAACGGTGTGCTCCACCTGGATGCGGGGGTTCATCTCGATGAAGACGTGGTCGCCGGACGGGCGCACGAGGAACTCGACGGTGCCGGCGTTGCGGTACCCGACGGCCCGAGCGAAGCTAACGGCGTCGGCCCACAGCTTGGGCCCGAGGCCGGCGGGCAGGTTGGGCGCCGGGGCGATCTCCACCACCTTCTGGTGGCGGCGCTGTACCGAGCAGTCCCGCTCGTAGAGGTGGACGACATCGCCGTTGGCGTCCGCCAGTACCTGGACCTCGATGTGGCGGGGACGGGTGACGGCTTCCTCCAGGAACACCGTCGGGTCGCCGAAGGCGGTCTCTGCTTCTCGCACGGCCGCCTCGACGGACGCTCTCAGCTCGTCGGGGCCCTCGACGCGCCGCAGGCCACGGCCGCCACCGCCGGCCACCGCCTTCACGAACAGCGGGAACCCGACCTCCCCGGCCGACCGGACCAGCTCGTCGACCCCGGCCCGGGGACCGACGCTACGCAGCACCGGGATGCCCAGGGCCGCCGCCTCTTCTTTGGCCCTTACCTTGCTCCCGGCCAGCGCCAGGACTTCGGCCGGGGGGCCGACGAAGGTGATCCCGGCATCGTCGCAGGCCCGGGCCAGACCGGGGTTCTCCGATAGGAAGCCGTAGCCCGGGTAGATGGCGTCGGCGCCGCAGTCCTGGGCCACCTCGACGATGCCGGCGATGTCCAGGTAGGCCCGCAGGGGGTGCCCGCGCTCGCCTATCTCGTAGCTTTCGTCTGCCTTTTGCCGGTGCAGGGAGTAGCGGTCTTCGTAGGGGAAGATGGCCACCGAAGTGAAACCGAGCTCGTTGATGGCCCGAAAGGCCCTGATCGCGATCTCGCCCCGGTTGGCGACCAACACCTTGCGCACGGGACCGAGCGTAGCTTGCGTGGTCGGGCGCCCCCTTGGGCCGACCGTTCGGGCGGGACGGCTCAGCCGGGACCGCGCCGGCGGGGCCTCAGGCGGGCACGACCTGGCGGAGCTCGTCCACCACCCATTCGACGCTTTGCTTGGCCGCCCGCTCGGGTGGTGTCCGGCATTCGGGTTGAGGCACGTGGCGGCCCTCAGCCACCCGTGCCTCCCAGGTGCCCGCCGAACCCGTTTCCAACCTGACCCAACCGTCCCCCACGTCCGAGGCCCGGCGCCAGGAGCTCAGTAGGGGCCAGCCCACCTCGGCCAAGACGCACTTTTCCACCGCCTGATGGGCGGGGGGCCCCAGGGTGGCGCAGCCCCGGTAGCGGTCGACCACGTTGCTCACCGGGCCCTGCGTCCTCACCACCTGGTCGACCAGAGCCGGGTCGGCCCACGCCCACAATGTGGCGGAAGGCAGGACCAGCGCGGTAGGGGCAAAGCGGTGGCCGCCCGTATGGCTGGTGCGCCACAAGCGCACTGCTGGCCCCCGCCCGTCACCGCCCGCTTGGGGCCGCCCCCCCGAGGGGCCCAGGCCGGCTCCCGCCAACGCCCGGACCAGCTCTGTCCCTCGCCCCCCGCAGCACGCGTCCCGTCGGCCGTGCGTGCACACCAGGACGTCTACCGGCCCGGGCCCACGGTCCGGCCCCTGTGGCGGGCCGGCCCCGGCGCCGAGGAGGGCGGCGGCGGCGGCGGCCAAAGGTCCGGCCCCGGGCTCAGCCCAGCGTTCCTGGCGCGATAGCGGCCCCGCCCACCCGGGCTGCGAGCCGGCGAAGTAAATGAGCCGGCGGGGCCCCTCGACGGCGCCCCCGGCCGGCGCGATGGCCTGCAACCTGAGGCCGGCCTGGTCGGCCAACCCGGTCACCTCGGCCAGCTCGGCGACCTGGGAGACGTCGGAAGGCCAGGGCAACGGCAGTTCCACGAGCAGGTAGCCGCGGTAGTGACCGGCCGACCCGATAGGGCTCAGGTCCTGGCTCCGGGCCCATTCGCTGCAGGCGAGGGGACCGCCGGCTGACGCGCCGGCCATCGCCTCCACGCGCTCGTCCATGACAAGAGGATAGGTAAAGAACGGTCAATTGAGCGGTCGCCGGCGCTGTCCCCGCGCTTTGGCCACCCTTCGTTGACTCATGTATCATTGGCATGTAGACTAAGTAAGTTAATTCCCCGGTGAATTTCCGTGGGGTGGTTGGCACAGATCGTGTTGGCCGTCAGATTTGGCTGCTATGCCAGAGGAGGCGATAGCAGTGGCCATGACTGTGGGCGAGTCCGATATTTTGCTTACTGGAGAGGTTCTCTCCCGGCTCCAAGAGGTGCTGCAGGCTCTGAAGGAGTCGTGCTGCCCGATGAAGGAGGCGCTGGACGACATGCGTTGGCATGTGGCCGAGTGCCCCGAGGGCCCGGATCTCCATTCCGCCGATGAGCTGTTAGCTCAGTTCGACAAACTGGTCGCCATGTTAGAAAAAACCCTCCCCCTGGTCGACGAGGCGCGCGAGGTGATGCGCTGGAACGACGCGTGGAGGCACGCCGACCCCGAGCAACAGATCCTGGCTATGAGGCATCGGGCTGACTGGCTTGAAGCCGCCGGCGAGGAGGGGGACGCCCGCCTCTGGCGCTGGGAAGCCATCCGGCGGGAGAGGGAGCTGAGCCATAAGCCGGTAAGCCTGACGTACTAGGACCGCTTTACCTCCACCAACCTCAGGCCGGCGGTGCCGCCCAGGAGCGAGGCCGCCCCGCACAACGGGCAGACCACCAGGTGGCCGATGACTTCGTCCGGCGTCAAGGCCCAACCGGCGCCGCAGCTGAGGCATTCGCGGTGCTGGTCTGTCTTGGCGACGACAAGCCGAGAACCCTCCAAGCGGGTGCCTTCGGCCAACATCTCATAGGCCTGCACCAATGCCTCGGGGGAGTACTCGGCGCTCGCCTCCACCCGCACCTCGACGATCCCCTCGGACAGGTCGCCCTCGGCCGCCAGGTGCTCGATGAGAGCCCTTACGGCGTGGTAGTCGTGCACGCGCCTTCCTCCCCGCCGCCGTCTCGCCCGCCGCCGTCTCGCCCGCCGGTATATCGCCCGCCGGCATAGCGGTTGTCCTGACCGGCGTCCTCCTGAGCCCAGCGTTCGAGTTGGGCCGTAACGCTTTTTCGCAGCGGGCCGATGGCGGCGGCGACCGCTTCGCTCAGGGGCTCCCCGAAGGCCGGCGGCCCGGCCACCTCGACGGCGAGCACCCTCGTCTGGGCCGGGAACTTCAAGCCCAACCGACCAGCGACGACGGCCAGCTCAGGCAGGCCCGCCTGGTGGGTGCTCGGGGCGACCACGGGCCCGAGGTCAGTGAGCGCCATTTCGATGACGCGGCCCGGCGGATGACGGCCGGTAAGGATGGCGTCGATGACGATGGCCCGGTCGTAGCCGGCGAAATCCTCGATCAAGGCCAGGCCCGAGGCGGCGCTCTCCACGACATCGGCCACCCCCGCCAGCTCCGCGCTCAACGCCCGGGCGGCGAGTATGCCCACGGCGTCATCGCCCGCGTACTCGTTGCCCAGCCCGATCACCAAAGTGCGGGCACCGGTCTGGGGCGTGAACGCCCGAGGAGCCCGTGCCGGCTCATCGCCCCCCGGGCCGGCGGCCAAGTTCAGTCCCGGCGGATCTCTTCGAGAAGCAGGCCGTGCCCGTCCCGGATCTCGACGACCAGGGGCATATGCCCGGGCAGGCTATGAGTGGCACAGCCCATACAAGGATCATAGGCCCGGAAGGCCATCTCGACCCGGTTCAACAGGGCGTCGTCCGCCTTGCCGTTGTGGATCAGGGCGCGGGCCGCCTTGTCGACGGACAGCGCGATCCTGGCCGCGTTGTTCTGGGTGGCGACGATCAGGTTGGCGGAGGTGACCAGGCCGGCCTCGTCGGTGCGGTAGTGGTGGAAAAGGGTCCCCCGCGGCGCCTCGACGACCCCGATCCCTTCGGTGGGCACGGCGGTGGGGATATTACGCACGACCGGATCCATGATCTCGGGGTCAACGGCGAGCTCGGCCATGCGCTCGGCGGCGTAAAGCAGCTCGACCAGGCGGGCCCAGTGGTTGGCCAGGGTGTGGTGGACCGGTTTGCCGCCCAGAGTGGTGACCAGCTCCTCGTACGCCTCTTGGGCACGGGGGGTAGCCATCCCCTCGGCGGCGTTGAGCCGCGCCAGCGGGGCAACGCTGTAGATGCCGCTTTCGGGCCCATCGGTAAAGCCCTGCCAGCCCACATCTTTCAGGAAACAGAACTTCATGTACGTCCAAGGCTCGACGTGCTCGACTACATGGTCGAGGTAATCGCGGGCCGAGAAAGTGAGCAGTTCCCCACCGTCGGGCTTGACCACCCTGAGCCGGCCGTCATAAAACGCCACCTTGTTGGCGGCGTCGACCATGCCCATGGCGTAGGTGCGGTGGGTGTAGGCCTCCGACGTGATCATCTCTACGTTGGCCGGTTCGGCCAGCACGATATTGCGGAAAGCCTGGAGCGCGAACATCCCGAGGTCCACGGCCCGGGCGGCGGCGGCAACGGCCTGTTGCTGGATCTCCGAGTTCATAGGTCGTGAAACGCCCCCGGGGAGCCCGAAAACGGGGTGAAGGGCTTTGCCGGCCAACGAGCTCATCAGGTCGCGGAGCTGGTGCCGGGCGCCGATGACTTCCTTGCCAACCTCCAGCCCGACGCTGTCGACCACACCCAAAATGTTGCGCCGCGCCTTGGGAGCGTCGGGGCCCACGATAAAGTCCGGGCCGCCCAGGAAGAAAAAATGGAGGGCATGGTCTTCGACGATGAAGGTGGAGTAGGCGAGCTCGCGGATCTTGCGGCCCGCCGGTGGAGGCTCGACATGGTAGAGGTCATCGAGAGCCTTGGTAGCCGCCATGTGGTGGGCCATGGGGCAGACCCCGCAGATACGAGAGGTGATCTGGGGCATGTCCTCGGCCCGGCGGCCCTGGGCGAACTTCTCGAACCCCCTCAGCTCGGGGATCTGAAGGTAGGCCCGGTCCACGCCGCCGTCGGCGTCCAGGAAGATCTCGATGCGGCCGTGGCCCTCCAGGCGGGTTATGGGGTCGATGACGATCGGGGCGCTCATGGTTTGGCTCCATTCCCCACCGGGACGCCGGCGCGGCGGTGCAGCTGCGAAGAAGGCAAGCTGTAGCGGTAGAAAGTGCCCACCGGGTCAACGATCTCGGCCATGCGGGCCTCGATCTCGTCGGCCTCGGTGGCGCCGAGGAGCGAGGCGATGGCCGATAGCGCCTTGGCCCCGTAGTCGCTCACCCTACTGGTAGGGCCCATGCAGCCCGTGCAGGGCATGTTCGCCGTCACGCACACCGCCTGGCAACCGGCTCTGGTGGCTGGACCGAGGCAGATCAGGCCCTGAGCGAGCAGGCAGAGGTCCGGGTCGGCCACGAACTCGTGAGGGCGCCGGAAATGGTCCACAGACAGCTTTTCCGGTTTGGTGGGGCTGAGACGGCATTCCGAACAAAGGGCGATGTCCGGCGCCAGCACCGAACCCTTCTCGGGCAAGCGCCCTTCGACCAACGCCGACAAAGCAGACCATATGAGACCGGCCGGCGGGGCACAGCCGGGCAGGTAGTAGTCGACGTCTATGACCTGGTCGAGGGTACGCACGGTGGCCCCGAAAACGGGGAGGTCGAGCTGGCCCTGGGTGACTTGGCTCTCCTGGGCGGGGAACACCGTCGCCGGGGCCTCCAGGCTCGGCGCCTCACGGTAAGCCGTGTCGAGGATGGCCTGGCGGTCGTAAAGGTTGGCCAGGCCCGGGATCCCGCCCTGCACGGCGCAGCTCCCGAAGGCCACCACGGCCTGGGACTTGCGGCGCAGGAGGGCGACCATTTCCTCCTGTTCGGAGGTGCGCACCGCACCGTTGATAAACGCTGCCGCCAGCTCGCCGTCGGCCAAGGCCTCCACGTCCACACGCTTGAAGTCCAGGGCCACCGGCCAGAACACCACGTCAACGAGCTCGACGGCCGCCAGCAGCTCATCGTTGAGGTCGACTACCGCCTCTTCGCAGCCGCCGCAGGCGGCGCACCAGTAGAAGGCCACCTTCGGCTTGGTCATGGTGCCTCCCGTCCCGCCGGCTCAGGCGCGCCCTGCCTGGCGTGGCTAAGGTCCTGGAGCTGGTCAGCCCGCGGTCCTGGGAGAGCCAACCGCAGGGGGCCCAGGTTGCGCAGCTGCTCGGCCATTTCGTTGCACACGCGTTGGACCTTCTCGCCTTCGGACGCCGAGATCCATTCCAGGCGCAGCCTCTCGTCCTCCACGCCCAACTGGCGCAGAGCGGAACGCAGCAGGACCACCCGGCGCAAAGCCTTGTAGTTGCCCTCCTGGTAGTGGCAATCGCCGGGGTGGCAACCGCCGATGAGCACGCCGTCAGCGCCGTGGCGGAAAGCGGCCACGACGAACTGGGGGTCGAGACGGCCCGAGCACATGATCCTGATCACCCTCACCGTGGGCGAGTAGGTCATCCGGGACAGGCCCGCCATGTCGGCGGCGGTGTAGGTGCACCACGTGCAAAAGAAGGCCACGATCCGGGGCACGAAGATCTGGTCCCCAGGTCCTGGGGCCAGTGGCGGCCGTGAGGCCGTTTCAGACAGCACTGAGCACCCCTTCCAGTTCGTCGAAGATCTGGCGGTCGGTGAACAGGTGCTGCTGCACGGCGCCCGAGGGGCAGGCGGCGACGCAGGTGCCACAGCCCTTGCACAGCACTTCGTTCACCATGGCGACGTTGTTGGCGGCATCGAACGAAATAGCGCCGAAAGGGCACATCCCGATGCAGGTGCGGCAGCCCGAGCAGGCCGTGGCGGTGACGAAAGCAGTTGCCGGCTCGACCTCGACGTAGCCGCGGTCGACCATGGCCAGCACCTCGGCCGCCGCCGCTCCCGCTTGGGCCACCGTGTCGGGGATGTCCTTGGGGCCCTGGCAAGCACCGGCCAAGAAAATACCGTCGGTGAAGGTCGAGACCGGGGCCAGCTTGGGGTGGCGCTCGGTGAAGAAGCCTTCGCCGCCGCAGCCGATATTGAAGCACCGCCGGACTTCTTCGGCGTCGTCTTGAGGCTCGATGCCTACGGCGAGCACCACCATGTCCACCGGCACGTGCCGTACCCGGCCGAGGAGGGTGTCCTCGGCGTGGACGACCAGGTGGCCGTCTTCCTCGGTGACCTCGGCCACCCGCCCCCGCACGAACTGAGTGCCCTCTTTTTGGACACGGTCGTAAAACTCCTCGTAGCCCTTCCCCGGGGTACGCATGTCTATGTAGAACTCGGTGACGTCGGCCCCCGAGCGCTCCCGGACCAGGTGGGCCAGCTTGAGCGAGTACATGCAACAGACGCGGGAACAGTAGGCGTTGGTGTTGGCGTCACGGGAACCGACGCAATGCACGATCGCCACCCGCCGGGGCCGTCCCCCGTCCCGCATGACCAGCTCTCCCCCGGTCGGCCCGGAGGCGTTGAGCAGGCGTTCGACCTCCATGCTGGTGTACACGCCCGGGAAGCGCCCGTACCCGTAGACCGGGGCGCGGTGAGGGTCGAAGGTGCGGAAACCCGTGGCCAGGATGATGGCCCCCACCCTGATCTCTTCGGTGCGCGGCTTTTGGTCGAAGTCCATCGCCATGCGCTCGCAGGCGGCCACGCACGGGCGGGGGCACTTATGGGTCTTGAAGTCCACACAACTTTCGGGGTCGACTACGACCACCGACGGGGTGGCCTGGGGAAAGGCCATATAGATGGGCCGGCGCTTGCTGAGGCCCTCGTTCCAGGGGTCGTCGGTCCGGGGCCGTTTGTAGATACAGGCATCGATGCAAGAGAGGCAGCCGGTGCACAGGTCTTCGTTCACATAGCGAGGACGGCGCCGCACCCGTACGGTGAAATCGCCCGAGAAACCGGCCACGCTTTCTACGTCGGAGTAGGTCCACAGGGTGATGTTGGGATGAGCCCGGACCGATGACATCTTGGGCGTGAGGATGCAGGCGGAACAATCGAGCGTGGGGAAGGTCTTGTCGAAGCGCGCCATGTGGCCGCCTATGGTGGCCTCCCGCTCGACCAGGTAGACGTGCTTGCCGGCCTCGGCCATGGTGAGGGCGGCGTGGATCCCGGCTATCCCCCCGCCGACGACCAGTACCTCGGGGTGCACGGGGGATTCTCGACGTTCGAGCGGCTCATGGTCACGCACGCGCCGGACGGCGGCAGCCACCAGCGTCTTGGCCTTTTCGGTGGCGGCGGCCCCATCGGTGGTGACCCAGGCGACGTCCTCGCGGATATTGGCCATCTGGAAATAGAAGGGGCTGAGACCGCCGGCGGCGGTGGCACGACGGAAGGTGGCCTCGTGCATGAGCGGCGAGCAGGAGGCGACCACGACGCGGTTGACCACGCCGTCCCGGATGTCTTGCTGGATAAGCTCCTGGCCCGGGTCGGCGCACATGAACTTGTAATCGCGCGCCACGCTCACGCCCGGCAGCAGAGCGGCGAACGCCACCACCTGGGAGACATCGACCTTGCTGGCGATATTGAGCCCGCAATGGCAGACGTAGACCCCCACCTTGGCCGTTAACCCCGGCGAGCCGTTGTGGTCAGGCCCTACGGGCGAGCGGTCGCTCTCAGGCAGTTGCACCGGCGGCCTCCTTCACATCAGCTTGCTCTCTGGCCGGGGCCGGCTCGGGGAGCTTCCAGCGGACCAGCCGCTGGATACCCAACCGGCGCGGGGCGATACCCAGGGCGACGCCGAGCAACTGGGTGAAAAACCCCACCGTCAGGTCGGCCCGGGACCCGTACTTGCGGGCCATCTGGCCCTGGAAAGCCTCCAGGTTGAACTGGCACAGTGGGCAGGTCGTAACGATCACGTCGGCGCCACGTTTTTTGGCGTCCGCCACGAGATTGTGGCTGAGCTGCAGGGTCGCATCGGGCAGCGGCCCCACTACGGGCCCTCCGCAGTAACAGGAGCCGCCGCAACAGGTCGTACGCATGGGCCAGTCGACCGGCTCGGCCCCGAGCGCTGCGAACAGCCGCTCCATCGAGGTCGGCTCGCGGGGGTCATCGAAGAGGGCGTACGGCCGCACCAGCAGGCAGCCGTAATAACAGGCGACCCGCAGCCCGGTCAAGGGCCGGGCCACCGCCGCCCCGATGCGCTCCAAGCCGATGTCGTTCACCAAGACATCGAGCGGGTGCCTCACCTGGGCGTGGCCCCGGTAGCGCAGTCCTGCCGCGCCGAGGGCGTTACCAACGCGCTCGGCCAGCTCCCCCCCCTCCGCCATCGCCTTTTCGCTCTTGAGCAGCGCCCGGTAGCACCCGGCGCAGGGAGCGACCACGTCCACCGGTCGTGGCCCGGGCTTTGCCTTTTCGGCCAAAGCCAGGTTGCGAGCACCCAGGGCGACCGCCTGGGCCATGTCCACGGCCGGGTAGGCCGTCGCCCCGCAGCAGTTCCAGTCGTCGAGGGCGTCGAGGCCTGACCCCAGGGCGACGAACACGGCCAACAGCGACTCCTCATAGGGCCGCCCCGTCCCCTTCGAACCGCAGCCCGGGAAGTAGGCATAGGTCATGGGCGGCCTCCCCCGCTCGGCCCGAGGGCGTCGAGCACCAGGCGCAGCTGGGCCGGTTCACGGATGCTCTCGTGGCGCAAGCTGAGCCTGCCCAGGCGCATCATCCGCAGGCCCAGGGGGGCAAAGCGCACCAGGTGCAACGGCCGGGTCCGCAGGTAGAGCAGGAGCGACATCCACGCCTCGCTGTTGCGCCCGCCCCGGCGCACGTAGTGGACGAACGCCTTCACCAACACGGGGGTAGTGAGACGGCGGGGGTACACGTCGGCGCTCATCGCCGCCCGTTTGAGCGAGTAGATGGACTCTGTAATGGGGATCTGCTTGGGACAGTACAGCGTGCAGGCGTAGCACGAGGTACAGTCCCAGATCGCCTGGCTACGGAGTGCCTCGTCGTAATGGCCGGAGAACCGCAATGCGTTGAGCACCCGGGGCGAGTACTCCATGTAGTCGGTCATGGGGCACACGGCGCTGCACGTACCGCACTGGGTGCAGCCACTCAAGACCTCTACGTCGATTCTCTCTTGGGATAAGAGACCTAGCGTCATGGACATGAAGCCTTCTTTCGGCCATGTCTGCAGTTGGCAAGTTAACCCCTACCACTGCGGGCCGGGCACCTTTTAGAGTCCAAAGACCCTTGTTCGACAGCCCCGACAGGACTTACGTTGGTGGGCGAGACCCTGCCCGTTCGGGCCGGCAAATTTCCCCGGCGAGGCGGCCCGTCGGACAGGTGCGGCCGTAGGGCCCACCGCAGGCGCGGGCGGGTTCTTCGAGGGGGTAATGATGGTTGAAGATATTGCCGAACTGGTGGCCAGCCACCCGGTGCTCGAAGGTCTGCCGGGTGATACTGCCGGGCTCGTGGCCGGTTGTGCCCGCAACATTGCCGTGGCCAAAGGAGATTTATTGCTGGCCGAAGGCGAGCCCGCCGAAACTCTTTACCTGCTGCGCAGGGGACGGGTCAGCCTGGAGATGCCGTGCCCGGGGCAAGGCCCTTTGGTGATCGACATTATGGGACCGGGAACGGCCGTGGGTTGGTCGTGGATGTTCCCTCCCTACCGCTGGCGCTTCGACGCCCGGGCCATGGACCCGGTGGGCGCCATCGCCATAGACGCACAATGTTTTCGTACCAAGCTCGGATCAGACCCGGTGTTCGCGTTCGAGCTGACAAAGCGTCTGGCGTTCATGCTCATGGAACGGCTACAGGCCACCGGGTCGCGGCTGATGGACCTCTATAGGGCCGTCCCGGCGGAGTACTGGGACGCCTCCGCCGGTCGTCAGGGGACAGCAAAGGCGTAAATAGGCATGCCGTTGGCGAAATAGGACTGCGCGGGCAAGAACGGCCCGTTCACCAGGACCGACGTCCAACCTCCCGGGCCGGGCCCGGCGTCGCCTTCGACGGTGTCGATCTCACCGTCAGGCCAAACCTGCGCCACCACGCCCATGTGCGGCGACGTCCATATGTTTCGCGGGCCGGTGCCGTAAAGGACCAGGTCCCCGGGGGCCGGGTTGTCCCTGAGCGTTATGACCCGGCTATGGCGTCGCGCCCATTTGTAGACGTCGCCAGCAAAAGCGTAGCGGGGGACGCGGATCCCGGCCCTCTCCCACACCCAGGTGGCGAACAGGGCGCACCACTGCTCGCACGGCCCGTAGGGGTTGCAATAGTTGCCGCCGTCCGGGCTCGGGCCCAGCTGGCTGGCGGCCACGCTGACCACGCGGCGGCCCTGGTCGGGGCTCGGGTGGCCGAGGTTGACCTTGAAAGCGGCGGCGTCCAGGAGCCAGTACCCCGGTGCGGCGGGGTCGGCGACGATGGCGGCGATGGGCGGGCGAGGCCAGGCCCTGTTGTTGCCGCCCAGGTGGCCGGCGTCCCCGAAGGCGTCCACCTCGCCGTTCCCGCACACCAGCCAGTACCCGCGGCCATCGGGTGTCACGGCGATGCCGTCCACCGGTGGGTGCCCTCGCATCCCACCCAACCTCGGGGCGTCCCCGTAGGCGATGACCTCGCCTCCCCCCTGGACCAGCCAGTAGCCGGCGCCGTCGGCGGAGGGCGACATGGCCACCACCGGGAGACCGTGCAAGTCGGTCGCCCCGAGGGACCCGAAGTAGCGGGCGTCGCCGAAGGAATAAACGGCGCCGTGGCTGGACACCATCCAGTAGCCCCGGCCGTCGGGCGTGCGGGCCAAGCCCACGATGGGGTCGGGCAGCGACAGGGACCGGGCCGGACCGTAAAAAACGGCGTCACCAAAAGAGTAAACACTGCCGTTGGCACCGACGAGCCAGTACCCCTCGCCGTCGAGGGTGGGGGCCAGGGCGACGATCGGGGCGCGGAGCCGGAGGGCGGCGGTGCCGCCGAAGTACCTGGCGTCGCCATAACTCAGCACGCCGCCGTCCGCGCCGACCAGCCAATAACCCACTCCGCCCGGCGTCGCCGCCATGCCCACCACGGGCGCGGCCAGGACCAGGTTGGTCGGGCTGCCGAAAAACCTCGCCGCCCCGTGAGCGATCACGCCCCCGTCCCTGAAGGTCCCGCTGTGCTCGGCGGCCGCTAACCCGGTCACGGGCAACCCAGTCATGGGGCGGGTGCCGGGGTGCCCCGCCGTCCCGACCGTCGCCGGGACGGCGGAGGCCAGCACGCTCGGCGACGAGCTCATCATCATTGTCAGGGCTGAAAAAATCGCCCCAGCCGCGCTCAACCAGCGAGACCTGGCCGAGCGGCCGCCGGCGCCGGTCCGCATGCCCACCTGTTTAGCACCGGCGGCCCCGCCGTCACCGCCGTCCCGGTCCCGGCAAAGGCACCCCTGGCCTGGCTTGGGTATCGTTCCTAGGGATGCCGGACGACCCCCGCCAGGCGCAGATCGGACGACGATGAAGCAGCACGAGGTCCGCTCGTACGCCAGTGCCGAGCGGCTCCCGCGCCAGCGGCAACTGGCCTGGAGGCTGGCCGAGGTGGCCACCGACCCGGTGCCCGTCGAGGCCCCGGTGGCGGAAATGGTCGTCAACCGGCTCATCGACGACGCCGGCGTGGCTGCCGCCGCCCTCTACCGAGCCTCGGTGGCCCATGCCCGGGCCCAGTCCGTCCGCCACGAGCTGGTCCCGGGCGCCGCCGTGTGGGGGTACCCGGCCGGCTCGGCGGGCAGGCGGGTGGCGCCGGAATGGGCGGCGTGGGCCAACGGTGTGGCCGTGCGCGAGCTGGACTTCCACGACACCTTTCTGGCCGCCGAGTACTCCCACCCGGGCGACAACATCCCCGCCCTGCTAGCCGTGGCCCAGCACGCCGGCTGCTCGGGGGCCGACCTCGTGCGCGCCGTCGCCACCGCCTACGAGGTCCAGGTGGACCTGTCCCGGGGCATCTCCCTGCACGCGCACAAGATCGACCACGTCGCTCACCTGGGGCCGTCCGTGGCCGCCGGCCTGGGGACGCTATTGCACCTGCCGACCGAGATCGTCTACCAGGCCATCGGCCAGGCGCTGCACACGACCACCGCCACCCGTCAGTCGCGCAAGGGCGACATCTCGTCCTGGAAGGCCTACGCGCCCGCCTTCGCCGCCAAGGTGGCCATAGAGGCAGTCGACCGGGCCATGCGGGGCGAGACCTCGCCGGCGCCCATCTACGAGGGCGAGGACGGCGTCATCGCCTGGCTGCTCGACGGCCCCGATGCCGTGTACCGGGTCCCCCTGCCCGAGCTGGGCGAGCCCAAGCGGGCCATCCTCGACACCTACACCAAGGAGCATTCGGCCGAGTACCAGGCCCAGGCCTTCATCGACCTGGCCCGCCGCCTGCGCCGAGAGGTGCCCGACCTGGCCCGGGTGGGCGCAGTGACCATTTACACCAGCCACCACACCCACTTCGTCATCGGGACGGGCTCGGGCGACCCCCAGAAGTTCGACCCCGGCGCCTCCCGGGAGACCCTCGACCATTCGCTGCCGTACATCTTCGCCGTGGCCCTGGAGGACGGGACGTGGGACCACGGCTCGTCCTACCGGCCGGAAAGGGCTCATCGCCCCCAGACCGTCTCCCTGTGGGGCAAGGTCACGACGGCCGAGGACGCCACGTGGACGGAGCGCTACCTGGCCGGCGAGGCGTTCGGGGGCCGGGTAGTGGTCGAGATGGAGGACGGCACCACGATCGAAGACGAGATAGTGGTGGCTGACGCCCATCCCCGAGGTGCCCGGCCCTTCGGGCCAACGGCCTACGTGGACAAGTTCCGCCGGCTGGCCGAGGGCACCATCGCGCCAGAAGAGCAACGGCGCTTGCTCGATCTCGTCCAGCGCCTCCCCACGCTGACGCCGGCCGAAGTCCGCGAGTGCACCTTCACCTGCCCGGACCTGGAGGCAAAGACGCCCACGGGAGGCCTGTTCTGATGTTCCACTCCCCAGTGCCGGCGGGCGAAAAGCGCCAGGCCCTGCGAGCCGGCCTCGCCTCAGGCCGCCTCTTGCGCTTCCCCGGTGCCTTCAACCCGCTGTCGGCCCTGCTGATCGAACGTCTGGGCTTCGAGGGCGTGTACGTCTCCGGCGCCGTCGTGGCCGCCTCCCTGGCCCTGCCCGACATCGGCTTGACGACCCTGAGCGAGGTGGCCGCCCGCAGCCACGAGGTGGCTCGCACCACCGGCTTGCCCGCGCTCGTCGACGCCGACACGGGTTTCGGCGAGCCCCTCAACGCCGCCCGCACCGTCCACGTCCTGGAGGATCTGGGCGTTTCTGGCTGCCACATCGAGGACCAGGTCAACCCGAAACGGTGCGGCCATCTGGAAGGAAAGGAGATCGTGGCCGTCGCCGACATGAGCCGGCGGGTCCGGGCGGCGGCCGCAGCGCGGCGGGACCCGGCTTTTGTCATATGCGCCCGCACCGACGCCCGCGCGGTAGAGGGCCTCGATGCCGCCGTAGAGCGGGCGAAGGCCTACCTCGACGCCGGGGCGGACATGATATTCGCCGAGGCGCTGGCCGACGCGGCCGAGATCGAACGCTTCCGCCAGCGCGTCGACGCCCCGCTGCTGGTCAATATGACCGAGTTCGGCCAGACCCAATTGCTGGACGCCACCACGTTGGCCGGGCTCGGCGTGAACGTGGTCATCTACCCGGTTACGCTGTTACGCCTGGCCATGGGGGCCGTGGAGCGCGGTTTGGCCACGCTCGTTTCGGACGGGACACAAAAGGAGTTGCTGGGACAGATGCAATCTCGCGCCCAACTGTACGACCTGCTCGGCTACGACGACTACGGCGCGCTCGACGCCCGGCTGGGCCAGGCGTGAGCACGGCCACGCCCGAGACCCACCGGGGCCTGGCCGGGGTCGTCGCCGATACGACCGCCGTCTCGGTCATAGACGAGGCCACCGGTGTCCTGCTCTATCGCGGCTACCCGGTGCCCGAGCTGGCCGCCTCCCGCCGTTTCGAGGAGGTCGCCTACCTCATCTGGTACGGCGAGCTGCCCACCTCGGCGCAACTGGAGGCGTTCACGGCCGCCGAGAGGTCCGGGCGCCAGGTGCCCCGAGACCTCACCGACGCTCTCGGCCGGCTCCCCCTCACCTCCAACCCCATGGACGTCCTGCGTACGGCGGTCAGCTACCTCGGGGCCCTCGAACCGGCCGAAGGGCCACACGCCAGCGCCATGGGCCCGCCCGACGACTTCGACGGTCCGGCTGACCTCATCAAGTCCATCCGGCTATGGGCTCAGCTGCCCACCATCGTCGCCGCCGAGCAGCGGCGCCGGCGAGGCCAGGCTCCTATCGCCCCCGACCCCGATCTCTCTTTCTCCGAGAACTTCTTCCATATGTGCTTCGGCTCGGTCCCCGGTCCCGACGTCGTGCGCTGTTTCGAGATATCGCTCATATTGTACGCCGAGCACGGCTTCAACGCCTCGACCTTTACGGCCCGGGTCATAACCTCGACCCTCTCCGATCTTTACTCCGCCATCACCGGGGCCATCGGGGCGCTGAAGGGGCCGCTGCACGGAGGAGCCAATGAAGCGGTAATGGCCATCTTTGCCACGCTCCCCGGCCCCGAGGCGGTACCGGCCTGGCTGGCCGGGACCCTGGCCGCCGGGGGCAAGGTGATGGGCTTCGGTCACCGCGTTTACAAGCACGGAGACAGCCGGGTGCCCACTATGCGCACAGCCCTGGCCGACCTGGCTGAGGGCAACGAGGAGGGGCGGCAATTGATGGCCATTTACAACCGCCTGGAACAAGCCATGCTCGAGTCGAAAGGCCTTTACCCCAACCTCGATTACCCCACCGGGCCGGTTTACCACCTCATGGGTTTCGACACGCCCACCTTCACGCCGATATTCGTAATGAGCCGTGTTACGGGGTGGACGGCCCACATAATCGAGCAGGAGTCCCACAACGCCCTTATCCGGCCGTTGTCGGCGTACGTGGGCGCCTCCCGGCGGGCGGTACCGGAGAGGCCCGCTCGAGGCGAGTGAGCCCACAGGTCCCGGTCCCGGCGAGCCCCGCTCCCGGGCCCCGCCACAGCCGGCGGCGTCAATCTGCGCTTTTCCGTCCCCGCTGGGGAAGGCCGACCGGTCCCGGCCCGGAAGGGACAGCCGCCTCGGCGGCCACCGTCGCACTGGCGCCCCCGCGCCCATCGGGTGCCGAGCCCACCCCGCCCGAGGGCACCCAACCCGTCGGCCCCGCCGCGCCGCCACCTACGGTGCACAAGCCCCAAAGGGACACCGCCACCGGGTGGGAACTGCTGGTCGTGTTCGTCATATCGCTGGGCCTGGTCGTGGCGTGGTGGCACCTGGCGTGGGAGTTCCCCAGGGGCAACCAGATCGGCGGCGCCGGCGACGCCGACGAGTACTCCTGGTTCTTTTCCTGGATGCCTTTCGCCATCGGCCACGGCCTCAACCCCCTGGTGAGCACCTATGTCAACTTCCCCAGCGGGATAAACCTGATGTGGAACACGTCGGTGCTGCTACCCAGCTTCGTGATGGCGCCGGTGACGGTCCTGTTCGGGCCCGCCTTTTCTTACAATGTCGTGCTCAGCCTGGCCCCGGCGCTGGCCTGCACGTTTTCCTACCTGGCCTTCCGGCGTTGGTCGGGCCGGCTACCCTCCCTGGCCGGCGGCGTGGTGGTCGGCTTCTCGCCTTACGTGACCTCGCAAGCCGTCGGGCACCTGGCGCAAGTGCTCATGGCCAGTGCCCCGCTTTTCCTTGTCCTGCTCGACCGCCTCCTCGTGGTCCAGTCGGCCACGCCATGGCGAGAGGGGCTGGTCCTGGGCCTCCTGGCCTGGGCCCAGCTGCTTAGCGGCGAAGAGGTCCTGGCCATGGAGGCGGTCACGGCGGCCATAGCCGTGGCCGTACTGTGCGTGCTCAACCGGGGCACCGTGGCCGCCCATTTCCGCTATGCCTGGGACGGCTTGAAGGTAGCGGTCGCTGTGTTCATTGTCTTGGCCGCGCCGTTCCTCGCTTTCCAGTACTTCGGCCCCGACCGCGTCCAGAACGTGCACCCCCCCGACGTGTACGTGAGCGACTTGTTGAACTTCGTCGTCCCCACCAACATCACCCGCCTGGCGCCGTCCTCGGTCCTGGCGGTGAGCCGGAACTTCACCGGCAACGGCTCCGAGCAGGGTGCCTACATAGGTATCCCTCTCCTTATTTTCGCCGCCGCCACCGTGTTCCTGGCCCGTCGCCGGGGGGTCACGTGGGTGGCCCTGGCCATCGCCTTGGGCGCCGGCGTACTTTCCATGGGCTCCACGCTCCACGTCGACGGCCACCGGGAGCTCGTCTCGTTCCTCCGCCTGCCCGATTTCCTGCTGCAGAAGCTGCCGCTTTTCCACAACCTTCTCCCCGACCGGTTCGCGTCGATGATGTTCCTGGGCGTGGGCCTGCTGCTTTCGCTGGGCCTGGAGGAGCTCAAATGCTTGCATAGGCCCTGGCGCGTCGCCGGGACGACGTTGGCCGCGACCGGCCTGGCTTTTTTCTGTCCCATCATCAACTACCCGGCGTCTTCCAGCCCTCTTTTCACGGCGTTCACGACCGGCTTGGCCTGCCCCGCCGGGGGACCGGGGAGCCGTAGCCCCGGCCCCGCCCCCGTCGTGCTCATGCTGCCGGCGGTCAACGAGCTGAACCTGCTCTGGCAGGCGGAGTCGAACTTCTGCTACGTGATGCCGAGCGACACGGGCATGACGGGTACCAACGGCAGGGATCTAAGCCGGTTGCGCTTCCTACTGAAGCTGGGGGGGCCGGGCGCCGTCGTACCGGCCGTCACCCCGGCGGTCCGAGCGCAAGCGGCCGCCGACATCCGGGCGCTTGATATAAAAGAGATCGTGGTGGCCCCGGAGTCCCCCGCCGTCCCCACATGGACGCCGGAGGGCCAGGCCCAGGTGGTCGTCTGGGTCCAGCAACTGTTGGGCCAGGACCCTCAGCAGAGCCTGGACCCCTACATCACCTACGTGTGGAAGCACCTCCCGCCCACAAACGACATAGCCTCGGGTGATGTAGCCAAGATCGTCCTGGGCACCAAGCCCCCTCCCGGCCGGAAATAGCCCTCCCGGCCGGGAACAAGAGGCGCGCCTTTAGCTCTGGCGCCCGCCGGTACCCTCAGGCCTTGGCCTCGGCCCAGCTCCGCCCCCAGGACAGGTTGACCTCCAGGGGGACGCTGAGCTCAGCCGCCCCTCGCATCGCCTCGACGACGGCCTTGGCCGCCGCCTCTTCTTCCTCCGGGGGGACCTCCAGGATGACTTCGTCGTGGACCTGCAGGACAAGCCGGCTGCGGAGCTGCTCCTCGTCGAGGCGGCCGTCCAGGCGGACCAGGGCCACCTTGAAGATGTCGGCCGCCAGGCCCTGGATACCGGCGTTCATGGCTTGGCGCTCGCCCGCCATGCGCACCTGGTAGCGCTCGGAGGACAGTTCGGGTATGAGCCGGCGCCGGCCGAAGAGGGTCTCCGTGTAGCCCTTGTGGCGCGCCTCGGCCACGACCTCGTCCATATAGGCCCGGACCCGGGGGAAGCTGTCGAAATAGGCTTTTAGGATCTCGGCCGCCTCGTCCACCTCTATGCCCAGGCGCTGGGCCAGCCCGTAGGACTCCATCCCGTAAGCCAGGCCGTAGGAGACCATTTTCGCCCGGGACCGCATGCCGATGGTCACTTCGGAGGGCTCCACACCGAAAATCCGGGCCGCCGTCATGCGGTGGATGTCGGCCCCGGTCCGGAAAGCTTCGATCAGACCGGGGTCCCGGGCCAGGTGGGCAATGACCCGCAGCTCGATCTGGTTGTAGTCGGCCACCAAGAACCGCATCCCTTCGTCAGGCACGAACACCCGACGTAGCTGGCGGCCTTCCTCGGTACGCACGGGGATGTTGTGCAAATTGGGGGCATCCGACGAGAGCCGGCCCGTGCGGGCCACGGTCTGGTTGAAAGTGGCATGTATCCGCCCGTCGGCCCCCACCTCGGCCAAAAGGGCGTCGGTATAGGTCGAGCGGAGCTTCTCGACCTCCCGGTAGCGCAAGATGGCGGGGATTATGGGGTGCTCCTCACGCAGCTTCTCCAGCGTCTGGTTGTCCGTGGAGTAACCCGTCTTGGTTTTTTTCCCCGGGGTCAGACCGAGCTTGCCATAGAGGATTTCGCGCAGCTGCTGCACCGAGTTCACCAAGAACTGGGTGCCGGCCAGGTCGTGGACCTGGCCCTCCAGGGCGCGGGCCTCGTCGGCCAGCTGGCGCCCCAGGCGGGCGAGCTCGACCGAGTCCACCCGCACCCCGACGAGCTCCATGCGGGCCAGGACCCTGACCAGTGGCCTTTCGACCTCGTCGTACAGGCGAGACATGCCCCGGTGGGCCAAGGCTCGGGACAGCGGACGGGAGAGCCGGGCAACGACCACAGCGCGCTCGGCGGCCGTCCGGCCCGGCTCCGCCGAGCCCGATAGGTCGAGCTGGCCGCTGGGCGTGGTACCGGCCGGGGCGAGGGCCAGGCCGGCGAAACGCGCCGCCAGGTCCTCCAGCAAGTACTGGTCACCGGCCGGGTCGACCAGATAGGCGGCTATCGACGTGTCCAGCTGGAGGTTGGCGAAGTCGACGCCCAGCACGGCCAGGCTCCTCATGAGGGCCTTGGCGTCGTGAGCGGAAACGGAGGCGCCGCCGCCCACGCCGAGCAGGTCGCCCAGGGCCCCCCGCACCCGGGCATCGCCGAGGAGCTCCCCTCCGAGCCACCAGGCCCGTGCGGGGCCGGGCACGGCCGGGCCCGGCGTGCGGGCGGCCCCGTCCCCCTCGGCCCCGTCCCCCTCGGGCCCGTCCCCCTCGGGCCCGTTCCCCTCGTGGCCGTTTTCGCCGACCACGGCGAAGGCGAGGCCCCTCAGGGGGGAGCGGCCCTCCCGGCCCTCCCATGACCCGGCCACGGCTAGGGCCACCCCGGTACGGGCCCACTCCTCAAGGGCCCTGACGGTGTCCGTGGCGCCCTCCAGGGCCTCCATGGCCACCGCCAACTGCTCACCGGGCGCCGGGGCGGAGGCGGTGTCCGCCCGGCCCGTACCGGTGGCGTCGACGAAGCGGTCCCAGAGGGTCCGGAACTCCAAGAACTCGAACAGCCGGCGCAGGTCGGTCACGTCCCAGCCCCCGACGGCCGCTTCCCCGGGCGTCACGGACACCTCCAGGTCGCGCACCAGAGGTATGACCCGGGCGTTGCTGCGTACCGGCTCCTCGCCGGCGATGAGCGAGTCGCGCAAACGCGGCGTCAGCTCGTCCAGATGGGCGTACACCCCGTCGAGGTCACCGTAGGTACTTATCAGCCGGGCGGCGGTTTTTTCGCCCACGCCGGGGACCCCGGGCAAGTTGTCCGACGGGTCGCCCCGCAGGGAGGCGAAGTCGGGGTACTGCGCCGGCGTCACCCCCGTACGCTCCAGGATCCCGGCCTCGTCGTAGAGCACGTAGTCCGACACGCCCCGCCGGTTGTAGAGCACCTTCAGGTGGGGGTCGTGGACAAGCTGGTAGGTGTCGCGGTCACCCGTTACGACGATCACGTCGTCGCCCTCGGCCGCCGCCCTGGTGGCCAGGGTGGCCAGGACATCATCGGCCTCATAGCCCGGGGCTTCGACCACGGGGATGCCCATGGTCTCCACCAGCTGGCGGACGAGGCCCATCTGCTGGCGCAATATGTCCGGGGCGGCCGAACGTGTCGCCTTGTAGCCGGCCACCAGTTCGTGGCGGAAGGTCGGCTCCGGCCGGTCGAAGGCGACGACCAGGTAGTCGGGCTTGTGGTCCTTGATCAGGTTCACAAGCATGGAGGTAAACCCATAAACGGCGTTGGTCACTTGTCCCGAGGCCGTGGCCAAGTCCGTCGGCAGGGCGAAAAAGGCCCGGTAGGTCAGCGAATTGCCGTCGAGGAGCATCAACAACGCCATAACCCGTCCCTCCCAGGCATCCCAGCCCCCGTAACCGGCCTCTCCACTCCTAGAGTCTGCCACTACTCCCGGCGTGACCCGGCGCCCGGCCCCCCGGGGGGCGGGGCGCAGCTGTGCCCGCGCCCCCCGGGCGGGAGGTCCCCCACGAGGTCCTGGGGTCGGCGCCTGCGCAGAAGTACGCTCGCGGCATGAGCAGCGTTGCCGGCCGGACCGGCGCCCACCCTCCCAATGAGCAGTACCTCGAGGCCATATTCAATCTGGAAGAAGAGGGCAGCCAGGTGATCCAGGCTCGTTTGGCCGAGCGCGTCGGCCACTCCGCCCCCACCGTCTCCGAGATGGTGCACCGCCTGCGTGAGGAGGGTTACATCGAGGTGCGGGGACGCTCGCTGTCGCTCAGCCCGTCCGGCCGGCGGCTAGCCACCAGCGTCATCCGTAAACACCGCCTGGCGGAACGGCTCCTGACCGATATCATCGGCCTGCCCTGGCACAAGGTCCATGCCGAGGCCGACCGCTGGGAGCACGTCATCTCCGACGAAGTTGAGGCCCGGCTGGTCGAAATCCTAGGGAACCCCCCCACCTGCCCTCACGGCAACCCCATCCCCGGGTCGGGCGCCCAGCCCGAGCCGGCCACCGTCCTGGCCAAAGCGAAGGTGGGCGACCGGGTGCGGCTGAGCCGGATGATGGAGCTCGTCGAGTTCGACCTGAACGCCCTGGTCTACCTCGAACAGCACGGCTTCATCCCCGGCTGCCAGGCCACCGTTGTCGCTCGGGGCCCCGACGGGAGCCTGGTGCTCGAGGTGGGCGAGGACAACGTGGTGCTGGGCGCCTCCCTGGCCGCGCTGCTCTTCGTGGCACCGGCCCCGGCCTTGGTGCCCCCCGGGCCGGCCCGGGCCTAAGGCCGCAGCTCTCCCGAGAGCACCTGCAGGGACACTTCCTTCATCGTCGTGCGCCCGTCCATGGCGCGGCGCTGGACCCAACGGAAGGCGTCGCTTTCTTTCATGTCGAGCTCGTCCATGAGCACACCCTTGGCCCGTTCGACCAGGGTGCGTACCTCCATGCGCTCCTCCAGGTCCTTGAAGGCCTCCTCGAGCGCCTTCATCTCCTCGAAGCGCCCCAGGGCCAGCTCCATGGCCGGGACCAGGTCGTTGCGCTGGAAGGGCTTGACCAGATAGGCCAGAGCGCCCGCCTCCCGGGCCCGGTCGACGAGCTCGCGCTGGCTGAAGGCGGTCAGGATCAAGACGGCGGCCAGTCGTTCCGCCGTTATCTCGGCCGCCGCGGTCAGGCCGTCACCACCCGGCAGGTTGATGTCGAGGATGGCCAAGTCCGGGCGCTGAGCGCGCACCAGGCCCACGATCTCGTCGCCGCGGCTGGTTTCGCCCACAACTTCGTAGCCCTCCTCTTCGAGGGTTTCCCGCAGGTCGAGACGGATCAGAGCCTCGTCCTCCGCTATTACGAGCCTTGCGCTCACTCAGCCTTACCTTGCCCTTCTGCTTGCCTGCATGGAGGTACCTGCCTGAAAATACCGGTGGCGCCGGTGGGGGCGCTAACCCGCGCTCCCGGGCGCCAGCTTGTCCAGGAGCTCGTCGAGCTCGTGCTCCAACCGCTTGACCTGCGAGGCCAAGCCGTCCCGGGCCCCGGCCATGGCGTCGGCGTGACGCTGGGCTTCCTGGCTTTCGCGCGCCGCCAGCGGCGTCTCTGAGACCAGCGAGCGCAGGCGCGCCTCGTCTGCCGCCTCGGCCAACGCGCTCAGTTGCTCGTCGGCGATGGCAAGCTCTTCCCTAGTCTTGCGCAGGCGCCGGGAGACGTCCATCAGCCGTCGCTCCACGAGGTATTGAGCCATCCGGAACAATTTAGCTTCATCGCTCTGGCCGCCATGACCGGCCCCCGCCAGACGTGCAGCCCCGAGCGCTGGTGGCGGTCGGCGTAGGGCAGTCTTTTCCTTTGTGGGGCGGTGCGTTCAGCACGCTCTCAGGTCGACCAGTCAAAATAAATACCGGAGTGGGGTGATGACATGCGAGTCCTGGTCGTAGACGACGAGCCGGCGGTGCGTCAGGCGCTGGAACGCGCCCTACGTTTTGAGGGTTACACCGCCGAACTGGCTGAGGACGGGATGGCCGGCCTGGCTGCCCACGCCCAGAGGCCCGCTGACGCCATCGTTCTGGACATCGCCATGCCCCGCCTCGACGGCCTGGAAATGTGCCGGCGCCTGCGGGCGGCCGGTGACCGGACCCCGGTGCTCATGCTCACGGCCCGGGCGGCCGTTACCGAGCGGGTAGACGGCCTCGACGCCGGTGCCGACGACTACTTGGTCAAGCCTTTCGCCCTCGAAGAACTGTTGGCCCGCCTGCGCGCCCTGATGCGCCGTAGCGCACCGAGCGCCGAGAACGAACCGCTGCGTTTCGGTGACCTCACGCTGGACCCCGGCACCCGTGAGGTACGCCGGGCCAACCGGTTGATCGAATTGACCCGTACCGAGTTCCTACTGCTGGAGCTGTTCCTGCGCAACCCCAAACAGGTCCTGCCCCGCGAAGTGATCTTCGACCGGGTCTGGGGCTACGACTTCGGCCTCAACTCCAACAGCCTCGAGGTCTACATCGGTTACCTGCGGCGCAAGACGGAGGCGGAAGGGGAGGCGAGGCTCATACACACCGTGCGGGGCGTCGGCTACGTGATGCGGTTGCCGGCGGAGATAAGGGGATGAACAGGGCAGACCGCTGTGCGACATGGAACTGAACTGGGCGCCCCGGCATAACTGGCAGGACGCTGGCCCGGCCCCGGCGCCGCCGGCTCCCCTCTGGCCCGTGCCCGGCCAACCTCCGCCGCCCCCGCCCGCCCCCCCGGCGGGGGCTGGCACCACTACGCACGGTGAGCCCGTCGGGACCTCCGAAGCGCTCACCCTCACACCCGAAGGCGACGACGGCAACGGCCCCGACGGGCTTGTCCCGGGGCGCGAGGAGGTCCTGCCGCCACCCCGCTCCTTAACGTTGCTGCGGGAGGTCAGCTTCCGGACCCGCATAAGCGTCCTGGTCGGGGTGGCCGTAGGTATAGCCGTGGCCATGGCTGCGCTGGTGTCCTATGTCGCCGTGAGCAGGCAGCTCGAACAGCAGGCGAAGTCCAATCTGCAAAGCGCCGTCGTCCAACTGCCGAGCCTTGTCCGCTTTGAGGGCTCGGGCCTACTGAGCCGGCCCATCATCGATTTCCAGCTGCGGACGGGCGACCAGGTCCAGGTCATCATCGGGGGCCCGCAGGCGACTCAGGTGTACTCGGTCAACGCCCAGCAGGACACCATGCCCGAGACCCCGTTCTTCCCCCTCACGCCCACCTCCAAACAGGTCCTGGCGGCCAGCGCCGAGGAGCAGACGGTACAGACCGAACAGGGCACCGACGGCAACCCGTACCTCGTCGCCACTGTCAGCGTGATAACCAATGAGCTGGCCGTGCAGATCGGCTACCCGATGTCCAACGTGGACAACACGCTGGCGTTCCTGCGCCTCATCCTCGTCCTAGTGGCGGTGGGCGGTGCCGCCGTCGCTACCGGGCTGGGGTGGCTGGTCGGCCGGGCCAGCATCCGGCCCGTGGAGACGCTGTCATGGGCGGCCGAGCACGTGGCGGAGACGCAGGACCTGTCGGCCACTATCGACGACACCGGCAACGACGAGCTGGGACGGCTGGCGCGCAGCTTCAACGCCATGCTCGGCGCCCTGGCCGCCTCGCGCCAGCAACAGGCCCAGCTCGTATCTGATGCCGGCCACGAACTGCGCACCCCGCTCACCAGCCTGCGCACCAACATCGAGGTGCTGATGAAGATGCGGGACCTGCCGAGCGATGACCGGGAGGCGCTCCTGAGCGACGTGGACTCCCAGCTGAAGGAGCTGACCACGCTGGTAGGCGACCTGGTCGACCTGGCCCGGGACGACGAACGGCTCGAAGCCGAGCCCGAAGCGGTGCCGTTCGCCGAACTGGTGCAGCGGGCGGTGGACAGGGCGCAGCGGCGAGGGCTGTCCTTGCACTTCGACGTCTCTCTGCAGCCCGGGCAAGTCCGCGCCCAGCCCGCCCTGCTGGAACGGGCCGTGATGAACGTCCTCGACAATGCCGCCAAATGGAGCCCGGTAGGGGGACGGGTCGGCGTGACTCTGGTGTCCAACGGCGCCTGGCACCTGACGGTGACCGACGAGGGCCCGGGAGTGGCCCCCCAGGACCTGCCTCACATATTCGAACGCTTTTACCGCGCCCAGACGGCACGGTCGATGCCCGGTTCCGGCCTGGGGTTGGCCATTGTGAAGCGGGTCATCGCCTCGCACGGGGGCACGGTCGAGGTCACCTCACCGGCTGGCGGCGGGACCAGGGTGGACATCGAACTGCCGCTCGACAACGAACCGGCCAGCTGAGAGCGCCTGCCCCAGGACAGTTCAAGGCTCGATGTCGCCCAGGCCCGGGCCGCCCAGGCCCAGGGCGGCCAGGTCCGAACGGGTATCGAAGTCAGCGAAGACACGCTCGGCCTTTCCAGAAGGCCAGCGCTCTTCGTCCACAAAGACGATGCCGGGGCGGCGCAGCAGAGCCTTCATGGAGCGCTCACCCGCCTGCACGAGCACAGCGGCGGCGTCGAGCTCCTCTGGCGACCAGCGGGCGCACAGGGGCTGGGGACGGCCGCCGACCATGGGCACCACCGATGCCGGTCCTGGCCAGCGACAGAGGACGACGAGGTCGCCGGCAGCCACAAAGGCCAGGTCACATGCCAGTAGCAAGACAGGCCCGAAGTAGCCCATGGCCCGCAGCGCCTCCCGCGCCGCACAAGCGGCCACCAGCGGGCCACACCCGGGCGTCTGTTCGGCGATGGCCGTCAGGCCCGATCGCCCTGGGCCCACCTCCAGCACAGGGCTCGCCACCTCACCCAGGACGGTGGCCAGGCGCACGGCGCTGGGCACACCGTCGACCTCGACCAACGCTTTGTCGAAGCCCATCCGACGGCTGGCTCCCCCCGTCAGAAGGGCGCCGGCCACCTGGGGGCCCCCGCTCACGGCGCGTCCGGGGCCGTGGCTTCGATTTGCCATGGTCCCGGACCGGGTTGGTGCGCCCAGCGCCAGGAGGCGCTCACCCTCGGTCCCGACGCCGCCGTCTTCGGCACCGCGTGCTCGAAGGCCGCCTGGCAGGCGCCGCCCATGACCAGCAAGTCGCCCGATGCGGGCCGGAGGTCGACCGAGCGCCCGCCTCCCCTCGGCCGCACCAGGAAAGGCCTCGTCGCGCCCAGGGTGACTATGGCCACGATGGTGTCGCTCAGGTACTTGATCTCCCGGTCGGCGTGAAAAGCCACATCGGCGCGCGTGACTTTCTTCGACTTGGCGTCGTAGAAGAACAGCGTCACCGGCCCTTCGCGATCGGAGAGGAAGTAGATG